>DATAEU010000092.1:0-42693 GCA_036257835.1 Actinomycetota bacterium | reverse complement strand
CGAGGCGACCACGTACGACGCGTACGACGCGTACTGGGTGCAGCGGGGTTGGGCTCGGATCGCGCCGATCCAGACGCAGTCGCGGATCGACACCCCGCGGAACGGGACGGCGCGTTCCGCCGGGACGGTCGTGGTCGCCGGGGTCGCGTGGGCGCAGCATACGGGCATCGACCGCGTCGAGGTCCGTGTGGATGACGGCGCGTGGAACGAGGCGGCGCTCGCGACCCAGGACACGATCGACACGTGGCGGCAGTGGCGATGGGACTGGGACGCGACCCCCGGCGAGCACACACTCACCGTTCGCGCCACGGACGCCGACGGACGGACGCAGCCCGCCACGCGAACGCCGCCGTTCCCTTCCGGCGCCACCGGCTGGCACCAGATCTCCGTGTCTGTCGCCTGATGCCGGCCGGGGCGGCAGCCTCGAGCGCGGGCCGGTAGGGTGACGGGTCCCGCCCGCTGAGGATGTTCGTTTTGGCCGTCTCCAGGTCCACGCGCGCGCTGATCGCCGTCCTCGTCGTCGCCGTGGCCGGCGTCGTCGGTGTGCCCGCGATCGTTCCCGGCGCCTCGAACGGCCCGGTCGCCCGTCCCACCGGCGCCCTGCCGGCGACGCCACCGCGGACGTACGCGCTCCACGTCACGCTCGGTCAAGTGACGGGCCGCGGACCTGCGGGGACCGTCCATCCTCGCGATCTGCGCGCCGCGGCCTCCGCGCTCCGCTCGACGTTCAACGACCTGTACGAGACGGGGTTCGTCGACCAGAGACGATGGGGCGGCGGCCGGTTCCCCGGGCTCGATCGGTTCTTCGCTCCGGAGGCGCGGCCGGGCGCGCGCCGGCGCCTCGGCCAGCTGACGCTCGGGCGTGTCGCGCGCCAGCTCGAGAGCGTCCGGCCGCGCCGGGCAAAGCTCGGGCTTCGGTTCGCGACCGACCGGGCCGGCCATCCGATCATCGCGTTCGCCGACATGCGGTTCACGGCCACGGGGATCGCCGGAGAAGGCGTCCGCGTCCCGATCGCCCAGCGGGGCCGATACATCCTGCAGCGAACCAACGGAGCGTGGCGGATCGAGTCGTTCAGCGTGCGGGCGCGGATCCCGAGCGCGGCCGGCGTCCATGCGCAGCTTCGCAAGGCGCGGTTCGCACCCGCCCTTCGGAGCGGACGTCCGATGTTCGTGCTGGTGATCGGGAGCGACGCGCGGCCGGGTCAACCCGTCACCGCCACGCGCGGCGACTCACTGCACATCGTGAGCGTGAACCCGCGGCTTCGGCGGGGGGCGATCGTCGGCATCCCCCGCGACTCGTTCGTGTCGATCCCCGGGCACGGAACGTCGAAGATCAACGCGGCGCTGTTCTACGGCGGACCCGATCTCGTCGTGCGCACCGTGGAGAAGCTGACGGGCATCCACGTCGATGCGTACCTGCTGACGGGGTTCGACGGGTTCCACCACCTGATCGACGGGATCGGTGGGCTCCATCTCAACGTCCCGTATCCGATGAGCGACCCCAACTCGGGGGCACATTTCCGGCCCGGGCCGACGAACCTCAACGGTCGCGAGGCGCTCGCGTTCAGCCGCGACCGGCACGACGTGCCGGGCGGCGACTTCGGACGCTCGATGGATCAGGGGCGGGTGATCGTGGCGACCCTCCGCGCGCTGCGCTCGGCGTTCGCGAAGGATCCGGGCAGGCTCCTGCCGTGGATCGCCGGCGCGTCGCGATTCATCAAGACGGACCTGTCGATGTCGCAGATGACGCGGCTGCTCCTCGCGGCCTCGACGTTTCCGCCCGGCCGGATCCGGAACACGACCGTAAGCGGGAGCGGCGCGGTGGTGAACGGGCTGGACGTCGTCCGGCTCGGATCATCGGCCCTCTCGGTCTTCCGCGATGTCCGCCACGACGGCGTCCTCGGACGCTGACCGCCGGTGGAGGCGTTACGGCGTGATGAGGAACGCGTCGATCGTCACGAGCGCAGCCTTCGCCTTGGGACGAGACCGCCCGAGCGCCACGATCCGCACGGTGTGCACGCCGTCGGCGAGACCCGTGAAGACGCGCGACACGTCCGGCGTCGGCGAGGCGGCGTAGTTGTCCACGGTCCGCAGGAGCGCGCCGTCGACGTAGATCGCGGCCCGGCCCTGGCTCGGTCCGCGAACGGTCATCCACTCGACCCCGGTTCCGCGGAACGAGAAGTCCACGAAGGCACGCGGGCTATCGGTGATCGCGACGGTCCGATGCGAGGCGCCGGCGACCTTCGTGTTCCGCCACGTGGCGGCGCCGCTCGGCGTCCGCACCACGTTCCCGGCGAACCCGAACGCATCCACGGCGACCTGCGTGTCCGAGGCCGCCTTCGCGTGCGTGCCGAGCACCCTGACCTCGATCGTGTGCCAGCCGGCGTCGAGTTTCGCGAAGGTTCGCGCGACCTTGTAGTCCGCCCTCGGCGCGTACTGGTCGAACACACCGCGCGAGCGGCCGTCGATCGATACCTCGGCCTTGCCCTGTAACGGGCCCGTCGCCGTGTACCACGTGATCGAACGACCGTGGAACATCATCGTGTACGTCGCGCCCGCGAGGTGCTCGGTCTCGTACGAGCCGCCGTAGGCGCGCCGGTTCTTCATCGACCGCCACCCGTATACGACGCCCGGGCTGTCCTGCTCGACCGCGGTCGCGCCGACGAAGTCCAGCTGCGTCGCCGCGAGCGGGTTTCCGGCGCCGTCGACGACCTGCGGCACGGCGCCGGCCGGGTCGAGCAGCACGGAATACGACTGTCCCGCGAGGAGTGGGGCCTTCGGCTGCAGCGTAGCGCCACTGACCGGTCCGGCCCGGCAGTCGACCGCCACGCCGCGCCGCGACCGACACGTCAGCGTCCGGGGGACGGACGTTCCGGTGTCCGGCTGCGTGAAGACGACGTTGCCGACGGTGAGGTCGTGGACGGGCTCGCTGAACGAGATCGACACGGGCGAGCCGAGGTCTGAGGGCGCCGTGATCGTCGCCGTCGGCAGCGTCGAGTCGGGCGCGGCGATCGTGACGTCGTCGAGGGTCGTCCCCGCGTGCCAGTCCGCATCGACGCATCCGGAGATCCCGGGCAACGAGGCGCAGTCCGTGTACTGCCAGAACCGCCAGCCGTTGCCCTCCCAGTCGTTCGCCGGCACGGTCGGCAATCCGACGTTCCAGTGCGCGATCCACAGCACGGTATAGCCGGCGTCCGCGATCGCCGTGGTGTCGCCCGTGCGGTTCACCCACCCGTTCGGGCTCGTGTACACCATCGGGCGGACGCCGAGGCGCGCGGTCACCTCGTTCAGCCAGTCGAGGATCCACTGC
Organism: Actinomycetota bacterium; assembly: GCA_036257835.1. Classification (GTDB taxonomy): domain Bacteria; phylum Actinomycetota; class UBA4738; order UBA4738; family HRBIN12; genus DATAEU01. The sequence goes on along the minus strand of DATAEU010000092.1, from coordinate 39,383 downwards.
GTGAGCTGCTCCTGCGTCAGACCCCCGGTGCCCTCGATGTCGAGCGCAGGAATGAGGTCGCCCGGACCGAGCTGTGCGACGTCGACGAAGTGATCGGCCTCATTCACGGCGTCGCCGGCGGTGAGGTCCGGCTTGGCGAAGTGGTACGCCGTGAAGGGGATGCCCTCGGCGGCGGCACCGGCTCGGTACGTCGCGTACATCGGGTCGTCCCACGCCCGACCCTCGGTGGCCTTCGCGATCACGAACTGCACGCCGGCGGCGCCGACCTGCGTCCAGTTGATCGCGTCCTGCCAGTGCGAGATGTCGATCCCGAACAGCGTGCCCAGGGGTTGGACGGCCAGCGGCGTAGCGGCCGTCGAGGACGAGGTCGGCGGCGGGCGCAACACATCGTCCGCACGTGCGGGCACCGCAACGGACCACGACGTGAGGACGGCGACCGCGCCGACGGCGGCCGCCAGCGCGCGCTTCATCGATCTGGTCGTGTCGGTCACCGCCTCGGCCCCCCGGTGGCCGGGCGAGGCTACCCCACCGCCTCACGAACGTCGACTGCCCGTCGGCGGCGGGCCGAACGCACCGCTCGCCGCTGAGCTACGCCTCCTCGGGCCGCGTCACGTCCGCGACCTCGGCTCCGACGGTCTCGACGAGGTCGTTCGGCGAGAGGTGGAGGCTCACGCCGCGCGCGCCGCCGCCGATCGCGACACGCTCGGCGTCCATGACGGTCGCGTCGGCCACCACCGGCCACCGCGGTGTCGAGCCGAACGGCGTGATGGCGCCGCGCTCGTACCCGGTGGCGGCCTTGGCCTCGTCCTGATCCGGGAGCGAGAGCCGTTTCACGCCGAGGTGCGCACGCAGCTTCGGCCAGTCGATCTGCCGGCCGCCCGGCACGAGGACGAAGACGTAGGCCCCGGCGCCGCGGCGAACGACGATGCTGCGGAGCAGCTGTCGGAGCTCGATCCCCTGGAGGTCCGCGCTCTCCTGCGCGCTCGACGGGCGCTCCGTGCGGACGACGTCGAAGGCGATCCCGGCCGCCCGAGCGGCTTCGATCCCCAGCGTCGTCTCGTTCACCGCGCGGAGCCTACCGGCCACGCGCGCGGAGCGAGCGGTCGGTGAGCCCCGAGGCCCGAGACCGGACACACGAGAACGCCGACCTCAGCGGGCCGGCTCTTCGCTCGGCGGCGGTGTCGAGTTCGGTTCAGGCGTAGCGGCCGCAGACGGCGCAGGCGTACCAGCTGCTGTTGCCGTCACGGACGAACGCGGCGTACTCGCCGCACTGCGCGCAGGTCCGCATCGAAACCATCGGAAGGTCTCGTCGGGGAACCACCAACCGGAGCCTCGGCCGGGTCGGTCGCTCCTGGACCTGCCATTCGCTCTCGGTGATCGCCATCATGCCTCCTCGTCGGCGGCTGCTGGATAGGTACCCGGCGCGCCCCCGCCGCACGCCCCCTCCCCCGCGGGAATAGACCTTCGGCCGATACGCTTCGGTCGATCGACGCTGAGATCGACGAAAGGAGTTGCGATGCAAACGGCTGCCGCATCGGACGGGACGTTCGAGCGCGGGGATGAGTCCCGGTTCACCGGCGAGGTGTGGCTTCGGAACACGCTTGCAGCGCAGGACGCCACGAACATCGGCATCGTCCAGTTCTCACCCGGCGCCCGGACGCACTGGCACCGTCATCCCGGCGGCCAGTTCCTCGTGGCGCTCGGGGGCCGCGGACGCGTACGCACGCGCGGCGAGGCGGGCGTCGTGCTGCGGCCGGGCGACGTGATCCACGTCGGCCCCGACGAGTGGCACTGGCACGGCGCCGAGGACAACGCGCCGATGACGCACGTCGCCGTGAACGGCGGCGGCGCACCCGAGTGGTCCCAGGCGGTCAGCGACGCGGAGTACGCGGACGGGTTCTGATCGGCCTCAGCCGAGGGCGGACCCGCTCATCCATCGCCGGTACTCCTGGTTGAACCAGTACAGGAACCGGTCCTTCCGTGGATAGACACCGGTCGTGTACGCGCGGGACTGCACGCCGACCTGCGCCCGTTGACAGACCTGCCAGTCCTGCTTGCTGATCAGGTCCCAGAAGTCGACGACCGGCTCCTTCGAGACGTCGCGTTCGGCGATCGTCTCCGGCATGAACAGATAGTCGCTGATGACCGTCGTGTGTCCAGGCGAGCGCGGCACCAGGATGTAGTACTGCACGCAGTCCGGGTGCATGTCGAGTGCGATGTTCGGGAACTGGTAGATGCCGTAGTACCGGTTGACGTCCTCCTCGAGGATGCCCGGGAACCGCGGCAGCGTCGAGACCCCGGTCGGGTTGAAGCTCGTCGCGCCATCCTTCATCTGCAGGCCGTCGTCGCGGATGTCCTCGTCCCACACCTCACCGAACCGGAATAGCGGCACGACCTGCACGAGCTCGGGGTGAATCGTCGGGCAGTGCAGGCACTCGTTGTAGTTCTCGACGAGGATCTTCCAGTTGGCCTCGACTTCGTACACGATGCGGTGCCCGACCCGGAGGTCCTCCATGCCGAACCGCTCGAACGCCGTCATCGTCTCGGCGCCCGAGCGCAGGAACTCGATCAACGGCATCGGCCTGCCGGTCGACAGGTTCACGAAGAGGAAGCCCGCGTACGTGTCGACGTGGACCGTGTGCAACGGGTAGTCGGCGCGGTCGAAGAACTCGTCCTGCTCGACGTTCGGCGACCCGATCAGCCTGCCGTTGAGGTCGTACGTCCAGCCGTGGTAGGGACACTTGAACGCCTTCTTGACGGCGCCGCATCCCTCGTCCAGGAAGCGCGTCCCGCGGTGCGAACAGACGTTGTAGAAGCCCCGTAGCTCGCGGTCGGCGTTCCGCGTCACGAAGATGCTCTCGCCGGCCACGTCGTAGGTCTGGTACGAGCCGGTGTCCGGGATCTCCTCGGCGCGGCCGACGGCGATCCACGTCGAGTGCCAGATGCGATCGCGCTCGTCCTGCCAGACGGCATCGTTCCAGTAGTCGCGGCCGGCGAGCGTCGGTTTCGGCCGCCAGTGATCCGACTCGTCCCGCATCCGCTGCTGGAGCGTTCCGTGCGCGTTCCCGTCCACCCATGCCCTCCACGGCGCCTGCGCGCCTCGCGGCGCGGTCTTTGAACGACGAGTCAATAGCATAGAGCCGGTGAGGGAGGCTCCGCGACTCCGCGGCGGCGTCGGCGTCCGCCTGGTCAGCCTGTTCGTCGGTCTCGCCGTGATCGCCGCCGGGATCACCGCGCTGCTCGAGTCGCGGCTCGGGCTGCTGCCCTGGGACGTGCTTCACCAGGGGATCGCGCGACACAGCCCCCTCCTGATCGGGCAGGCCAACATCGCCGTGGCGCTCGTGATGCTCGTCGTTGCGTGGCTGCTCGGCCAACCACCGGGGCTCGGCACGTTCGCGAACGCCATCGTGATCGGCTGGTTGGTCGACGTCTTCCTCGGGATCGCGTGGGTCGATCAGCTCTCGGGGACCGGACTCGGCGTCCGCGTGCTCCTGCTCCCCGCCGGACTCGTCGCGTTCTCGATCGGATCGACGCTCTATATCGGCGCGGCGTTCGGCGCAGGTCCGCGCGATTCGACGATGCTCGCCCTGGCGCGGCTGACCGGCCGCCGCATCGCGATCGTCCGCGCGACGATCGAGCTCTCGGCGCTGGCCGCCGGATGGGTGCTGGGCGGCACCGTCGGCGTCGGCACGGCCGTCTGCGCGATCCTGGTCGGGCCCGCAGTCGAGGCCGGCTTCTGGGTCGCGCTTCGGCTCGGCCTCGCGACGCCTCGGGCGCCGGCGCTCGACGTTCCGCCTGCCGCGCTCGGCCAGGCCGACTGAGCTTAGTCGAGCGGCCCGACCACGGACTCGACCGCCTCGAGCAGCTCCCCCGAGCGGACCAGTGCGTGCATCGCGTCGTGGTCGGTGTGCAGCGGACGGTCGACGTCGAGGTGCTCGACATGTCGGCGGATCACCTCACGCGCGACCTGCACGCCCTTGCCGGGATGGAAGTCGCGGAAGTCGAGCGCCTGCGCGGCCGCCATGAGCTCGATCCCGATGACGGCCTCCGCGTCGTCGAGGATCTGCCGATTCTTGATCGCCGTGTTCATCCCCATCGAGACGAAGTCCTCTTGATCCGCCGCGGCGGGGATCGACATCGTCGACGCGGGAGCCGACAGCAGCCGCTGCTCGACGATGAGTGTATCGGCGGCGTACTGCGACAGCATCAGGCCCGAGTAGAAGCCGGGGTTCGGTGTCAGGAAGTCGGGGAGGCCCTGGCTGAGCGCCGGGTTCGCCAGCCGGTTCATCCGCCGCTCCGACAGAACGCACACCATCGTGATCGCCTGGCCGACGAGCTCCATCGGCAGCGAGACCGGCGTGCCCTGGAAGTTGGCGCCGGTGAGCGTCAGGTTCTCGTCCGGCAGGAAGATCGGGTTGTCGCCCACGCCGTTCAGCTCGATCTCGACCTGTGAGCGCGCGAACGCGATCGCGTCGTGGGCGGCGCCGATGACCTGGGGCGACGAACGCATCGAGTACGCATCCTGCACCTTGGTCTTGATCGCGCCGGTCTGCAGGTCGCTGCCCTCGATGCACGCGAGAATGGCCCTCGCGCTGCGAACGGCGCCCGGGAACCCGCGCAGGCGATGCACACGCTCGTCATACGGCTTCAGGTTCGCGAGCAGCGCCTCGAGGGACATCGCGCACGCGATCTCGGCCTGGCGGAGCCACCGATCGGCGTCGTGCAGCAGCAGCGCGCTCATCGCGGTGAGGACGTTCGCGCCGTTGATCGTCCCGAGCCCGTCGCGCGCCTCGAGGCCCGGCGGTTCGATGCCGGCGCGCTTCATGGCCTCGGCGCCCGGCAGACGCTCGCCCTCGAACCACGCCTCGCCCTCGCCCATCAGGAGCAGCGCGATCTGCGCCATCGGCGCGAGGTCCCCGCTCGCGCCCACCGAGCCCCGCTGGCAGACGACCGGCGTCACGCCGCGGTTGAGCATCTCGACCAGCGCGAGCGTGATCTCCGGCCGCACCCCCGAGTTGCCGTGCGCGTGCACGTTGATCCGTCCGGCGATCGACGCGCGAACGACGTCCTGGGGCGCCGGCTCGCCGAGCCCGGCGGCATGGTTGTAGACGAGGTACCGCTGGAACTCGCGCACCTGCTCGTCCGTGAGGACGATCTCCGAGAACTCGCCGATGCCGGTGTTGGTTCCGTACATCACCTCGCGCTTCTCGAGCTTGTCCTCGAGCATCGCGCGGCACCGACGGATGCGCTCGAGCGCATCCGGCGCGACCTCCACCGGCTCGCCCTCGCGCGCGATGGGGACGAGCCGTTCGATCGTGAGCGAGGATCCATCGAGTACGACGGTCATGGCGCACTCCCCTGGTCGGTTCGGCCATCGTCCCGAGGTCCCGCGGCGGCGAGGAGGCCGACCGGCCCGACTCCGACGGGGACATCGCGGACGTCACGCGTCGTTCGTCACCGGTGACGGTACTCCTTCGATCGCCGTTCTGGACGGGAAGGTTGCGCGGCCGGTCGTCGTGATCACCGTGACACCTCCGTCGCCGAGGGCGGTCCACGCGCTGTCCCGCCACACGGCGGCCGTTCGTTCGTCGGGGCCGACGAGGACGACGTCGTCGCGCGGGCGCCCGGCGAGCGCGCTCTCGGCCCACCGATGGCCGAAGGTGTCGTAGTGGGGGAGGACGGCGACGCGGGGAACGAGGCCGAGCGCCGGCATGTACCGCCTGCGGTCGTCGCCGGGCATCCGCGCCCGCACCAGCGTCCACTCGCCGAGCGCCATCGCGCCGGCGGAGGATCCGCCGAGCGACGCACCGTTCCGCCACGCCCCGATCACGGCCGCCCACAGCGGCGAACCGGCGAGCAGCGACGGAACGATCCCGGGGTCCCCGCCGACCAGGTAGAAGAACCGACCCGTCCTGGCCCGCTCGACGTTGTCCGGCGCCGTGACGTGCGAGCGCTTGGTCGCCGGCAGCTCCTCGACCTCCAGCCCGAGCGCGCCGAACCACCGCCTCGCGTTCGCCACGGCGACCTCGGGACGCTGACGCGCCGCCGCCGTCGCGACGACGAACGCCGGCCCGTTACCCGCCGCCTCGATCAGCACGCGGTCCTGCGACTCGTTGCCGGGGTTCAGCTCGTCGCCGCCGACCAGCGCGAGCGGCCCGGTCATGCGTCGAGCGCGGCGAGGGCCTCGCCGAGCGTTCGGATCGAGCGCTCCGTGATCGGGTCGACCACGAGGATCGCCTCGTCGGCGCCGGCGTCTGCGAACCCGCGCAGCTCGCCGGCGATCGCGTCGGCTCCACCCTCGAGCGCCGCGAACCCGTCGGGCGTCGCGCGCTCCGCCGTCGAGCGGTCGAGGACGACGAGGACGCACGCGCTCCGTTCGATCTTGGCCGGCTCCCTGCCGACGCGCTCGGCGAGGCCGTCGACCTTCGCCGTCTCCTTCGCGAAGCCCTCCGGCGAGTTGCCGAAGAGGTCGAACCAGGCGTTCCACGCGTCGACGTGCGCGAGCGTCGCCGTGAGGACCCGCTCGCCGCTGCTCCCGATCATGAGCGGCACACGGCGGGCCGGCGGGGGCAACACGACCGCGTCCCGCAGCGCGACGAACCGCCCGGCGACCGTGACGTGCTCACCGGCCACCAGCCGCCGGACCGCGTCGAACGCCTCCTCGAATCGCGCCACGCGCTCGGCGAACGGGACCCCGAACGCGCGGAACTCGGTCTCGTTCCACCCCACGCCGATCCCGAACACGAACCGCCCCCCGCTCACCTCGTCAACACCGACCGCCAGGCGCGCCAGGGTCCCCGGCCGGTGGAACGCGGCGCAGGCGACGAGCGGCCCGAGACGAACGCGCTCGGTCACGGCGGCGATCGCCGACAGCAGGACCCACGCGTCCCAGGGGCCGCGTTCGGACCGGCCGTCGCCTCGGTACAGCAAGTGGTCGCCCACCCACACCGAATCGAAGCCAACCTCCTCGGCGACACGCGCCAACGCCCGGTACTCGGGCCAGCGCACGTCGCGCTCGACCTCGGGGAGCTGGACGCCGACGCGGAGCGGTCTGCTCACCCGGCGGAGTCTACGGGCGCGCCGAACCGTCCCCGGACTCGGCGCGCCGAACGGCCTCGGCCAGCACCTCCGCTAGGTGCATCGCGCGGCGCCCCGAGCCCTGCTCGATCTGCGTCCGGCAGCTGAAGCCGTCGGCGATCACGAGCGTTCGATCGTCGGCATGCCGGACGGCCGGGAGCAGGGCCTGCTCGGCGATGCGCATCGAGGTCTCGTATGGACGGCCGGCCTCGAACCCGAACCCGCCCGCCATGCCGCAGCACCCCTCCTCCGGCTCGCGCGCGCGGAGGCCGAGCGCGTCGATGATCCGCCGGTCGGCATCGGTCCCGACGACGGCCTCCTGATGACAGTGCGTCTGGACGATCGCGTCGGCGTCGATGCGCGGCGGCGCGTATCGGCGGCGGTCGAGGTACTGGGCGAGGGTGACGACCTGCCTCGACAACGCGATCGCGTCCTCGTCGTCCGCGAGCATCGACGGGAGCTCGTCTCGGAAGACGGCGGCGCAGCTCGGCTCGAGGACGACGATCGGCACGCCATCGCGGATCTCGGGACGCAGCACGTCCACCGTCCTGCGCAGCAGCCGCCGCGCGAGGTCGAGCATCCCGTAGTCGTAGAGCGGGCGCCCGCAGCACGCCCACGCCTGCGGGAGCTCCAGGCGCGCACCCGCGCCCTCCAGCACCTCGACCGCCGCCGTGCCGACCTCGGGATGGAAGCGGTCGGTGAACGTGTCCGGCCACAGCACGACGCGTTCACCGGCCGCCGGTGCAGCGGGCGAGCGGCGGGCGAACCACGTCCGGAAGGTCTCGGCCGCGAACGCCGGCGCCGAGCGCTCGGGCGCGATCCCACCTGCGCGCTTGACGAGCCGGCCGATCACCGGCATCGACAGCAGCGCGTTCGCGAGCCGCGGCGCGCGCGAACCGGCGCGCGCCCACCAGGCCAGCAATCCCATCGCGTACGCGATCCGCGGCCGGCGGCGGTTCTCGTAGTAATGCGACAGGAACTCGGCCTTGTACATCGCCATGTCGACGTTGACGGGACACTCGGACTTGCACGCCTTGCACGCGAGGCAGAGGTCGAGCGCTTCCTTCACCTCGTCGCTGCGCCACGGCTCGAGCTCGGACCCGTTGAGCATCTCGAACAGCAGCCGCGCGCGCCCGCGCGTCGAGTGCTCCTCCTCGCGCGTGACCCGGTAGCTCGGGCACATCGTTCCGCCCTCGGTGCGTCGGCACTTCCCGACGCCGACGCAGCGGAGCGCCGCGTGCGCGAATGAGCCCCCGTCCTCGGCGTACGCGAAGCGCGTCGACACCGGCGGCGACGCGTACGCGGCGCCGAGCCGAAGTCCGGAGTCGAGCGGCTCGGGTGAGACGATGCGTCCGGGATTCATCAGCCCCGCCGGATCCCAGATCCGCTTGAATTCCTCGAACGCGCGGACCAGCTCGTCACCGAACATCACCGGGAGCAGCTCGGCGCGCGCCTGACCGTCGCCGTGCTCGCCGGACAGCGAGCCGCCGAGCCCCACGACCAGTTCGGCGGCCTCGGTGACGAACGCGCGGAAGGTCGCGATGCCCTCGCGCGAGGCGAGATCGAACGTGGCGCGCGAGTGCACGCACCCCTGCCCGAAGTGCCCGTAGAGCGAGGCCTCGTAGCCGAACCGATCGAGCAACCCGCGGAACCCGCGGAGGTACTCGCCGAGCCGCTCGGGCGGAACGGCCGCATCCTCCCAGCCCTCCCATCGCAGCGGCTTGCCGGGCACGATCGCCGTCGCGCCGAGCCCGGACTCGCGAACGCCCCACATCTGCTCGCTCCTCTTCGGCTCCAGGAGCAACTCGGAGCCGGTGAGTCCCGGGAGCCGTCGGAGCCGGCCGGCCGCCTCGCGCGCACGGTCCTCGGCGTCTCGCTCCTCGTCGCCGCCGACCTCGACGATGAGCCACCCGGCGCCCTCCGGCAGTCGTTCGATCGCCCGTGTGTTGAGCCGCTTCCGGCGGTTGTCGTCCACCAGGTGGTCGTCGAACCCTTCGAGGCCGATCGGACGCAGCTCGCGGATCGCGGGGACGGCGTCGGCGGCGGCGAACACGTCCCGGAACCCGAGCAAGATGGTCGTGCGGTGCTTCGGCCACGGCACGAGCTCGAGGATCGCCTCGAGGATCGTCACGCACGTCCCCTCCGAGCCCACGAGCGCCTTCGCCACGTCGAACCCGTGCTCGGGCAGCAGGTGCTCGAGGTTGTAGCCGGAGACGCGCCGCGCGATCTTCGGGTACCGCGAGCGGATCAGCTCGGCGTTGCGGTCGCGGAGGTCGCGAAGGCCGGCGTAGATCTCCGCGCGCCGGCCGCCGGCCGCGACGATCGCGTCGAGCTCCGCGTCGCTCGTCGGACCCACCCGCATCCGCACCCCGTCGGGCGTGAGCACGTCCAGCTCGCGCACGTTGTGCGTCGTTCGCGGCCCGGGCCCATCGAACTCGGACAGGAGCGAGTGCACGCCGCACGAGTCGTTGCCGATCATCCCGCCGAGGGTGCAGTGGTCGTGGGTCGCGGGATCCGGCGCGAACGTCAGGCCGACCTCGCCGGCCCTCGCGCGCAGGTCGTCGAGGACGACGCCCGACTGGACGCGCGCCGTCCGGGCGCGCTCGTCGATCTCAAGGACGTCGGGCAGGTACTTGCTGACGTCGATGACGACGGCCTCGTTGCACGCCTGTCCGGCCAGGCTCGTCCCGCCGCCCCGGGCGAGGATCGGCACCCGAGCATCCGCACAGAGCCGAACCGTCGCGACGACGTCGTCGGTCGAGCGCGGCACGACGACGCCGAGTGGGAGGTGCCGGTAGTTCGACGCGTCCGTCGAGTAGGCGGCTCGGTCGCCGCGGCCGAACCGCACCTCACCCTCGATGGCGCGCGTGAGCGCCGCGAACAGCTCGCGCAAGGTGTGCGAGGCGTCCCCGGGCGCACGGTCCGCCACCCGAAGAGACGTCCGCGTCATCGCGCCGAGCGGCGCACGGACCGCATGTCCGCAAGGCTAGCGTCGTCGGCGACCAACGCGCGGATGTTTCTTGTCACTCTTTCGGACAACGCGACTACCAGCGGATATGACGGCTGACCTGCGGTGATGCCGGGTTGACCCCGGTACGTCGCCGTCGCTACCTTGCGCTTGCTCCGAGCAGCCGGAGCGGCTGAGTCAGGGAACCGACGCGGGGACCCCTGGGAAAGCCGTAAGGCGAACTGGGCGCACTTGGTCGTACGGTCGGGAAGCGCAACTGGCTGTGCGGGCGGGGAGGCTCGGGACGCCCCAAAGCCCAACGAAAGGGTCTACCGCCAGGAAACCAAGACAGCGGCTCGAGGTTGCTCGGGGCGCCTAGAACCCGAGGGGCTGACGATGGCAGGGGACCCCGGTTCCCCGCGTACCGGAGGTCCCTCGGGTTCTTGCATTCTCCCGTCCGATCGTCGCGTCCTCCCACTCCGCGTCTGAGAGCATCGGACGCGTGGTCCGCGTCTCCGCCCTGACCAGTCCGTCGCGTCTCGGCGCGGCCGCGGTGCTGTCGGCGGTGGTGATCTGGGCGTTCACGAACACCCTCATCAAGCTGTCGCCGCTGCCGCCGCTGACGTTCGCCGTGCACCGGCTGTGGCTCGGGTCGCTGATCCTCCTCGGGGTGCTGTACGGCACCGGACGGCGGCTCTCGTGGCCGACGATCCGGGCATCGGCGCCGGGCGGCGCCCTCCTCGGCATCGAGATCTCCTTCTTCTTCTCCGCCATCAAGCACACCTCGATCGCCGACGTCGCGGTGATCTCCGCGCTGCAGCCCGCGCTCGTCCTGATCGTCGCCGGACGGCTGTTCGGCGAGCGGATCGGCCGGCGCGAGATCGCGTGGACGGCCGTGTCGTTGTTCGGCGTGGTCCTGGTGACGGTCGGCTCGGCGGGGACGCCGGCGTGGAGCCTGAACGGCGACCTCCTGGCCGCCGGCTCGCTCCTCGCGTGGACGGCGTACTTCCTCGTTTCGAAGCGGGCACGGGCGTCCGTCCGCGCGCTCGATTACATGACGGTTGTATTCGTGGCGGCGACGGTCGTCGTCATGCCGCTCGCGCTCGTCTCCGGGCAACCGCTCGGCGGGCTGCGGGCGTCGGACCTGCTCACCCTCCTCGTGTTCGTCGCCGGCGCGTCGATCGGTCACGTGCTCCTGGCGTGGGCGCATTCGAGCGTCGACGTCTCGGTCAGCAGCTCGCTCGGTCTCGCCCAGCCGGTCGTCTCCTCGGTCGCCGCGCTCCTCATCCTCGGAGAGCCGATCACGCCGCTCACGGTCGCCGGAGGGGTGGTGGTGCTCGGCTCGCTCGCGGCGATCGTCGGCAAGGCCGCCGCCGTCGAGCGCGAGCCCGTCGAGGCCGAGCTCCCCCAGACGTGACGCTCGAACGCACGTTGGCGCGGATGGACGCATGAGCGAACGGGTGTGGAACTTCTCCGCCGGACCGGCGACGATGCCGCTGCCGGTGCTCGAGCAGGCGCGCGACGAGCTCGTGGCACTCCCGGGCGTGGGCGCCTCGGTGCTCGAGATCAGCCACCGGTCGAGGGCGTTCGAGGCGATCGTGGACGAGACCGAGGCGAATCTCCGTGATCTGCTGGAGATCCCACCGACCCATCGCGTGCTCTTCCTCCAGGGCGGTGCGTCGTTGCAGTTCGCGATGGTTCCCATGAACCTCCTCGGCGACCGCGCCGCGCAGTACGTCGTGACGGGGTCCTGGAGCAAGAAGGCCGTCGCAGAGGCACGGCACTTCGGCGCGGCGGACGTCGTGTGGGACGGCGCCGGCGACGACTACACCTCGGTGCCCGATCTCGGCGGGCTGTCGTTCGACGACTCGGCGGCGTACGTCCACGTGACGTCGAACGAGACGATCGGCGGCGTCGAGTTTCCCGCGGGCTTCGAGGGGCACGTGCGGGGCCGGGCGCCGCTCGTCTGCGACGCCTCGAGCGACTTCCTGTCGCGTCCGCTGGAGCTGTCGCGCTTCGGCGCGATCTACGCAGGCGCGCAGAAGAACGCCGGACCGGCCGGGCTGACGATCGTGGTGCTCGACGAGGCACTCGCGGCGCGCGCCGCCGACGGGATCGCGACCATCCTCGAGTACCGCACCCTCATCGAGCATCGATCGCTCTACAACACGCCCCCCACGTTCGCGGTGTACGTGCTGATGCTCGTCACGCGCTGGCTGCGCGACGAGATCGGCGGGCTCGACAAGATGGCGGAGCGGAACGAGGAGAAGGCCGCCCTGCTGTATGACGCGATCGACGCGAGCGACGGCTTCTACCGCGGTCACGCGAGGCCCGAGGCGCGATCGCGCATGAACGTCACCTGGCGGCTCCCCGACGAGGGGCTCGAGGAGACGTTCGTCGATCAGGCGCGCGCCGAGGGCCTCGTCGAGCTCAAGGGCCATCGGTCGGTCGGCGGGATCCGTGCGTCGATCTACAACGCGATGCCGGTCGAGGGCGTTCGCGCCCTGCGAACGTTTATGGACGGCTTCGCGGCGCGCCACGCGTGAACCGCCGGGGCGACCGCGCCTTCTCGGGACCAGCGACACGCCGATCCTGGCGTGGGCGCATCGCGAGCTGGCCCTGACCGTGATGGCCGACGATCCGCAGGAGGCCGAGAAGCACCTGCGGTTCGCGATCGAGCTGTACGAGCACGCCCAACAGGCCGCCGAGGTGGCGGTCACGCACCGGGCGCTCGGCGATCTCCTCGCCGAGCGAGGCTCGCCCCAAGAGGCGGCCGACGCCTACCGGCCCGGCATCCCGGCGCTCGAGCCGCGCCTGTAGCCGGTATCAGGGAACGAGGACCAGCGACCCCTCGACCCGGCCTGCGCGCAGCCGGTCGAGCGCCTCGGACGCCGATGCGAGCGGGATCGTTTCGACCGTCGTCTTCACCGGAACCTCGGCGGCGATCCGGAGGAACTCCTCGCCGTCGCGCCGCGTGAGGTTCGCGACGCTTCGGATCGTTCGCTCGCCCCAGAGCAACGCGTACGGGAACGACGGGATGTCGCTCATCGCGATCTCGCCGCACACGACCGTCCCGCCCGGTGCGACGGCGGCGAGCGCGAGCGGGACGAGCTCCCCCGCCGACGCGAATACGATCGCGGCGTCGAGCTCCTCGGGCGGATGCTCGTCCGTCCCGCCGGCCCACTCCGCGCCGACGCTCCGCGCGAACCGCTGGGCGTCCGCGTCGCCGGGCCGCGTGAACGCGAACACCCGGCGTCCCTGAAATCGGGCTACCTGCGTGAGGATGTGCGCCGCCGAGCCGAACCCGAAGATCCCGAGCCGTTCGGCGTCGCCCGTCATGGACAGGCATCGCCAGCCGATCAGGCCGCCGCACAGCAGCGGCGCGGCCTGCTGGTCGCTCAGCGCGGATGCCAGCGGCAGGCAGAACCGTGCATCGGCGACCAATGCCTCCGCGTAGCCTCCGTCGAGGTCGTATCCCGTGAACCGCGCGTTCGGGCAGAGGTTCTCGCGGCCGCTCGTGCAGTACCGACATCTCCCGCACGTCCACCCGAGCCACGGCACGCCGACACGCTCACCGACCGAGCGATCGGTGACGCTCTGCCCCACGGCTTCGATCACCCCGATGACCTGATGTCCGAGGACCAGGGGCCGCCGGTGCGGTTCGAGATCGCCGTCGGCGATGTGGAGGTCCGTCCGGCACACCCCGCACGCCGTGACCCGGACGCGAACATGCCCCTCGTCCGGCTCGGGCGTCGGCACGTCGGCCGCTCGTAACGGCGCTCGCGCGTCGTCGAGGAGGATCGCCCGCATCGGCGCCCCTAGGTCCTCGATCCTCCGTCGTCCGGGTTGTCGCGGAGGTACCGTTCGACCTCGCGGGCGATCTGGTCGCCGCTCGGGATCTGACCGAGCTCCGGCTCGGCGGAGGATGCCTCCTCGAGCCGGGAGACGTACGCGACGAGGTTCTCATCCTCCTCGACCGCTTCGCGCACCTGCTTCTCCCAGATCGCCACGGCCGTTTCGATGTCGTCGGTGTCGACCGGCACCTCGAGCAGCTCGCCGAGCGTGCGCACGAGTGAGAGCGCGACCTTCGGGTTCGTCCCGGAAGGCAGATAATGCGGCGCCGCGCCCCACAGCGACACCGTCGGGACGCCGAGTCTTCGGGCCTCGTCGTGGAGCACGCCCACGATGCCGGTTGGGCCCTCGTATCGCGACGGCTCGATGCCGAGGCGCCCGATCCATCGCTCGTCGGTGCTGGCCGCCGAGACGGGCGCGGGCCGGGTGTGCGGCACGTCGGCGAGGAACGCCCCGAGCGTGACCAGCAGTCGAGCGTCGAGATCGCGGACGACGGACAACAGGGTCCGAACGAACGTCCGCCATCGGTTGTTCGGCTCGATGCCGATGAACAGGACGACGTCGCGTCCGGAGACGCGCGCGCGGAAGAACTCGCTCGCCGGCCACTCGAGCCTGCGCGTCAGCCCGTCCTCGAGCTGCACGGTCGGGCGGTTGACCTGGAAGTCGAAGAAGTCCTCGGGGTCGATCGACGCGAAGCGTCGCGCTCCCCAGCGGTCGCGAATGTACCGCGCCGCGGTCGTGGCGGCCTCGCCGCCGTCGTTCCAACCGGCGAACGCACATACGACGATCGGGCTCGAGAGCTGCGGGCGGTGATCGAACTCGACGTGGTCGGTCATCCCGACAAGTCTGACGCGAGACCGCCAGGACGTCAGGCGCGATTACCGGCCGATCACCGGGCACGTCATGGTGCGGATGATGCCGCGAACGTCCTGGATCGGACGCAGGACGAGCTTGCCGAGCTCGTCGATGCTCGTCGCCTCCGCGCGCACCACGAGGTCGTACGGCCCCGTCACCATCTCGACCGACGTCGCGTGGTCGAGCTGTCGCAGCCGGCGCGCGACGGAGGCCGCGACCCCCACCTCCGTCTGGATGAAGATGAACGCCCGTACCATCCCGACCACCCCCCTCAGCCCGATGGTGCCTCGGTCGATGATGCCCCGGGGCGCACCCTTCGCTCAAATCGCGGCTCGCCGGAGATGCCTCCGGGCACGTCAAGCGGGACGGACCGGGGACCGATGGCAGGGAGATGACGGTGGGAGGATCGCCGGGCGGGACGGCACCGGACGCGGGCACCACACGCCTGCCGAGCGGTCGCAGGCCTGTCCGACACGTCGCTGAGCCGCACGACGACATCGTCCCGGACGGCGCCGCGGCCGCCGGACACGTCGATTACCGCACGCTCGTCGAGCAGATCCCGTGCATCACGTATACCGAGGTCCACGACAGCGCGACGAGCAAAGGCCAGAGGACGACCTTCGTGTCGCCGCAGGCGATGCGGATCCTCGGCTACGCGCCGGTGGAGTTCCTCGCGGACCACGACCTCTGGCGCACGATCCGGCATCCCGCGGACCGCGCCAAGGTGCTCGCCGCCGAACGCACCGCCGAGGTGACGCATCAGCCGTTCCACGTCGAGTACCGCATGATCGCGCGGGACGGCCGGATGTTGTGGTTCCGGGACGACGCCGTCGTCGTGGAGGACGCGGAGTCGGGCGGGACGTTCTGGCAGGGGGTGATGTTCGACATCTCGGCCGAGAAGCAGGCGGCCGACCAGGCCACCGAGGCCGAGCTGCGGTACCGCTGGCTCGTCGAGACCCTGCCGGCGACCGTGTTCATCGACCACCTCGACGAGCAGGCGACGAACATCTACACCAGCCCGCAGACCGTCCAGATGTTCGGCTACGCGCCGCAGGAGTGGAAGGACATCCCGGACCTGTGGATGCGGTTGATCCACCCCGAGGATGTCGACCGCATCGTGGCGACCCAGGCGCGGTACAAGGACGGCGGGGAGGCCGGTGTCTTTGACGAGGAATACCGCATCCTCGCCCGGGACGGACACGTGGTGTGGGTCCGCGACGTCGCCGTGATCGTGCGGAACGACGAAGGGACACCGCTCTACTCGCAGGGCTTCTTCCTCGACATCACGAAGCAGAAGGAGGCCGAGGCGGAGCTCCTCGACCTCATCGAGCGGGATCGGACGCATGCCGAGCGGCTGGTCCGGCTCGACGCGCTCAAGAACGCGATGCTTTCCACACTCTCGAAGGACCTTCGAGCACCGCTCACCGCGATCCTCGCCGGCGCGAACGCTCTCCAACGGCCGGAGCTCGACCTCCAACTCGCGGAGACGCGAGGGCTGCTCGCGCAGATGGCGATGCGCGCTCGCCGGATGGAGCGTCTGCTGAACGATCTGGTCGATCTCGACCGCCTCGGCCGAGGCATCACGGAACCGAGCCGCTTCCCGGTCGATGTCGGATCGCTCGCGGCCCGCGTCGTCGAGGCGTGCGAGACCCTCGAGGGACGACAGATCGCCGTCGACGCCGAGCCGGTCATGATCGCCGTCGACGCGACGAAGGTCGCACGGATCGTGGAGAACCTGATCGTGAACGCGGCGCGCCACACACCGTCGGACTCCGAGCTGTGGCTGCGGGTGCGCAAGGTTCCCGAGGGTGCGCTGATCGAGGTCGACGACGACGGGCCGGGCGTCGCCGACGCCCGCAAGGCTTCGCTGTTCGACGGGTTCCTGCGTCCGTTCGACGCGGAGGGACCGCGCGGCGCCGGGGAGGGCATCGGCCTGGCCCTCGTCGCCCGCTTCGCCGAGCTCCACGGGGGACGGGCGTGGGTCGAGGACCGCAAGGGCGGCGGCTCGTCGTTCCGCGTCCTGCTGCCCGACGTACCCGACCCGCTGGCCGACGGACGACGGGACCCTTGAGGGCGGCTCCCGAACGTGGGAGCATCCGGCGACCCAGCCGGCCCCGCGATCGCTGGAGGTCCGCGAAACTGAGACCCGCTCGCAAGGTCCTCTTCCGGCTGCCGGTCGCTCTGGCGACCACCGTGGTGCTGCTCGCGGCGCCGCTCGCCGGCGTTGCGTCCGCAACCGCCAGCGTGACGATGTCAGCCTCGGCACCGGCGATGACGTTCGGCGAGACCGTCACGCTGTCCGGAACGCTGACCGGCGATCCCGGGTGCGTCGCCGAGCGCACGGTGGACCTCGCATGGCAGGCCAACGGGTCCACCACGTGGACGGCCGTCGCAACCACGGCCTCGGCGGCCGACGGTACCTTCGCGTTCACGAACGGGCAGCAGTTCACGGGGCTGTTCGAAGCCCAGCTGCCGCCCGCTGGCGCCTGCACCGCGGCGAGCTCGGAGCCGGTCGCCGTTAGCGTGCGCGTGCTCCTTGACACGTCGCTCGTGGCCGGTTCGCTCGAGGCGGGCTCGTGCGTCGACGTCGACGTGCAGGTGTCACCCGCGAAGCCGGAGCAGACCGTAGAGCTCCAACGGCGTTCGGCCGGCGCCTGGACCACCGTCGAGACGCTCACCCTCGACGCGGCGTCGGCGGCGCACGCATCGCCGTGCTTCGACTGGAAGGACATCGGGATCGTCCGGCTCCGCGTGGTGTGGACGCCGCAGGACACGCTCAACGCACGTGGTGCCGGCATCAGCCTCGCGTTCCGGATCGGCGAGTCTGCGTGGATGCAGGCAATCGATGGAGCGATCGGCGGACGATCGGTGTCGGTCGATGTCGCGAACGCCGGGCAGACGCTGTACGCGCACGCACCGAACACCATGCGGCGGCCGGCGTCGAACGAGAAGCTGCTGCTGTCGATGGCGCTCCTCGATCGCTTCGGCGCCGACCTGCGGATCCCGACGATCGCCGCCGCGTCGAACGTGCAAGCCGGAGTCGTCCGCGGCAACCTGTGGATCCTCGGGCGCGGCGACCCGGAGGTCCGGGGCTCGCGGCTGGGAGCGCTCGCCGCGCAGCTGAAGCACGCGGGGATCTCGAAGATCCGCGGGCGGGTGATGGGCGCGCGGACGTACTTCCGCCACGACTGGTGGGCGAGGGGATGGCAGCCGGGCTGGCGACGGTACGTCGCCTTGCCCAGCGCGCTGACCTTCGATCACAACGTCGTCGACGGCCGGCTGATCCGCAACCCCGAGGCCCGCGCGGCCGCCGCCCTGACCGCGCAGCTCGAGGGCCGGGGCATCTCGGTGCGAGGCCGACCCGGCGCCGGCGCACCGCCGCCGAACACGACGGCGCTCGCGCAGGTGGGGTCTCGCCCCCTGTCGGCGCTCCTCGCGGCGATGGATCGGCCGTCGGACAACTACTACGCCGAGGTGCTCGGCAAGACGCTCGCGGCCGATCGCTCGGGTCCGCCCGGGACGATCGGCAAGGCCGCCGCCGCCATCGAGAGCTTCACCGAGGCGCACGGTGCCGACTTCTCCCTGTACGACAGCTCGGGGCTGTCGTACAGCGATCGCGTGAACGCCTCCGGGATCGTGAACCTCCTCGCCTACGCCGAGACGACGCCGTGGGGAACCGACCTTCGACGCGCGCTCCCCAGGGGCGGGCACGGGACGCTCGAGGACCGTCTGCGCGACACCCGCGTCCGCGCCAAGACCGGCACCCTGAACCGGGTCTCCGCCCTCTCCGGTTGGGTCTGGCTGGGGCGCGAGCACCGGTGGGTCGCGTTCTCGATCCTGTCGGGCGGGATGTCCAAGGAGGTGTCCGTACGGATCGAGGACGCGATCGCCCGCGTCCTCAGCCGACGCGCGAGGCTCGGCTGATCGGCGATCCGCCCGTCGTCGATCGGTTCGGCTCGATGGCGTAAAGGCCGTCCCCCGGGCGACCGATGTTTCGTTCGATGGAGCGTGCATTGTCGGCGCCCGAGCGAGAGGACCTGCTGGGTCGGGTCTTCCATGGCAGCGCGCAGGGCCTGCTTATCGCGCGCCTCGTGGACGGCGCGGTCCTCGAGGCGAACGACGCCTTCCTCTTCCTGCTTGGACGGGATCGCGACGAGGTCCTCTCCTCCACGACGTCCGGGCTCGGGATCTTCGGCCAGATGGGGGACACACACGCGCGGACGCTGCTCGAGCAGCGCGGGGCGATCGACGGGTTCGACGTCCGGGTGCGGGCGTCGACCGGCGAAGCCCGGATGCTGCGTCTGTCGGCCGAGGCCATGGGCGACGACGAGGACGCGATTACGATGGTCCGCGCGTCCGACATCGACGGCCGGGTCGCGGCCGGCGCCCGCTACGTCGAGCTGCGCGAGGCGGAGATCGCCTACCGCGCCCTCGTCGAGCAGATCCCCGCGATCACGTACACACAGATCGCGGACGCCGACAGCCCGACCGGGTTCCGCGACGTCTTCATCAGCCCTCAGACGACGAACATCCTCGGGGTCACACCCTACGAGTGGCAGATGGACCCGTCGCTGTGGATCGTGCTGACGCATCCCGACGATCGCGACCGCGTCGCCGCGAGCGAGCGCGACGCGACGCGCGCCGGAACGCATTTCTCCGAGGAGTACCGCATGATCGCCCGCGACGGCCGCGAGGTGTGGTTCCGGGACGAGCGGGTCCTCGTGGAGGACCCCGCGTCGGGCGTCAGCTTCTGGCAGGGCGTGATGCTCGACATCACCGAGGAGAAGAACGCGGCCAGCCACCACGCCGAGCTGGAGGCGAAGTACCGAGCCCTGGTCGAGCAGATCCCGGCGATCGTCTACCTCGGCGAGTTCGGGGCCGACGGCGAATGGCTGTACATCAGCCCGCAGGTCGAGAGGGTCCTCGGCTACACGCAGGACGAGTGGCTCGCGCACCCGCATCCGATGGGTTCGTTCGTACACCCCGACGACCTGCCGGCCGTCTGGGCCGAGGAGGAGCGGTCGGTAGAGCACGCCGACACGTTCCGCACCGAGTACCGGATGCGCGCCAAGGACGGACGATGGGTCTGGATCCTCGACGAGGCGATGGCCGTGCTGGACGAGGACGGCCGGCCGTTCGTGCTGCAGGGAACGATGTTCGACATCACCGAGCGCAAGCGCGCCGAGCACGAGCTCGCCGCCGCGCTCGAGCGGCTCCAGGCCCTCGACCGGCTGAAGAACACGCTGCTGCACACCCTCTCTCACGACCTCAGGGCGCCGCTGACGGCGATCCTCGGCGCGGCCAGCACGCTCGAGCGCCTCGGCGACGAGCTGTCGCCCGATGAGCGCAGCGCACTGCTTCGAACGCTCGAGGCACGCTCGATGGGCATGAACATCCTGCTGGCGGACCTCTTGGACCTCGACCGCCTCGACCACGGGATCATCGAGCCGCGTCGCTTCCCGACGGACATCGGCGAGCTCGTCACGCGGATCGTCGCTCAAACGCGCGACGTGCTCGGCCGCCGCACCGTGGAGATCGAGGCTGACGCCGTCACCGCGGCGATCGATGCGTCGAAGGTCGAGCGGATCGTCGAAAACCTCCTCACGAACGCCGCCCGCCATACCCCACCGACGGCGCGCGTCTGGGTCCGCGCTCGTCGCGAGGCCGAGGGCGTGACCATCGTGGTCGAGGACGACGGGCCGGGCGTTCCCGACGACATGAAGACCGAGATCTTCGAGGCGTTCCACCGCGGCAGGGCCGCTCGCGATCTCCCCGGCAGCGGGATCGGCCTGTCCCTGGTGTCGCGGTTCGCCGAGCTGCATGGCGGCCGCGCCTGGGTCGAGGACCGGCCGGGGGGCGGCGCCTCGTTCCGCGTGTACCTCTCCGGCCCGTAGCGAGGACGCGGAAGCCCGACGCGCAAGCCGGGTGCGAGCCGCCCTGCCTAGACCAGCGCGCGCTCGATCTCGCGCGCCGCCGACACGACGGCGGGCGCGTACCGACGAGCGAGCGCGCCGCGCATCCGCCCCACGGGACCCGAGACCGAGACGGCCGCGATGACGTCGCCCCCCGGGCCGTGGACCGGTGCACTGACCGAGCCGACGCCGGGCTGCCGCTCCTCGGCGCTCTGCGCCCAGCCACGCCGCTCCGTCGTCGCGAGCCGCTGCTCGAACGCGGCAACGTCGTCGATCTCGTCCATGTGCCGCTCCCAGTCGCCCCGGGGTCCCCACGCGAGCAGCACCCTGCCCGCCGAGCCGCGGACGAGCGGCAGCTCGGCGCCGACGCTCACGATCGTCCGAAGCTCGTTCGGCGATTCCACCGCGGCAACGCAGACGCGGACGTCGTCGAACCGCACGTACAACTGCGAGCTCTCGCCGGTTGACTCCGTCAGCCGCTCGAGGATCGGCCGAGCCATGTCTGCCAGCGGGCGATCGGCAGCGGCGCGCGTCCCGAGGCGATACAGAAGCGGCCCCAGCCGATACCCGACGCCGCCCTCGAACCGAACGAGGCCGTGGGCCTCGAGCGCGCGAACCAGCCGATGCGCGGTGGAGCGGGACAATCCGGTGACCGCGACGAGATCGGGAAGCGTGCGCGCACCCGCGTCTACCGCTCGCAGCACCCGGACCGATCGGTCGAGGACACCGACGCCCGTCTCGACGGGTTCTGACCGAGGTGGTAACGTCATCCCACTATTTGGTACCACGTCCCAATATTTGGGACAAGGGTTCGAGACCCGACGCCCGTTCTGGGATCGGGGCGAACCCGGCGCTACCCGGAAAAGGCGAGCGTATGGCCACCACGGGACGGACGCTGTCGCAGAAGGTGTGGGACGAGCACGTCGTCTCGGCGGCGCAGGGCGAGCCCGACCTGCTCTACGTCGACCTGCACCTCGTCCACGAGGTGACCAGCGCGCAGGCGTTCGAGGGACTGCGGCTGGCCGGGCGCTCGGTGCGACGCCCCGACCTGACCGTCGCGACGATGGACCACAACGTCCCGACGGCGCCCGGCCCGGTCGAGTCGATCAGCCAGCGACAGATGGACGCGCTCGCGAAGAACTGCGCGGCCTTCGGCGTCACGCTCTTCCCTACGGGTCACACAGGCCAGGGGATCGTGCACGTGATCGGGCCGCAGATGGGACTGACCCAGCCGGGCATGGTGATCGTCTGCGGCGACTCGCATACCAGCACGCACGGTGCGTTCGGGGCGCTCGCCTTCGGTATCGGCACCAGCGAGGTCGAGCACGTCCTCGCCACCCAGACGCTGCCCCAGGCAAGGCCCGGAGCGATGGCGATCACGGTCGAGGGTGATCTGCCGCCCGGTGTGTCCGCCAAGGACGTGATCCTCGCGATCATCGCGCGGATCGGAACGGGCGGCGGGGTCGGCAGGGTGCTCGAGTACCGCGGCAGCGCGATCCGCTCGCTCTCCATGGAGGGCCGCATGACGGTCTGCAACATGTCGATCGAGGCGGGGGCGCGCGCCGGCATGGTCGCACCGGACGACACGACGTTCGCCTACCTCCAGGGACGGCCGCACGCGCCGAAGGGATCGGACTGGGACCGCGCCGTCGGACACTGGCGCTCGCTGGCAACGGACGCGGACGCCGTGTTCGACGAGGAGGTCGTCCTCGACGCCGGGACGTTGCGTCCGCACGTCAGCTGGGGAACCAACCCCGGGCAGACCGTCTCGATCGACGACGTCGTGCCCAAACCGGCGGACGAGAGCGCCCAACGAGCGCTCGCCTACATGGCGCTCGAGCCCGGAACCCCGATCCGCGAGATCCGGCCCGACACGGTCTTCATCGGCTCCTGCACCAACAGCCGGATCGGCGACCTCCGCGAGGCGGCCTCCGTGCTTCGCGGCCGGAGGGTCCGCAGCGGACTGCGGGCGATGGTCGTCCCGGGGTCGATGCTCGTGAAGCGCCAGGCCGAGGAGGAAGGGCTCGACGAGGTGTTCCGCGCCGCCGGGTTCGAGTGGCGGGACGCGGGCTGCTCGATGTGCCTGGGGATGAACCCGGACCAGCTGTCACCCGGCGAGCGCTCGGCGTCCACCAGCAACCGGAACTTCGAGGGGCGCCAGGGACGCGGCGGCCGCACGCACCTCGTCTCGCCGGCCGTCGCCGCCGCCTCCGCCGTCGCCGGACACTTCTGCACGCCCGAGGATCTCGAGCGATGAACGCATTCACCAACCACACGGGCCGCGCGCTCCCGCTCGAGCGCACCGACGTGGACACGGACCAGATCATCCCGGCGCAGCACCTCAAGCGGATCGAGCGCACCGGGTTCGGGCCGTTCCTGTTCGAGTCGTGGCGCAAGGACCCGGACTTCATCTTGAACGACCCCCGGTTCGAGGGTGCGACGATCCTGCTGGCCGGCGCGAACTTCGGCATCGGCTCGAGCCGTGAGCACGCGGTATGGGCGCTCGAGGACTACGGGTTCCGCGCGGTGATCTCGCCGCGCTTCGCCGACATCTTCCGCAACAACTGCACGAAGGTCGGCCTGCTGCCCGTCGAGCTCCCGGCCGAGTCGGTGCGCGCGCTGATGGATGCGGTCCTCGACGACCCGGCCACCGAGATCACCGTCGACCTCGAGGCGCGCCGCGTGTCGGCGCCCTCGGTCGAGGAGTCATTCGAGATCGACCCCTTCACCCGGCAGCGGCTGCTCGAGGGCCTCGACGACATCGGTCTCACGCTTCGGCTCGAGGACGAGATCACGCGGTACGAGTCGACGCGCGCCCCTTGGCTTCCCGCATCATCGCGGTGAGCGTCATCGCGTCGCGCACCGCGGCGCCGCCCGGATCGTTGTTGAAGTACACGAAGATCTCGCCCGCCGGCATCCCGGCGATCCGCGCCGCCCACCGCCGGAGCTTCTCCCGCGGGTAGTCGGCGGTCCCGGGACGACCCTGGTGGAACCGCACGTACGACCACCCACCGGTCACGACGTCGGGAACGCGCGCGCCGGGCCGGTCGGCAAGGACAAGCGCCGCACCCGCGCGGTCGAGCAGCTCGAAGACGTCGCTCCGCTCCCACGCCCGGTCCCGGAACTCGAACGCCGGGCGGACGCCGTCCGGCAGGACTCCCAGGAACCCGCGCAGGAGCCCGGGGTCGGCGGAGAACCTGGGAGGGAGCTGGAACAGCACCGGCCCGAGCTTCGGGCCAAGCAGCCGCGCACGCTCCCAGAACGACCGCAGCGCGTCCCGACAGTCGCGCAGCCGACGGACGTGCGTGATGTACCGGCTCGCCTTCACGGTGATGACGAAGCCGTCCGGCGTCTCGTCCCGCCACCGCTCGAAGCTGCTCTGTTTGGGCAGCATGTAGAAGGAGTTGTTCACCTCGACCGTCGGGAATCGCCCCGCGAAGTACCGCAGCCAGGCGCGTTTGGGGACGTCGGGCGGGTAGAAGACACCGCGCCAGCTGTCGTACTGCCAGCCGCTGGTGCCGATCAGGACGTCCACGCTGCCCTTCTACCCGATCGACGGTAGCCGATGCCGCCCGTCTGGCCCACGGGCCTCCCCCGTATGGGCTAAAGGCGACCCCCGGCCGCTCCGATGGGGAATGCATGTCGGGAGTCCCTGCCGGAGCCGGCGGGGCGCGACCGCGCCGCGACAAGACGGACGGGCTGCGCCACCGGAGAGACGACGCGCACGTCGCGCCACCGGAGGCGGAGAAGCCGCTTCGGCGGAGCGACGATGCGTGGCTCGGCCGTTGGATGGCGACCGTTGCGGATCTAGCGCGACTCAAGGAGTCGCATCCGATGCTCGATGCGGTGATCGACGAGGTCGACATCGCCGACGGCAGGCGCATCCGCATCGGCGATCGGTGGCTATTCGACTTCGCGAGCTGCAACTACCTGGGTTTCGACGTGGACCGCGAGATCATCGATGCGGTCCCCGCGTATCTCGACGCGTGGGGAACGCACCCCTCGTGGTCGCGATTGCTCGGCAGCCCGATGTTGTACGAGCAGATCGAGGAGCGGATGACGGAGCTCCTCGGCTGCGAGGACACCCTGATGCTCCCGACGATCACCCAGATCCATATGGCCGTGATCCCGATCCTGGCCGGCAGCGGGACGATCTTCCTCGACGGCCGCGCACACAAGACGATCTACGACGGCGCGATGATTGCGAAGGGCCACGGCGCGACCGTGCTGCGGTTCCGCCACAACGACGCCTCGCACCTCGAGGAGCTGCTCAAGCGGAGCGAGACGACGCCGCGCGTGATCGGGATGGACGGCGTCAACTCGATGACGGGCAACGCCCCCGACCTCCACGCCTTCGCCCGCGTGGCTCGCGAGAACGACGCGCTGCTGTACGTGGACGACGCCCACGGCTTCGGCGTGATCGGCGAGCGCGCAGCCGACGAGCTCAGCCCGTACGGCAAGCGCGGGAACGCGATCATCCGCCACCAGGACGAGACGTATGAGAACGTCGTGCTCGTCGCCGGGTTCTCGAAGTCGTACTCGTCGCTGCTGTCGTTCCTGGGGCTCCCGACGCGTCTCAAGAACGTCCTGAAGGTCGCCGCGCCCCCGTACCTGTACTCGGGGCCGTCGCCGGTCGCCTCGCTTGCCACGACGATCGCCGGGCTCGACGTCAACGAGAAGCGCGGCGACGAGAACCGCGCCGCGATCTACCGGAAGACGAAGCGCGTTCTCGACCGCCTGCACGAGCTCTCGATCTACACGCCGAACACGTCCGGCTATCCGCTCATCGAGATCCCGCTCGCCGACCACGAGGACATCGACCCGGTCGGCCGGCACCTGTTCGACCGCGGCTTGTACCTGACGATGGCCGCCTACCCCCTCGTCCCGAAGGACGAGGTCGGCTTCCGCGTCCAGATCACCGCCGTGAACGGGGACGATGAGATCGAGCTGCTCTGCGAGGTGCTCGGCGAGCTCCACGAGCGGTTCCAGCTGCAGCACGACCAGCACCGAGAGCTCCTGCTCCAGGCTCGCGCGCGAGGGTGAACGTGGTGATCGTCGAGGCGCGGCGCGCACTCGAACGCGCCGACGCGTACGCGGCCGCCGGCGAGTTCGCCCGGGCGCTCACCGAGGCCGAGCGCGCGATCGCGCTCGAACCGGACCTCGCCGAGGCACACACCCATCGGGGCTGGGATCTGGAGAACCTCGGGTCGATGCGGCTGTCGGAGGCGCGCGAGGCCTACGAGACGGCGCTCGAACTGGACCCCGCCGACCTGTGGGCGGCCCTCGGACTGGCGACTGTTCTCACCAGGTTCGGCGACGTCGAGGCCGCCGAGGACCTGTACCGCCGTGTCGTCAGCGAGGCGCCGGCGCGGGTTGAGGCCGAGCCCGACCTCGGCGAGGCCCTCGGCTGGGCGCAGTACCGCGTCGGGATGTGCTCGGCGGCGGTGGAGACACTTCGCCGAACCGCCGAGCGCGACCGGAGCGACGTCGCGGTCCGGCTGGACCTCGCCCTCGTGCTGCTGGTCGAGGGCTTCCGCGAGGACGCGCTCCAGGAGCTGCGATCGGCGCTCGACGACGCGAGCACCGCCACGCGCGGTCATCTGGCGGTCACGCTCGACGACCTTGAGAGCACGCTCGCCGAACGGCCGGGGCTCTCGACGTTCGGCGGGAACGACGCGCGGGCGATGCTCGCGGCCGCGCTGGCGCGGATGTCCGAGCGCGCGCAGGCCGGACGGTGAGGCGATGTCGCGCGGTCGGCTCCAGATGCTCGCGCCGCTGCGGCACCGGCAGTTCCGCCTGCTGTGGACCGGGATGACCGTGTCGCTGCTCGGCGACGGCATCTTCTACGTCGCCCTGCCCTGGCAGGTCTACCAGCTCTCGAACGCACCCACGGCGCTCTCGGTCGTCGGGATCGCGATGACGGTTCCGCACATCGTGCTGCTGTTGTTCGGCGGCGTCGTCAGCGACCGCTTCGACCGCCGCCGCGTGATGATGTTCGCCGACGTGCTGCGTGGAAGCGCGGTCGGCGCGCTCGGCCTTCTTTCGCTCGCCGGCTCGCTGCACCTGTGGCACCTGATCGTAATGGCCGCGGTGTTCGGCGCCGGGACGGCGTTCTTCGGTCCAGCCTTCGACGCGATCGTTCCGGAGATCGTCCCCGAGCGGGAGCTGACGCAGGCGAACGCGCTCGATCAGTTCGTGCGCCCGGCGGCGTGGCGGATGCTCGGTCCGGCGCTCGGCGGCTGGATCGTCGCGGGATTCGGCGGTCGCACTGGCGCCGCGTTCGTCGTCGACGCGGCCACGTTCGCCGCTTCGGTACTCTCGCTCGCGATGATGCGGCGGGTCTCTGCGCATGTCGACAACGGCGACGACGAGGCGGGATCCCCGTGGTCCGAGATCCGCGACGGGTTCCGCTACGTCCGGTCGCAGGTGTGGCTGTGGGGCACGCTGGTCGCTGCGACCTTCGCCTACCTCGCCTTCCTCGGCCCGACCGAGGTTCTCCTTCCCTACGTCGTGAAGTACGACATGGCCGCCGGCGCCGGAACGCTGGGGACGGTCCTCGGGATCGGCGGCGTCGGCGCGATGTCGGCCGCGTTCTTCATGGGCAACCGCGCGCTCCCGCGGCGCAACATGACCTTCATCTACGTCGTGTGGACGCTTTCGACGCTCTCGGTGGCCGGCTACGGCCTGGCGCGTCTCCCCTGGCAGGCGATGGCCGTCTGCTTCGTCTTCAACGCCCTCGAGGGCGCGGGGACGATCGTCTGGATGACCAGCAAGCAGCGCTTGGTTCCCAACCGCCTGCTCGGCCGGGTCTCGAGCTTCGACTGGTTCATCTCGATCGGGCTGCTGCCCGTCTCGTACGCGCTGACGGGTCCGCTTGCCGGTGCGTTCGGCGAGCGCGCCACCCTGATCGGCGCGGGGGTCCTCGGTGCGTCGGTCACGCTGGCGTTCCTGTTCCTGCCCGGCCTGCGGTCCGTGGAGCACGACGAGCGGCTCGCCGAGCGCCCCGACGACGGTCTCGAAGGGCTCCGCCCCGGAGTCGCGCAACCGTCTCTCCCCTGACGGGACTACCGAAAGATGGGCGATTCGGGCTAGCCCGGCGCGCCTAAGGTCGCCCCACACGACTTCCGATACCCGCTACGTGAGGCGGCGAGCGTGGATCGTCTATCTGCTGTTCGGCTACGCCCTTCTTGGGGTGTGGGAGTTTGTCCCGGGCGCCAAGGTCGGACCACTCTTCAACGCGATCGCCCTGTCGTCGCCCGTCGCGATCCTGATCGCGCTGCGCATGTGGACGCCGACACAGCGATTGCCCTGGTACCTGTTCGCGCTCGGCCAAACGTTCTTCGTCGCCGGTGACATCATCACCTACAACTACGAACGGTTCTTCCACACCGAGCTGCCCTATCCGTCGGTCGGTGACGTCCTGTACCTCGCCGTCTACCCGTGCCTCGTCCTCGGCGTCCTCCTGTTGGTGCGGCGGCGAAGCCCCGGGAAGGACCGCGAGGGTCTGATCGATTCGCTGATCATCGCGATCGGCATCGGAACCATCTCCTGGGTCTACCTGATGGGACCGATCGCGACACAGTCGGGATCGCGGTTGATCGATCGCCTCGTCGGCATGGCGTACCCGTTCATGGACCTGGTGCTGATCACGGTCGTGGTCCGGCTCGCGATCGGCGCCGGCCGGAGGAGCGGATCCTTCTACCTGATGGCGACGGCGGCGGTGTCGCTGTTCGTCACCGACTTCATCTACAGCTACATCTCCGTCCAGGGGAGCGTCTACGGACAGGGTGGCACGCTCGAGGCGGGCTGGGCGAGCTTCTACCTCCTGTGGGGGGCGGCCGCGCTGCACCCCTCGATGACGTCGATGTCCGAACGCGCGCCCGATCAGGAGCTCCGCCTCACGCGGGCACGGCTCGTCCTGCTCGGCGTCGCCTCGCTCACGGCGCAGTTCGTCCGGATCTGGCAGCTCGCGCGAGGACAGCACCAGGACCTGTGGGTCATCTCGATCGCGACGGTCGCGCTGTTCGTTCTCGTGGTGATCCGCATGTCGGGTTTGGTCCACAAGTTGGAGCTCTCGTTCCACCGCGAGAAGGCGCTGCGAACCGCCGGTGCATCCCTCGTCACTGCGACCAACCGGGCCGGCATCTACGCCGCGGCGATGCAGGCCGTCCACACGCTGGTGCCGGAGGGGACCGCGCGGATGCTCGCCGAGGCCGACGACGAGGACGGCGAGAAGCGCTTCGACGTCGTCGCCGCGACCGACGGGGAAGCTTCGCTCGGCTGGGCGATCCGGCTCAAGGACGTCTCGCCGATGAACCGAGCGCGGCTCCTCCAGCACGAGGCGTTCCAGGTGCCGGTCGACGAGAGCACGATCGCGCAGGTCGCCGGACTCGGCGAGATCTCGGCGACGGTGTTCCTCTCACCGCTGTTCCTTCGGGGCGAGCTCGGCGCGATCCTCCTCGTGGGGAACCTGAAGGCGATCCCACGCTCGATCTGCGACAGCATCGAGGCGCTGTCCTCCCAGGTCGCACTGGCGCTCGAGAGCGCTGCGTTGACCGAGGACCTGCTGCGCGGGCAGAGCGAGGCGCGGTTCAGCTCGCTCGTGCAGAACTCCTCGGACGTCGTCATGGTCGTCGAGGCCGATTCGACGATGCGGTACATCAGCCCCTCGGTCGAGCGCGTGCTCGGGTACGAGAGCATCAACCTGGAGGGCAAGAAGCTGACCGGCATGATCAATCCCGACGACCGGGCGAACCTGCTGCAGTTCATCGCCGGCGCCGGGCGCGAGGACGACCGCCCCGCGCTGACCGAGTTCCGGATCCTGCACCACGACGACTTCTGGCTGAACGTCGAGACGCTCCGGACGAACCTTCTCCACGACGACAACGTCCGCGGCATCGTCCTCAACACACGAGACATCAGCGAGCGCAAGGCGTTCGAGGAGCAGCTGCAGCATCAGGCGTTCCACGACTCCGTCACGAACCTCGCCAACAGGGCCCTGTTCCGCGACCGTGTGCAACACGCGCTCGAGCGGCAGTCGCGCGACGCGCAGCCGATCTCGGTGCTGTTCATGGACCTCGACGATTTCAAGACGATCAACGACTCGCTCGGGCACGCCGCGGGCGACCAGCTCCTGCGCGAGGTCGGCGAGCGTCTGCGGAACTCCCTCCGGACCGCGGACACGGCGGCCCGTCTGGGCGGGGACGAGTTCGCCGTCCTCCTCGAGGACGGCGGCGACGCCGTCGAGGCGGCCGACGTTGCGTCGCGGGTCCTGAGCTCGTTCGACGGCCCGTTCCACCTCGAGAACAAGGACGTGTTCGTCCGTGCGAGCATCGGTATCGCGACGGCGACCCCGGAGGCGAGCGACGGTCCGGAGACGGCCGAGGAGCTGCTCCGCAACGCCGACGTCGCGATGTACATGGCGAAGGAGGCGGGGAAGGCCCGATATCAGATCTTCGAGCCGGCGATGCACGACACCGCGCTCCGCCGGCTGGAGCTCAAGGCGGACCTACAGCGAGCGATCGACAACCATGAGTTCGTCCTGCACTACCAGCCTGTCATCGAGCTGAGGACCGGCGAGATCTCGGGCGTCGAGGCGCTGATCCGCTGGAAGCACCCGCAGCGCGGCATGGTCCCACCGCTCGATTTCATCCCGCTCGCCGAGGAAACGGGGCTCATCGTCGCGATCGGCCGCTGGGTCCTCGCGGAGGCCAGCATCCAAGCGGTTCATCTGCAGGAGCGGTACCCGATGCGGGAGCCGCTCCACATGGCCGTCAACCTGTCCGCCCGGCAGCTCCAGCGCCCCGAGATCGCGCAGGACGTCGCGGAGATCCTGCAGCAGACCGGTCTCGACGCGCCCCATCTGATCCTGGAGATCACCGAGAGCGTGATGATGGCGGACGTCGAGCTGTCCTTGCAGCGGCTGACCGAACTCAAGGAGCTCGGCGTGAAGCTCGCCGTGGACGACTTCGGGACGGGCTACTCGTCCCTGAACTACATTCAGCAGTTCCCGGTCGACATCCTGAAGGTCGACAAGTCCTTCATCGACGCGTTCAACACGGCCGACACGCGCAAGTCGGCGCTCACGGCGACGATCATCAAGCTCGCCGAGGACCTCGACCTGCTTCCCGTCGCCGAGGGGATCGAGCGCGCCGACCAGCTCGAGAAGCTGCTCGACCTGCACTGCGACCTCGGCCAGGGCTACTACTTCGCCAAGCCACTCCCACTCGACGGCATCGACGAGCTCCTGACGGCTCGCTCCGCGCTCGCCGACCGCGAGCACGAGATCTCCTCCTAGCGGCGTCACGGCGCAGCCGAGTTCCCCGTCCGGTCGATCGGCCACTTCGGGATGGCCTCTGCGGGCCGGAAGGTACGATGACGGCGCGATCGGGGTCGGGAGCCTGATGAGGGAGCGCGAGCCCGGAGGCCGCCTCCGGGTGGTGATCGCAGGCAACATCTACGCCAGGCGAGCGCTGGTGCGCCGCTTCTTGGAGGACGACGGCTTCGACGTCGCCGGCGAGGCGGTGTCCCGCGACGAGCTGCTCGCACTCGGCGGCCTGCCCCGGGCCGACGCGGTCGTCGTCGACGCCGACCTCCTCGAGGGCACCGTAGACGCGGTGCGGGACGCGGCGCCCGATGCGGCGATCGTCGTCTTCACGAGCACGGCCGGTGACACGAGCCCGCCGGGGGCCGACGGCTACCTCGAGAAGGGCATGGGGCTCGCGAGCCTCACCGCGCTCTTGCACTCCCTGCTGTCCGAGCCGCCGGCGACGCCGGTCGGCCGTCCGTGGACGACGCCGCTCCCTCCGCTCGCCCCGCCGCCCGAGCGCCGGGTGCTCGCCGGTCTCGCAGGCGTAGCGGCCGGCGTCGTCCTCGTCGCGGTGGTCGCGCTCGCAGTCTTCGGCGGCGCGGGCACGGCGCCGATCTCGAACCCGATCGCGCTCCCGGCCTCATCGCCGACGCCGGGCTCGGCCCACGGCCCGTCGCCGCTCGACCTGGCGACGGCGGATCTTCACGAGCTTCGGGAGGCGCTCGACGCCGGCCGCTTGATCGAGGCGCGCTACGTCCTGCGGGATCTGAACGCGATCCTGAGCGCCGCCCACCCGACGTTTGCCACCGGCGCGTTCCTCGCGTCCGCAGCGAACGCCCTGCGGCCCTTCCTCGACGACCTGAGCCCCCGCCTGCTCGCGGACCTGAAAGCCGTGTTCGGCTCCGCGCTCCAGATCCCGACCGGATCGGTATCCGGCGGGACGACCATGACCGAGGTCACGTCGGGGTCGACGACGAGATCGAGCGGCACAACCTCGGGCGGAGCGGCGACCAGCGGTGGATCGGCGACCAGCGGTGGATCGGGGACCGGCGGCGGATCGGGGACGGCCGGGTCGGGTGCGGGCGGTTCGGGCGGCGGCGGCTCAGGTGGTTCGGGTGGCGGTGGCTCAGGTGGTTCGGGTGGCGGCGGCGAAGAGCCGGCCGCCTCCCAGGGCAAGGGCCACCACTACGGCTGGATCAACAAGCCACCGGCCGGCGGCTGGCACGGGACCAAGCCGCATCCCACCCACGACGGCGCGCCGAGCGACGGCACCGCCGAACCGCGTGGCGGCGACGGGATCGACAACGACGGCAGTCGCGTGCCGGGCGTTCGAACGCCCACCGGTACGCGTAGCGAGCGCGGTCAGCCCAGATCGGTCCGGTATCGAACGGTCGGCAGCAGCGCGCAGTCGATCCGTTCCGACGCGGTCGTTCCATCCGGCTTCCAACCGGCGAGCTCGTAGAACCGGCGGGCGCGGTCGTTGCTCTCGAGCACCCACAACGTCGCCGTGCGGAACCCGCGCGAACGAAGGTCGCCGACCGCGTCCGCGAACAACTGCCGGCCGAGCCCCGAACCCACCCGCTCGGGCTCGAGGTAGATCGCGTACATCTCGCCTGTGCGCTCGTCGGCATCGGCATCCTCGCTCGGACCGGTCACCGCGAACCCGACGACCGAACCCCCGTCGTCGGCAACCCACAGCCGCCAGGTCTCGCGCTGGTTCCGCAGCGACCACTCGTGCTGCGCGAGCCGGTCCTCGACGCTCAGCCGGTCGAGGTACTCGTCGGGCATCTGTCCCCGGTACGCTGCCTGCCACGCGCGGACGTGGATCTCGGCGATCGAACGCGCGTCGCCGAGGGTCGCTTCCCGGATCCGCATCACACCCCAGGATACGAAGCGCCGCTCGTCGTCAGGACGTCGACTCGTCGTCGCGCGGATGGAGCAGGCCGCACAGGTACCCGTCCACCAGCGCCTCCCACGACGCCTCGATGATGTTGTCCGAGACACCGACGGTGGTCCACTCCCGCTGGCCGTTCGACGTGTCGATCAGGACGCGAACCGTCGCACCCGAGCCGACGTTCTCGTCCAGCACCCGTACGCGGTAGTCCTCGAGGCTGATGTGCTCGAGCTCCGGGTACTCGTTGGTGAGCGCCTTGCGAAGCGCGTTGTCGAGCGCACCTACCGGACCGTGGCCCTCCGCGCTCTCGATGTGTCGGGCGCCGTTCGCACGGACCTTCACGGTCGCCTCGGCCAGGGGCGTCTCGGATCCGCGTTGCTCGACGTGTACTCGGTAGCTCTCGACGTCGAAGAACGGCTGCCGCCATCCGTCGTGGCGACGGATCAGCAGCTCGAGCGACGCATCGGCCACCTCGAACGCATACCCGCGCGCCGTCCTCTCCTTGAGCTCGTCGAGCAGCCCCGGAAGCGTCTCGTCGTGCAGCTCGAGGCCGAGCTCGGCAGCCTTCATCTGCAGCGTCGAGCGCCCGCCGAGGTCCGAGGCGACGACGCCGCGGCGGTTGCCCACCGAGTCCGGCGGCACGTGCTCGTAGGCCTCGACGAACCGGGCGACACCGCTGGTGTGCAGGCCGGCCTTGTGCGTGAAGGCGAACCGCCCCGCGTACGGCTGGTGCGAGTCCGGCGTCAGGTTGGCGACCTCGGCAACGTAGTGCGCGAGCTCGGTAAGGCGGCCGACCGAGCCCTCGGCAAGGGCGTCGACGCCCATCTTGAGCGCGAGGTTGGCCGCGATCGGCACGAGGTCGGCGTTGCCGGTGCGCTCGCCGTAGCCGTTGATCGTGCCCTGGACCTGGAAGGCGCCGGCTTCGACAGCGACGAGCGAATTGGCGACGGCGCATCCCGCATCGTTGTGGACGTGCACACCGAGCGGCGTCGAGGTCCACTCCCTGACGGCCCGGACGACGCGTTCGACGTCCGACGGGAGCGAACCACCGTTGGTGTCGCACAGGACCAGCCGTTCGGCGCCGGCCTCCTCGGCGGCCAGAAGCACCTCCCTCGTGAACGATGCGTTCCGCGAGTAGCCGTCGAAGAAGTGCTCGGCGTCGAAGAACACCCGCCTGCCCTCGGACCGCAGGAACGCGATGGAGTCGAACACCATCGCGACGCCCTCCTCGAGCGTCGTCCGGAGCGCGTCCGTCACGTGCAGGTCCCACGACTTGCCGACCAGGCAGATGACATCGGTGCCCGCGTCGAGCAGCTCGCGCAGGACGGGGCTGTCCTCGGGCCGCTCCCCCGCCTTGCGGGTCATACCGAACGCCGTCAGCGTCGCGTGCTCGAGCGTCTCTTTGGTTGCGAGCTTGAAGAACTCGCTGTCGCGCGGGTTGGCACCCGGCCAACCGCCCTCGACGTAGGGGAACCCGAGCGAGTCGAGCCGGTGCAGGATCCGGAGGCGATCCTCGATCGAGAACGAGAGGTCGGCGCGCTGCGCGCCGTCGCGCAGCGTGGTGTCGTACAGCTCGACGGCCGGACGCGGGACGTCGTCGCTCACGCGCTCGCCCCCTCGACCACCAGTTCGCCGACCTCCGACGTCGAGTAGCCCATCTCGCCAGCGCGCATCGACTTCATCCGCTGCGTGGCGTGGGCGATCCCCGCGAAAACGGCGTCGCCGGCCGCCGCTTCGCCGATCACGTGCAGCATCATCTGGACGGCGCCGATGGCGGCGAGCGGATTGATCGTCCCCCTGCCGAGGTGATCGGGTGCGGTCCCGCCGATCGGCTCGAACATCGACACGCCGTCGGGGTTGATGTTGCCGCCGGCGGCGACGCCCATCCCGCCTTGGATCATCGCGCCCAGGTCGGTGACGATGTCGCCGAACATGTTGTCCGTGACGATCACGTCGAACCGCGCGGGGTCGTCCAAGAAGTAGCTGCAGGCGGCGTCCACGTGGACGTACGCCGTGATGACGTCCGGGTACTCGGCGGCGACCTCATCCACGACGCGCTGGTACAGATCGCCGGCGAATGTCAGCACGTTGGTCTTGTGGACCAGCGTGAGGTGCCGCCGCCGGGTCCGGGCGACCTCGAAGGCGTACCGAACGATCCGCTCGACGCCGTGACGCGTGTTGATCGACTCCTGGACGGCGACCTCGTGCGGCGTGCCCTTGCGGTGGAACCCGCCGGCCCCCGTGTAGAGGCCCTCGGAGTTCTCGCGCACGACGACGAAGTTCACATCGTCCTCCGAATGCGTGGGCACGAGCGTCGTGACGCCCGGATACCGGACGACGGGCCGGAGGTTCACGTACTGATCGAGCTCGAACCGGATCCGGAGCAGGAGGTCGCGCTCGAGGATCCCGGGCTTCACGTCCGGGTGGCCGACGGCGCCGAGCAGGATCGCGTCGAGCGCTCGGAGCCGCCGGAGCTCGACATCGGGAAGCGTCTCGCCCGTCCGCAGGTACCTCTCGCCACCGAGGTCGAACTCGACGAGCTCGACCTCGAACCCGTCACGGACGGCCTCGAGCACCTTCAGGGCCTCGCGAACGACCTCGGGCCCCGTCCCGTCGCCCGGGATGACTCCGATCCGATACGAGCGCTGGATCACTCGGCCCCCGCCCTCGGATCCTCGGGCCAGTCATGCGTGGTGCTCGTCGAGGCGGGCTGCACCTGGAGCGCGCGGTTCACCGCGGCAAGGTAGGCGCGAGCACTGGCCTCGACGACGTCGGTGGCGACTCCGCGGCCGGTGACACGCCTCCCGTCGATGTCGAGCTGAACAACGACGTCTCCCAAAGCGTCGGATCCGCCCGTCACGCTCGAGACGTTAAAGGTCACGAGCCGCGCCTCCACGCCTGCCGCTCGCTGGATCGCCCCCATGGCCGCGTCGATGAGCCCGTCGCCGATCGCGGACTCCTCGACCGTCTCGTCACCGCGACGGAGATGAACCGTCGCGCGTGGCTGGAGGTGCGTGCCGCCGCCGACGACGACGGACTCGAGGAGGAACTCGTCACCCTCCGCCGCGCCGAGCTCCTCGGAGACGATGGCCTGGAGGTCCTGGTCGGTGAGCTGGATCTTCCGGTCGGCAAGGTCTTTGAACCGCCCGAAGGCCCGGTCGAGGTGCTCCCGGTCCAGCTCGATCCCCATCTTGGCGAGCGCGTCACCGAACGCGTGGCGCCCGGAATGCTTCCCGAGGACGATCCGGTTGCCCTCGAGCCCGACCGCGACCGGGTCCATGATCTCGTAGGTCGCGCGGTTGGCCAGCACGCCGTGCTGATGGATCCCGCTCTCGTGCGCGAACGCGCTGGCGCCGACCACCGCCTTGTTCGGCTGGACCGAGTAGCCGGTCGTCGCCGAGACCAGCCGCGACGTCCGGGTGATCTCCCTGATGTTCAGCTGGTGCCGGAGGCCGAGCGCCTGGGCGCGCGTATGGACGATCATCGCGATCTCTTCCATCGAGCAGTTGCCGGCGCGCTCGCCGATGCCATTCACCGCGACCTCGACCTGCCGAGCGCCGTTCACGATGCCGGCCAGCGAGTTGGCCACCGCCAGCCCGAGGTCGTTGTGGCAGTGCGTCGAGATGACGACATGGTCCGGAACGCGCTCGCGCACGGCGCGCACCATCTCGCCGAACTCGTGCGGCATCGCGTAGCCGACCGTGTCGGGGACGTTGATCGTCGTCGCGCCTGCCTCGACCGCGACCCTGAAGCACTCGAGCAAGAACCCGAGCTCCGTTCGGGTCGCGTCCTGGGCGCTGAACTCGACGTCGTCGGTGTATCCGACCGCGAGCTTCACGCCGTCGCCGATCGCGTCGAGGACCTGGTTGGCCGACATCCGAAGCATGTCCTGCATGTGGATGTCGCTCGTCGAGATGAACGTGTGGATCCGCCACCGATCGGCGCCCTTCAGCGCCTCGGCGGCCCGCCCGATGTCACCGGAGACGACGCGCGCGAGCGAGGCGATCACCGGGCCGTGGACGCTGGTGGCGATCTCGCGGACGGCGTCGAACTCGCCCTCGGAGCTGATCGCGAACCCGGCCTCGATGATGTCGACGTTCAGCCGGGCGAGCTGCTCGGCGATCTCGACTTTCTCGGCCTTCGTGAGCGCGATGCCGGGTGCCTGCTCACCGTCGCGAAGCGTCGTGTCGAAGATGCGAACGGCATCGCCGGTCGCTGCGACGGCGCCACCGGCTACCCGGGAGGAACCGTCTACGCCAGGAACTGCACCGTCGTTGCTGTCACTCATCGTCGGGGACCGCCTTCTTGTCGGATTCCAGCCAGGGCATCATCTGGCGCAGACCCCGCCCCACCTCCTCGAGATGCGACGTGCGCGCCCGACCCCGAAGTCGCTTGAACTCCGGAAAGCCGCCCTCGGCCTCGGCGATCCACTCCTTGGCGAACTGCCCGCTCTGGATCTCGTCGAGGATGCGGCGCATCTCCTCGCGGGTCCGTTCATCGACCACGCGCGGCCCGCGGGTGTAGTCGCCGTACTCGGCGGTGTCGCTGATCGAGTAGCGCATCCAGCTCATGCCGCCCTCGTACATCAGGTCGACGATCAGCTTGAGCTCGTGCAGGCACTCGAAGTAGGCGATCTCCGGCTGGTAGCCGGCGGCGACCAGCGTGTCGAACCCGCCCTGCACGAGCGCCGTCGTGCCGCCGCACAGCACGACCTGCTCGCCGAACAGGTCGGTCTCGGTCTCCTCCTTGAAGGAGGTCTCGATCACGCCGGCGCGCGCGACGCCGATCCCGAGCGCGTACGCGAGTGCACGCTCGCGCGCCCTGCCCGTGGCGTCCTGGTGAACGGCGACGAGCGCCGGGGTACCGATCCCCTGCTCGTACGTCCGACGGACCAGGTGGCCGGGACCCTTGGGTGCGATCATCGTCACGTCGACGTCGTCCGGTGGCGTGATCGTGCCGAAGTGCACGTTGAACCCGTGCGCGAACATCAGCATGTCGCCGGCCTTCAGGTTCGGCGCGACGTCCTCGGCATACACCTTCGCTTGCGAGGTGTCGGGCAGCAGGATCATCACCACGTCGGCCTCGGCGGCCGCCTCGGCGGTCGGCAGGACGCGGAGCCCGGCCTGCTCGGCCTTCAACCGGCTCTTCGAGCCCTCGCGCAGGCCGACGCGGACGTCGAAGCCCGAGTCCTTCAGGTTCTGGGCGTGCGCGTGTCCCTGGCTCCCGAACCCGAGGACGGCGATCCTCTGTCCCTCGAGCGCCGAACGGTCTGCGTCCTTCTCGTAGTAGATGTTCGCCATCCTTCCGGTCCCCTTCGTCCGGCTCATCCAACGCGGACGAGCCACGCCCTAGACACCGCCGCCGGTCCACCCCTGGTCGTCGCCGTTGCCCACCGCGACGAGCTTGCGCGCGCCGCGCTCCTTGATCCCTCGGTCGCCGCGGCCGAGCGCGATCCGTCCCGTCCTCGCCAGCTCGACGACGCCGAACCCGCGCAGGAGATCGAGCAGCGCCTCGAGCTTCTCGGGCTTGCCAGTGGCTTCGAGCGTGAGCGTCGAGTGCGTGACGTCGACGACGTTCACGCGGAACACCGACGCGATCTCCATCACGCGCTGCCGGTCATCGCCCTTGGTCTTGACCTTCACGAGCATCAGCTCTCGCTCGACCGCGGATCCCTCATCGTGCTCGAGGATCTTGATGACGTTGATCAGTTTGTTGAGCTGCTTGGTCACCTGCTCGAGCGGTTTGCTCTCGACGTTGACGACGATCGTCATCCGCGACAGGCCGGCTTCGTCGGTGGGGCCGACCGCCAGCGAGTCGATGTTGAACCCGCGCGCGGCGAACAGCCCCGCCACGCGCGTCAGCACACCCGGCTTGTCCTCGACCAGCACCGAGATCGTGTGGAGGCTCATGCGATCGGCGCCTCCGCCGGATCGACCGTGGGCATGAGCCCTCCGGGACCGATGATGATGTCGTCGTTGCTGGCCCCTGCCGGGACCATCGGGAACACCATCTCGCCGGGGTCACAACGGAAGTCGATCACGACGCTCCGGTCCTCGACCGAGAGCGCCTTCTCGATGACCGCGTCGACCTCGTCCGGGTGCTCCGCGCGGAGACCGACGGCCCCGTACGCGTCGGCCAGCTTCACGTAGTCCGGCGTGTCGGGCGTCAGATACACCTGGCTGTAGCGCTCGTTGTAGAAGAGCTCCTGCCACTGACGGACCATCCCGAGATGCGCGTTGTTCAGGATCGCGGTGATGAACGGGATCCCTTCGGTCGAGCTGGTGGCGAGCTCCTGCGCGGTCATCTGGAAGCACCCGTCCCCGTCGATCGCCACGACGCGCCGGTCGGGACGGCCGGCCTTGGCGCCGAGTGCGGCCGGCACGGCGAACCCCATCGTGCCGAGCCCGCCCGAGTTCACCCACGTCCGCGGCTCGCGGAAGCGCCAGAACTGCGACGCCCACATCTGGTGCTGCCCCACGCCCGCGACGACGATCGCGTCGCCCTTGGTGTGCTCGTAGAGCCGCTCGATGCAGAACT
>DATAEU010000080.1:0-2722 GCA_036257835.1 Actinomycetota bacterium | reverse complement strand
GAGCGCGTCGCCGCACACGTGATCGGGGACGGCACGCACACGGTCCGCGAGCTCGTCGACCTCGAGAACGCCGACCCGCGCCGCGGCATCGGGCACGAGAAGACCCTCACCCGCATGCGGATCGACGGCGAGACCGAGCGGCTCCTCCGCGAGCAGGCGCTGTCGTTGGACGACGTCCCAGACACGGGGCGCCAGGTCTTCATCGCGGCCACCGGCAACATGTCGACGGGCGGCATCTCGATCGACCGCACCTGGGAGGCGCACGACGACAACGTCGAGATCGCCGAAGAGGCGGCTCGCGTCGTCGGCCTCGACGTCGCCGGCATCGACTTCATCGCGCCGGACATCTCCGAGCCCGTCCGCGAGGCGGGCGGCGCGATCGTCGAGATCAACGCGGCTCCCGGGTTCCGGATGCACACCCACCCGACCGAGGGCGAGGCGCAATACGTCGCCAAGCCCGTGATCGACCTGCTCTTCCCGCCCGGCACACCGTCGCGGATACCGATCGTCGCCGTGACTGGATCCAACGGCAAGACGACGACGGTCAGGATGATCAGCCACATCATGAAGGGCAAGGGCCACAAGGTCGGGATGACGGCGACCGACGGCATCTACATCGACGGGCGGCTGTCGCAGCAGGTCGACGCGAGCGGCCCGCGCTCGGCGCAGAAGGTCCTCCAGAACCCGCGGGTGGACTTCGCCGTGTTCGAGGTCGCGCGCGGCGGCATCCTGCGAGAGGGACTCGGCTACGGCCGGAACGACGTCGCAGTCGTGCTGAACGTGACCGGCGACCACCTGGGGCTCGGCGAGATCCACACCATGGAGCAGCTCGCGGCCGTCAAGCGGGTCATCGTCGAGGCCGTCCCGCGCGAGGGCACGGCCGTGCTGAACGCCGATGACCCGCTCGTCGTCGAGATGCGCGGGCACTGCTCGGGCCGCGTGATCCTGTTTTCGATGCGGTCCGACGACGAGCTGATCGAGAGGTGGGTGCGCCGCGGACGCAAGGCGGTCGTGCTCGAGCCCGACGATCAGGGCGAGCTGATGGTGATCCGCGACGGCCGTCGCACGATGCCGATCGGCTACGTCCACCTGTTCCCGGCGACGTTCGATGGCGGCGCGCGGATGAACGTCCAGAACGCGCTGGCCGCCGCCGCGGCTGCGCACGCGGCCGGCGCGCACCTACACGACATCCGGTCGGGCCTCCGCACGTTCTCGACGTCCTTCTTCGAGGCGCCGGGACGGCTCAACCTGTTCGAGCTCGGCGGGGTGAAGGTGCTCGTCGACTACGCGCACAACCCGGCCGGGCTGAAAACGGTCGGCGACTTCGTCGAACGGATCACGTCGGGCGTCGTCGACCGCGCGGTGCCGGGCATCGCGTCCTGGGCCGCGAACCTACGGGTCGCGGTGGTGGCCACCGCGGGCGACCGGCGCGACGAGGACATGCGCGAGCTCGGCCGCGTCGCCGCGCGGTACTTCGACGAGATCATCGTCCGCGAGGACCGGAACACGCGCGGGCGCGAGCGGGGCGAGACGGCCGGCCTCGTCGTCGAGGGCGTTCGCGAGGCGCAGGCGGCCGGCGCGCGCGTCGGCAGCGTGGAGGTCGTCACCGACGAGATGGAGGCGGCACGTCGGGCGCTCGACCGGAGCCGGCCCGGCGATCTCGTCGTGCTGTGCGTCGACTACGCCTCGTCCGTGTGGGAGGAGCTCGAGGCGCGGCGGTCGAGGTCCCGCCCGGCGCCGGTGCCGCCACCGTCCCGCTCGGCGGCCGGCTAGCGCCGCGCCCGGCGGACCAGGCGGCGGACCGTCGCGGGATCGGCCACCTCGGCGCCGAGCTCGTCGAGCCGCGCGAACACCTCGGGCCGCTGGCCGAGCGCGGTCAGACCGACGACGTCCGCCGGCCGCGAGCGTTCGAGCATGAGCTCGAGCGCGTGGAGTTCGTCCTGCGCGGTCGGCACGTCGGTCGCGCCGCCGTCGAACGCGCCGGCCCGGAGCCGCTCGACGAGCTCGTCCGGATCGCGCCCGCGAAGGTAGTTCGGCAGCCCGGTCGCGACGACATGATCCGCGCCGCGGGCGGCTCGATAGCCGAGCGCGTGCAGCACCTCGTCCTGCCGGTCGCCGGCCGCGCAGAACGCCAGCCAGATCCGCGCGCCCGGGCGTCGCAATCCGCGCAGGATCTCGATCAGGCCGACTATCCCCGCCTCGTTGTGCGCGTAGTCGATCACGAGAACGCGGTCGCCGAGCGTGTACACGTTCGCGCGGCCCGGGTTGCTCTCGGCCGTCTGCCGGAAGTCCCGCAGGCCGCGGACGACGGCGTCCTCGGGCAGCCCGATGCCGAGCGCGGCGGCCGCGGCGGCCATCGCGTTCTGCACGTGTTGCGAGGCGATCCCCGCGAGCGTCACCGGCACGTCCTCGAGCGTCACGAGCCGGCGGATCGCGCTGCCGGGACCGAGCGCGGCCATCCAACCGTCGACGACCGTCATCGCGTGCCCTCCCTCGGCGAGCGTCTCGCGGATCGCCGGATGGTGCAGATCGAGCGAGCACAGGAACGGGCGTCCCGTCGCGCCACGTCGCATCGACAGAGCGCGCGGGTCGTCGGCGTTCAGCACATCCCATCCCTCGGGCCGCGTGATCCGCGTGATCGCCTGCTTGACCTCGGCGAGCTGATCGAGCGTGTGGATGTCGTTCAGCCCGAGATGGTCGCTCGAGATGTTGGTCACGACGG
>DATAEU010000078.1:0-5949 GCA_036257835.1 Actinomycetota bacterium | reverse complement strand
CATCGGGATGTCGGCGAGGATCCTCGCCTCGGCCTCGGCGTCGTCCCGCTCGGCCTGGTTCATCGGCGTGTCGATCCACCCTGGCGCGATCGCGTTCACGCGCACGCCCTGCTTCGCCCACTCGAGCGCGGTCGACTTCGTGAGGTTCACGATCGCGGCCTTGGCGGTGCCGTAGTACGTCAGGTCCGGCTCGACCATGAATGCGTCGATCGACGAGAGGTTGAGCACTGCCCCGGCGCCCTTCGGCAACAGCACGCGAGCGGCGGCCCGCGTCCCGTACACCGCAGAGAGGAAGTTGGCGTTGAAGTAGCGCTCGAACCCGTCGGGGCGTGTGTCGACGAAGGTTGCGAGGAACGGCGCCACGCCGGCGTTGTTCACCCAGACGTCGAACGTCCCGAACGCATCGAGCGCGGCTCCCGCGAGGTGGTCGACGGCTGTCGGGTCGGCCGCGTCCGTCGGCACGACGAGCGCACGACGACCACCGGCCTCGATTTCGGCCGCCACCGACTCGAGCTCGGACACCGTGCGTGCCGCGACGACGACGTCGGCTCCGGCGTTCGCGAACGCGAGCGCGATCGCGCGGCCGATCCCGCGCCCTGCGCCTGTCACCACGCCGACCTTGCGTTCCAGCGCACCGTCGAACATGCATCCCCCCGATAAGCTCGATGGCGATGGACGTTATCGAACATCACGCCGCGCAACTGCCGGCGATCGACGATCGGTGGGAGCCGCGTCCGTACGACCGCGCCGAGCTCCGCGAGGCGCTCCTCGAGGCCGCGATCGCCGGGCCGCAGGTGAGCCACCCCCTCGACAACGTCCTGCTGCACATCCAGCAGCTCTTCGAGGGCGATCCCGACAAGCAGTTCGGCATGACGGGAGTGGCCGGAGCGCTGTCGCCGCCCACGATCCTCGACCTCGTCGGCGCCGAGGCCGGCTTCGAGCCGGATCACACCGCGACGCACGGCCCCGTTCCGGTCGATCCCGACCACGTGCTGGACCGGTGCGAGGCGGTCGGCGAGCGCCTGGCGTTCTCGTGCCGGCGGGGCGAGACGATCGTCCTCGCGACGGGGCATCCCGTCGGGCTCGCGCACCTCTACGCCGAGGTCGGCCGGGAGCTCGCCCGTCGCGGCGCCAAGCCGATCCGCCCGGCCGAGGGCGAGAAGTGGCGCGACGAGGGTCATCACCACTGGTGGCAGATCCGGTACCTCGGCTGTCTCGCCGTCCTGACCGACAAGGCGTCCGCCCGGCACACGCACAGCGGAGAGCCGATGCGCCGGATGCTCGCCGACGCCGTTCCCCACGTCGTGTTCGCGGACCACGGGTTCGCCGGCACGGCCATCGAGCACGGCGTCGACACGGTCTCGATCGCGGACGTGAACGACCCGGCGCTGATCCTGGCCAAGGGGCAGGGCAGGACGGACGTGGTGATCGTGATGGACGACAACGTCCAGCCCGACACGTACTGGCCCTGTTTCCAGGCGATCGTCTCGCGCCTGCCCGAGCGCTAGCCGCCGGGAGCGGACGGGCCTGCGTAGAATCGCCTACCTTGCACGACGACGTCATCCGAGAGGCTCGGTTCGTACACGTGACCCGCGGGGAGCGAAGTCCCGCGCCGACGTTCCCGTCCGCCCACACCGCGAGGACGCGCGAGGAGACGCGTCCGCGATAGCCGTTCCGACACGTGGAGACCGGCCTCCGGCGGGGTGACCCCCACGCTGGGAGGCGAAGTGAACGAGCACGAAGCGCTCGTCGAGGAGGCGGCGCGCACCAAGCGCACCGTCGTGCTCCTGGGCGGCATCGACTCGGGCAAGAGCACGCTCGCGCGATCGATGCTGCAGGCGGCGCTCGCCGGCGGGCGCCCCTCGGCGCTCGTCGACTCCGACGTCGGACAGAAGACGGTGGGACCACCAGCGACCGTCACCCTGAAGATGCTGCGGTCGCCGACCGACCTCTCCGCCGGCTCGCTCGCCGAGGCGGACGAGCTCTCGTTCGTCGGCTCCACGTCGCCCGAGGGGCACCTGCTCTCGATGGTGACCTCGGTCGCCCGGCTCACGC
Source organism: Actinomycetota bacterium (assembly GCA_036257835.1). Classification (GTDB taxonomy): domain Bacteria; phylum Actinomycetota; class UBA4738; order UBA4738; family HRBIN12; genus DATAEU01. Next base: position 3,894 of record DATAEU010000078.1, on the reverse strand, counting down.
AGCGCGCACGCGAGCAGGGCACGGAGTTCGTCGTCGTCGACACGACCGGCCTCGTGTCGGGTGTCTACGGCCAGATCCTCAAGTACCACAAGATCGAGATGGTGCGGCCGGATCTCGTCGTCGGGCTGCAACGGGGCGAGGAGCTGCAGCCGCTCCTCGGCGTGATCCAGCGGTTCTTCGGCACCGAGGTCGTGCCGCTTTCCAGCGTCCCTGGCATCACGGCCACGACGGTCGAGCGCCGGGTGGAGAATCGTGAGGCCGCGATGCGTCGCTACTTCTCGGGGGAGCTCCACCGCTGGCGGCTGAAGCCGACGGTGTTCATGCCCGCGCTGCCGCCGCTATTCGACCTGGCGCAGCTCGACCGGCTCCTGGTGGGGTTGTCGGACGGCGCCGGCGGCTACCTGGGGATCGGCTACCTCGAGTACGCCCCCGACGAGGGCGTCCTGCGCCTCATCTCGCCGGTGGCAGAGGGCCTCAAGGCGCTTAGACTGGGCTCCGTTCGCCTCGAGGAGGGGCACCGCGCCAAGCGGGTCGACCTCCGGAACCTGTTCGGATCGGATTGAAGGGAACCGCGTGCCGTCGCTGATCAAGAAACGCCGCAAGAAGATGCGGAAGAAGAAGCACAAGAAGCTTCTGAAGAAGACCCGCTGGCAGCGGCGTCAGCAGGGTCGCTAGGCACAGGCGCTCGGCCATGCGCCGAACGCGGTTCCCGATCCTCACCCTCTCGCTCATCCCGGTGCTGCTCGCGTCCTCCGCCTGCACGCGGAGCGACGCGGAGCGCCGCGCACAGGACCTGAAGGTCTCGCGAGCCGTCTCGTTCCGCTCGTCGGACGGCGTGCGGCTCTCGGGCCGGCTGTTCGGCGACGGAACGGTGGGCGTCGTGCTCTCGCACATGCTGCCCGCCGACCAGACGTCGTGGTGGGACTTCGCGAGCGAGCTCGCGGATCACGGGTACACGGTGTTGACGTACGACTTCCGCGGCTATTGCCCGGGCGGCGACGCCGGCTGCTCGGGCGGCAGCAAGCAGATCTCGGCGATCTGGCAGGACGTGCTCGGCGCGATCGACGCGGTCCGCTCGGCCGGCACGACGCGCGTCGCGCTGATCGGCGCGAGCATGGGCGGGACGGCCTCGCTCGTCGCCGCGTCGAAGCCCGGCGTGGACGTCGAGGCGGTGATCACGCTCTCGGCGCCGACCTCGATCGAGGGGCTCGTCGCGGGGACGGACACCCTGGCCACGGTGACGGCCGCGAAGCTGTTCATCGCGGGGACCGGCGATGCGACGGGATCGGCAGACGCCGCGCAGCAGCTGTTCGGGTCGTCGCCGCAGCCCAAGCGCCTCGACCTCGTCACGTCCAACGACCACGGCACCGATCTGCTGACCGGGAACCAGTCGGGGATCCTGCGGACGACGATCCTGAACTACCTGCAGGAGTACGCCGCACCGTGACGCGGCCGGTCGTCTTCCTCACCGACTACGGGCTGGCCGACGAGTTCGTCGGCATCTGTCGCGGCGTGATCGAGCGGATCGCACCGGGAACGCACGTCATCGACCTGACGCATCAGATCCAGCGACAGGCAGTGCTGCAGGGCGCACTCGTGCTCGGGCGCGCCGCCCGGTACATGCCGGTGACGGCCGTGCACCTCGCGGTCGTCGATCCGGGCGTCGGATCGGAGCGGCGTCCGATCGCCGTCGAGGCGTCGTCCGGCGCGGTGCTCGTCGGTCCCGACAACGGGCTGCTCTCGATGGCATGGACCTCGCTCGGCGGCGCGGCGCGAGCGGTCGAGATCGCCTCCGACGAGGTCCTCTTGCAGCCGGTGTCGCAGACGTTCCACGGCAGGGACATCTTCGCGCCCGCGGCGGCGCACCTCGCGGCCGACGTGCCGATCGGGCGCCTCGGGCCGCCGATCGACCCGACGACACTGCACACCCTCGAGCTGTCGGGACCGATGGTGACGCCGGGTGCGATCGGCGCTCGCGTCGTCGGGGTCGACGGCTTCGGCAACGTCCAGCTGAACGCGACGCCGGACGATCTTGCGGCCGCCGGCCTGCGGGGGCCGATGGCGGTCGGCCCGAACGAGGTGCCCTTCGTGTCGACGTTCGCCGACGTTCCGCAGGGCGAACCGGCGCTCATCGTCGACTCGCAGGGTTTCGTCGCGATCGTCGTCAACCACGGGAGCGCGTCCCGCCGGTTCGACCTACGGCCGGGCGACGGCGTGACGATCGCGCGAGCCTCGTCGTAGCCGAACAGGCCGCGATCAGGGCGTGGTGACGATCGAGGGGAGCGGCGTCTGCAGGTTGGGTCCGGGATAGGTCGCGTTCCCTGACGCGAGCATCATCTGATAGACGGCGGCGATCCCGAGCAGCACGAACAGACAGATGATCGTGATCAAGGTGGCCCGGCGCACGCGACAGAGGCTAATGGGTGGCGAACAGAGGTGACATCGTCACGCGGTGACCGCCAGGCGCGACGCGCAGAACGCCCGGTTGCGCTCGAGCATCTCGCGCAGCTTCCCGTCGTCGTCGAGCGCGGAGCGCAGGTCGAGCTCCAGCGAGATCGTCCCGGCGAACCCGTCGGCGACGGCGGCGTCGAGGAGGTCACCGAGCGGGAGCACACCGGTCTCGACCGACGCGTGGGAGTCCCACCCGCGTCCGGCGTTGTTCGAGAGGTGGATGTGCACCAGCCGGTCGCGGAGCTCCCGGTACGTCTCGAGCAGGTCGAGCCCGGCGACGGCCGCGTGGCTCGTGTCGAGCACAACGTGGGGGAACCGGTCGAGGTCGGTCACCACGTCGTGCGCGTGAAACGCCAGGCCGCGCTTGCCCACCGACACCGGGAACATGTTCTCGACGCCGATCCGGACGCCGGTCCGCTCGGAGAGGCCGCGCAGGTGCCCGTCGACCCACCGCCGGTAGCCGGACTGCCATCGGTACGGCGGGTGCACCACGACGAGCGGCACCTCGGCCTGCTCGGCCAGCTCGATCGCCCGGTAGATCTTGCCGACGGGGTCGGTGCCCCAGACCTTCCGCGTCATCAACAGGAACGGCGCGTGGATCGCGCGGACCGCGAGGCCGTGCTCCGCCGAGAGCTCCCGGAGGCGCCGGCCGTCCTGGGTCGTCGGGTCGCGGGTGACCATGACCTCGATCCCGTCGAAGCCTGCGCCGCCGATGGCGGCGAAGGCCGCCCGTAACGGACGCGAGAAGAACGCGGCCGTCGAGCAGGCCAGCTGCGGACGCCTCGTCTCGCTGGTCACATCCTTCGATGCTACACGGCGTCGCGGCGCGCCCGTTGCGTATGCTGCGCCCCGCATGTGGATCTTCCCGCTCGGCGCCGCCATGGTCGCGCTCGCGTTCGCCGTGCTCCTTTCCCGTCAATACCTCCGGCGCAGGCGGCCGTACCAGGCGGCCTGGATCGTCGCTCTGCTGATGTACGCCATCGCCTCGCTCGCGCTGTTCCTGGGCGTCCTGAACGGGTGGTCGACCGCCGAGTACCGGCTGTACTGGCTGTTCGGCGCGATCCTGAACGTGCCCTGGCTCGCGATGGGCGAGGGCTATCTGCTGATCCGCAACCGGGCCGTCACGACCGTCCTTCTGATCCTGCTGCTGTTTGCGACCGCGTTCGCCGTTGCTCGCGTTCGCACCGCCGTGATCGACCCGGCTGCGCTGTCGAAGGACCTGCCGCTCGGGAAGGACGTGTTCGCGACGGACCCGCTGCCCTATCGGTTGTCGCAGCTCTACGCGTATCCGGCGTACGCCCTGCTGCTCTTCGGAACGGCGTGGTCGGCGTGGAAGATGCGCGGGCAGCCGGCCGTTCGCGACCGGATGCTCGGAACGGCTCTGATCGCCGCCGGGGCGACGATCGTCGCCATCGGATCGGGCATCGGCGCGGGCTTGAACGT
>DATAEU010000077.1:0-2349 GCA_036257835.1 Actinomycetota bacterium | reverse complement strand
GTGGCGGTCGCGTTCGGGATGGTGTTCGTCATCGCGAGTGCCCTCGGCACCGAGGGGATCACGATCGAGCTCGACGTGCAGTGGCGGAGCATCGTCGTCGCGTACGCGATCGGCGTGCTGCTCACGTTCGTCGTCGTCGGTGTCTCGGCGTGGCGTGTCAGCCGCCTGAACATCGTCAGCGCGGTCAGGAACCTTCCGGAGCCGCCGGCGCAGAAGCGCCGGAAGCGGCGGTGGATCGGCGGGCTCGTCGCGATGGGTCTCGGCGCGTTGCTCGCGTTCTCCGGCGTGAACGGGTCGCAGGCGATGCCGTTCATCCTGGGCATCGCCGTCTTCACGATCGGCGCGGTGCCCGTCGCCCAGGCGCTCGGCGTGCCGCAGCGAGTTGCCTACACGGCCGCAGGGCTCCTGATCGTCGTCGTGTGCCTGCTCCCCTTCGACTGGCTCGACACGCTGGCCGGGACCGACCTGCGGATGAACTTCTCCGTCTGGATCGTCTCGGGGATCCTGCTCGTGCTCGGCGCCTCGTGGGTGATCGTCTACAACGCGGACCTGCTGCTCGGCGCGGTGACAGGCGTCGTCGGACGGATCCGTTCCCTCACGCCGATCCTGCGCCTGTCGATCGCGTACCCGCTGCGGAGCCGCTTCCGCACGGGCGTGACGCTGGCGATGTTCATGCTCGTGGTCTTCACGCTCGTGGTCGGCGGCACGATCTCAGGATCGTTCATCCGGGCGTTCGACGACGACGAGATGTTCGGCGGGGGGTTCGACGTCCGCGCGGCGTCGGCCGCGATCAGCCCGATCGACGACCCTGCACAGGCGATCGCGACCAAGCCGAGCCTGCGGCGTTCGGACTTCCGCGTCGTCTCCGCGCAGTCCTACCTGCCGGTGCGGGCGCGGCAGACCGGGAAGTACGCGTCCGCGTTCGAGGACTACCCCGTCCGAGGGGTCGACACGGCGTTCTCGCAGCACACCACGTACCTCCTCGCGGCACGCGCACGCGGCTACGACGATCCCTGGCGGGCAATGTCGAAAGAGCCCGGCCTCGCGATCGTGGACGGCTTCGTCGTGCCGCGCCGCGACAACTGGAGCGCCGGCGCGGTGCCGCCGGACTTCCAGCTGCACGGCTTCTACCTCGAGGACCAGGTCTTCGACCCGATCCCGATCGAGGTGCGCGACCCGCAGACGAAGACGACGGTGCGGCTGAAGGTGATCGGCGTCTTGTCCGACCAGGCGCCGCTCGCGATGGCCGGGATCACGACCTCCCAGGACACGCTCCGGAACGCGTTCGGGGACCGAGTACGACCGACGGTCTTCTACTTCGATCTCGCACCCGGCGTCGATCCGCGGGCGGAGGCGCGGAAGCTGGAGTCGGCGTTCCTCGCCCAGGGCCTCCAGGCCGATTCGCTGGACAAGCTGCTCGAGGACGCGGTCGCCGCGAGCTGGACGTTCAACCGTCTGATCGAGGGATTCATGGGTCTCGGTCTGATCGTCGGCGTCGCGGCTCTCGGCGTGATCAGCGCTCGGGCGGTCGTCGAGAGGCGACAGCAGATCGGCGTCCTCCGCGCGATCGGCTTGAGGCGGGGGATGATCCAGCTGAGCTTCCTGCTCGAGTCGTCCTTCATCGCGCTGACCGCAATCGTCGTCGGAACGGTGTTCGGGCTGATCGTCAGCCACACGGTGATCAGCGACATTGCGAGCCAGCCCGCGTACTCGATGGTGACGCTCCACGTTCCGTGGGTGAACCTCACGATCGTGTTCACCGTCGTGTACCTCGTGGCTCTGGCGACGAGCCTCGCGCCGGCGATCCGCGCGTCGCGGATCTACCCGGCCGAGGCGCTGCGGTACGAGTAGGAGCGAGGGCCGCCGTGCTCACGCACGTGGGCACGGCGGCCCCCGGTGTGCGGAGATCCGGGAGTTGTCCGACGGACGCTGCGCGGTTTCACGGATGTCGTCCGGCCGCGGGCGCGCGACGCTGGCCCTGTGAACGAAGCAGGGGTTCTCCAGCGTCCGGCCGGGGCGGAAGGCGTGTCGCCCGCGTCGCTGAGCCGGCGTTTTGACGCGATCGCCTTCGACTGGGACGGAACGGCGGTGCCGAATCGCCGGGCCGACGCCTCACGCGTGCGCAGCCTCGTCGAGGCGCTGTGTGCCCACGGCATGCACCTCTTCGTGATCACGGGGACACACGTCGGCAACGTCGACGGACAGCTCGCGGCTCGGCCGAAAGGCCCGGGTCGCCTCTACCTCTGCATGAACCGCGGCTCGGAGGTCTTCACGGCCGGCGCGAACGGCGTCACGCTCGTCGCGCGGCGCGAGGCGTCGCGCGAGGAAGATGCCGCGCTCGACCGCGCC
>DATAEU010000064.1:0-36091 GCA_036257835.1 Actinomycetota bacterium | reverse complement strand
GCAGCCGTCAGCCCCGGCGCGGCCCCGGCGATCGTGAAGATCTTCGTCGCGTTCTCCGGCCGCAGCATGAACGAGATGAAGTCCCACGCTTCCTGCGGGTGCGGGGCGTTGACCGGAATGCTGAGACCGGTGCCGCCCAGGTAGCTACCTGGCTGCTGGGAGTACGGCGCTTCTGCGACGCCCCACTTGCCGGCCATCTCCGGGGCGCCGCTCTTCATGATGCCCATGTAGTACGGGCCGTCAGTGAACATCCCGATGCGCCCGTCCTTGATGCCGTTCTGACGGTCCCCCTGGCTGGCGCCCCAGATGATGCCGGTGCCGTCGTCGACGAAGCTCTTGTAGAAGTCGACCGCCTGCACGCCCGCCTCGCTGTTGAACGCGGCCTGCGTGTCGTCGGAGTTCAGGATGCTCCCGCCGTTCTGGTAGAGGAACTGCGACCAGTGGAAGGTCTCGTTGTCGACCTCGAGGCAGTACTTGTCGCACTCGCCGTCGCCGTTGGTGTCCTCGGCGATCTTCTGGGCGGCCGCCTTCCACTCGTCCCACGTCTTCGGGACGGCGACCCCCTTCTGCTTGAAGATGTCGGTTCGGTAGTAGAGCGCGTACACGTCGAAGTCGAACAGCATCGTGACGATGTTGTCGTTGTAGGTCATCGCGTCGATGCCGCCCTGGGTGTACTGATCGGTGATCGGCTTGCCGTTCATCTGCCCGCCCGACAGCTCCGAGAGGTTCGCCAGCAGGCCGTTGGACGCGAACGTGGGGATCCACGTCATGTCGAGCGTGGCGATGTCGGGCGAGTCGCCCGAGGACACCTGCACAGTGAACTTCTCGTGGAGGGTGTCCCAGTCGACCGCCTCGTACTTCACGGTGATCCACGGATAGGCCTTCTCGAAGTCCGGGATCACGGACTTGATCGGCGTCGACGCGCCGTAGTAGTCCTGCAGGGTGATCGTGACCGGCTCGTGACTGCCCGACGAGCTCGACGCGTTGTCGCCCCCTCCGCCGCCGGTGCAGCTGGTTGCGAAGACCAGGACGAGCACAACCGCGGACATGAGACCGTTCCGACGCATTTGGAACCCCCTCTGGCCGGTGCGACAGCCGGATGCTACTCGGCCTCGCCGTCGAGCGCAGCCCAATCCGCGATCTCTCGTGGGGGCCGATCGGGCCGCGCGCCCAGGGTGACCGGGACCCACGCCCCGGTCAGGTACGAGGCCGCAGGCGACGCGAGGAAGACCAGCGCCGCTGCGACGGCGTCGGCATCGGCGCCGGCCGAGTTGGGACACCGGGCGTTGAGGGTGATGGCTTGGGGTGCGAGCTCGACCGCGAGCAGTCGGACGAGCGCCACGAAAGCACCTTCCACGAGCGACGCCGGCTCTGCGCTCGCAGCGCCGGGCGGGCGCGGGGGAGCGGCGAGCGCGATGCGACCGCCGGTCATATGAGGAGCGGCGTCCTGGATGCAGAAGAAGGCGGATCGCAGGATCTCGTCCGCCTGCCTCGTCGATGCCGACGACGGCGGCCAGACTGGGTCTGGCGCCACCTCGGCGGCCGGCACGACGAGGACGTCGATGCCGCTGTCCGAGCGGACGACCTGCTCGATCGCAGACCGACGCGCGCGGGCGTCGCCCGCGTCCGCGTCGACGGCGTGGGTTCGATCGCCGTTCCGCCGGAAGCGTTCGACGGCCGCGCGGCCGACCGCGGTGGACGAGCGCACGACCAGGATCGATCGCGACGGCCCGGAGTCGGTCATGCCGAGAGGAACCCCCCTTCGACCGGCACGAACGCACCGGTGACCGCGGCGGCCTCCGGCGAGGCGAGGAACGCCAGGACCTCGGCGACCTCCGCCGGCTCGCCGATCCGGCCGAGCGGGACGGCGCCGGCGATCCAGCGGGCAAGGTCCGTGCCGTCGGGATCGCCGCCGGCAGCGACGTCGCGGCGCACCATCGGCGTGTCGATCACGCCGGGGAGCACGGCGTTCACGCGCACCCCGTGCGGTGCAAGCGCTGCCGCCAGCTCGCGCGTCAGGCCGAGGAGCGCACCCTTGCTGATCCCGTAGACGGATTGCGGCGGCCCGCCGCCCAGCCCGGAGATCGACGAGACGTTGAGGATGCATCCGGAACGCCGCGCCGCCATCTCGTCCGCGCACGCCGCCGCCAGCCGCGCCGCGGCGAACGCGTTCACCCCGAGGACCCTGTGCCATTCGTCCTCGGTCACGTCCACGAAGAGAGTCTTGGACGAGATCCCGGCGTTGTTCACCAGGACGTCGATCGCGGGCAACACGGTTCCCGCACGCGCGACGACCGTCTCGACGGCGTCATCGGAGCCGAGATCCGCCACGCACGCCGTCGCGCGGTCGCCGAGCCGCGCCGCGAGCGCTCGGAGCGGACGTTCGTCGACATCCACGAGCAAGGTCGTCGCGCCCTCGCGATCGAAGGCCTCGGCCGTCGCCGCGCCGATCCCGCTCGCCGCGCCGGTCACGATCGCGCCGATGCCGCGGAGGCGTTGCGCCGGCGTTCCACGCATCGGGGGCGAGCGTACCCTCCGATATCATCGGCCACATGCCCGAGCCGCGCCGCGTGCGACGAGGCGCCGTCCTTCGTCGCGAGGACCGCGGATTGTTGACGGGCGCGACGCCGTACCTCGAGGACGTCCCCGTTGCCGGCGCCGTGCACGCCGTGTTCGTCCGCAGCGGGGTGTCGCACGCGCGTATCACGTCGATCGATGCGGCCGAGGCCCGGGCGATGCCGGACGTGGTCGGCGTGTTCACCACCGAGGATCTCGCCGGGCTGCGGATGCCGGCCGTCGAGAACATGCCCGACGGCCTGCGCCGGCCGCTGCTCGCCGCCGGCGTCGTTCGGTTCGTCGGCGAGCCCGTCGCCGTCGTGATCGCCACGACCCGACGGCAGGCGCTCGACGCGGCCGAGGTCGTCGCAGTCGAGTACGACCCACTGCCGGTCGTGGTCGATCCCGTGGCGGCGATGGCGCCCGGCGCGCCGCTGCTGTTCCCGGATGAGGGATCGAACGTCGCGCTGGTCCTGCGGTGCTCGACCCACGACGACGTGCTCGAGGGGGCCCACGTCGTGGCTCGCGGCACGTTCCTGAACCAGCGTGTCGCCCCCGTGCCCCTCGAGGTGAACGGCGCCATAGCGGTCCCCGAGGGCGATCGACTCACGCTGTGGCTGTCGTGCCAGGCGACGCACTACAGCCGGACGTCGATCGCCCGGGCGATCGGGTTCGACGAGGATCGGCTACGCGTCCGCACGGCCGCCGTCGGGGGAGGGTTCGGTGCGAAGATCCCTGCCTACGCTGAGCAGGCCGTCGTCGCCGCGCTGGCGCTTCGGCTCGCCCGGCCCGTCCGCTACACCGAGTCGCGGTCGGAGAACATCCTCGCGATGACGCACGGCCGCGATCAGCTCCAGGACATCGAGATCGGCGCTACCCGGGAGGGGCGCATCGTCGGGCTCCGCGCTCGGGTCGTCGCCGACCTCGGTGCCTACGCGGATGAGGGCGCCACCCTGCCGGAGTCGACCGCGATGATGGCGGTCGGCCCGTACGACATCCGCCGGGTGGACCTCGAGATCCGCGCGGTCCTGACCAACAAGACGCCGCTCGGCGCGTACCGCGGCGCCGGCCGGCCCGAGGCGACGGCACTGCTCGAGCGAGCGATCGACCTCCTCGCCGTCGAGCTCGGCATCGATCCCGCCGAGGTTCGCCGCCGCAACTTCATCCGCGAGTTCCCGCACGAAACGGTCGCCGGCGCGCGGTACGACGTCGGCGACTACGAGCGCACGCTCCAGGAGGCGCTCCGCCGCTGCGACTACGCGGCGCTTCGAGCGGAGCAGGCCGAGCGGCGACGGCGTGGCGACCGGGTCCTGCTCGGCATCGGCATCGCCAGCTACGTCGAGGTCACGGGGTGGGGGAGCGAGTACGCGCGCGTCGCCGTGGATACCGAGGGGCGCGTCGTGCTCGTCACCGGTGCCAGCCCCCAGGGCCAGGGGCACGAGACGGCGTTCGCTCAGCTCGTGGCGGACCGGCTCGCCGTGCCGTTCGAGGCCGTCGGTGTCCGCCACTCGGACACGGACGTCGTCCCCCGGAGCGAGGGCACGATGGGGTCGCGAACGCTGCAGGTCGCCGGCAGCGCCGTGCTGGGCGCCGCCGACGCGCTCGTGGAACGCGCGCGCTCCGTCGCGGCGCGGCTGCTCGAGGCCGCGCCTGAGGACGTGGTCCTGTCCGACGACGGCCGGTTCGAGGTCGCCGGCGTCCCGGGCTCGGGTCCGACATGGGCGGAGATCGCACGCGTCGAGCCGCTCGACGCCGAGCACGACTTCGAGACCCCGGACTCGACCTATCCGTTCGGGACCCACGTCGCCGTCGTCGAGGTCGACGCGGAGACGGGCGAGGCGCGGCTGCTGCGCCACGTCGCGGTGGACGACTGCGGCACGGTGCTCAACCCGATGCTCGTCGAGGGGCAGGTGCACGGCGGGATCGGGCAGGGCGCGGCGCAGGCCCTCTTCGAGGGCGTGACGTACGACGAGTTCGGCACGCCGATGACGGGGAACCTCAGCACCTACGCGTTCCCGAGCGCGGCCGAGCTGCCGAGCTTCGAGACGGCGTCGACGGAGACGCCGACGCCGATGAACCCGCTCGGCGCGAAGGGGATCGGCGAGGCCGGGACGATCGGCTCGATCCCGGCCGTGCAGAATGCGGTGGTCGATGCGCTCGCGCACCTCGGCGTTCGCCATCTGAACATGCCCGCGGCGCCCGAGCGTGTCTGGCGGGCGATCGCGGATGCGCGTTCGGCGACCGGAGCAGGAGGAGACGATGGAACGCCCCGAGCTGAAGGGCCTGATCGCGGCGATCGTGACGCCGATGAACGAGGACTTCTCGATCGACGAGAGCTCGCTCCGCCGATACGTGAGATGGCTCGCGGACCGGCGAGTGACGGGTCTGGCGGTGAACGTGGACACGGGGGAGGGGCCCCACCTCTCCGCTGACGAGCGCCTCCGAGTCCTCGCGATCGTCGCGGAGGAGGTCGGTGACCGCACGGTGATCGTCGCCGGGCTCGTCGGGTCGTACACAGAGCTCGCCGCGCGCTCGGCCGTGGATGCCCGCGATGCGGGCGCCCGGGCGCTGCTCGTGTTCCCGCTCTCGGTGTACCAGGGCGAGCCGCTCGACCCCGAGGTGCCGGCTCGGTACCACCGGGCGATCTTCGAGTCGTCGGGGCTGCCGATGATCGCGTTCCAGCTGCAGCCGGCGCTCGGTGGCGTGAACTTCTCGATCGAGGTCCTCGAGCGGCTGATGACGGTGGACGGCGTCGTCGCGATCAAGGAGGCGTCGTTCGACGCGAAGCGGTTCGTCGAGACCGTGAAGGCGGTTCGCGGCGTCGCGCCCGATGCGGTCGTGCTGAACGGCAACGACAACTTCCTGCTCGAGGCGTACCTGCTCGGCGCCGAGGGCGCGCTGCTCGGGTTCGGGACCCTCGCCGCCGCCGAGCAGGTCGAGATGCTCGAGGCGGTCCGGGCGAGGGACCTCGATCGCGCATCCGCGATCGCGGCGCGGCTGCAGCCGTTCTGCGACGCGATCTTCGCTCCTCCCGTCCGCGACTACCGGGCGCGGACCAAGCACGCGCTCGCGACGCTCGGCGTCATCGACCACGCGACGGTGCGGCCGCCGCTTCTGCCGTTGTCGCCCGAGGACACGACCGCGGTCGAGCGCGCGCTGAAGGAGGCGTCGATCGCTTGAGCGTTCGAGTCGGCGCGTTCCTCCCGACCTTCGGTGGCGATGCGCGTCGAGGCGGCGACGAGATCGCGGCGTTCGCCCGGCGCGCCGAGGAGCTCGGCCTCGACTCGTTGTGGGCGACGGACCACCTGCTGCACGGCAGCGTGTTCTACCGCACGTCCTGGCTCGACCCGATCGTGAGCCTGGCGTACGCGGCCGCGGTCACGACGCGCGTGGCGCTCGGGACGTCGATCCTTGTGATGCCGACGCGGCACCCGCTGGTGCTGGCGAAGGAGCTGTCGACGCTGCAGGCCTTGTCGGGTGACCGGTTCATCCTCGGCGTCGGTACCGGCTGGGACGAGCGTGAGTTCGAGGCCGTCGGCATGAAACGGTCCGAGCGCGGCGCGCGAACCGACGAGGCCGTCGCCGTCGTCCGCCGTCTGCTCGCCGGCGAGCGCGTGACGTTGGACGGACGGTTCGTCCGGCTCCGCGACGTCGAGATCGGTCCGCCGATGCGGCGTGCGCTGACGGTGTGGGCCGCCGGCGGCCGGCAGCTCGCGCACGCGGCCTCGCCCGAGCGGCCCGTCCTGGCGCCGGCCGTGGTCCGTCGGATCGTCGAGGCCGACGGCTGGATCGCGCGTCCGACCTCGCCGCCCGAGGCGATCGAGCAGGACCTCGATGAGATCCGCGGCGCGCTCACCGAGCGCGGGCGCGACCCGTCGACGTTCACGGTCGCGCACGAGAATTTCGTTCACCTGGTCCCGACCGACGACCCGGCCGAGGCCGAGCGCGAGCAGCGGCGCGCGTTCACCGCCGTGATGGGTGAGGGGCGGCCCTTCGAGTACTTCCAGCAGGTCTACCTGACGGGTTCGCTTCCGGAGATCCTGGACAAGATCGACCAGCGGCTCGACGTCGGCGTCGAGTACCTGATTCTGCACACGCTCGAGCCGGCGGCCGACCAGCTCGACGGGTGGCGCGAGCACCTGCTGCCACACCTCGCGGGGCGCTGATCGTCACTCGCGCGTCGTGACCTTCGTCGCGAATGCGTAGCGGCCGGGCTCGCGCCCCGCCTCGATCGCGAGGCGGCGCGCACCGAGCTGGATCGGAACCATCGACACCGCGGGGGACAGCAGCCGATCGACGGCCGCGAGCACGATCGCGTCCGCATCGGGTTCGTCGGTAAGGACCACGACGGCGGATCCCGTGGCGCGCAGATCGCCGGCCAGGCCGAGCTCGAGCGATCGCGTCCGTCTCTCGGTCGCGACCACGATCGCGCCGAGCCTGGGTCCGGCCAGCTCGAACGGCCCGTGACGGAACGCCCCCGCTTCGAACCCGTCGGCGACGACGCCGCACTCCTGCAGGGTGAGCGCCCCCATCTCCGCGGTCGCGCGCGCGGCCCCACGCCCGACGATCACCATCGTGCGTTGCCCCCGCCCGACGTCCGCGATCCGCTCGGCGATCGTGTCCTCCTCGTCCAGGAGGCTCTGCACGGCGTCCGACGTCCGAGCGGCTGCGTCCGCGATCCCGGTCGCGGCGACGGCCGGGTCGTCCCCGCCGATGGCGCGCGCGATCGCGCCGAGCTGCACGAGCGTGGCCGCGAACGTCATCGAGGACGGCGCCGTCTCCGGTCCCGTTCGCGTATCGAGCGCGATGTCCGCGATGCCGGCCAGCTCATTCGCCAGGCCGTTCGTCAGCGAGACGATCAGCGGCGGTTCGGCCGCCGAACGCGCACGTTCGGCGAGGCGGACGACCTCGGCGCTCCCGCCCGACTGGCTGACGAGGACGAGCACGGTCTCCGCGGTGATCCACGGGAGACGGAAGTGCAGGATCTCGGCGGCGTTCGCGTGGAGGACGACGACGCCGCGTTCGGCGAGATGATCGACCGCCGGGAAGCCCGCGTCGAACGAGCTCCCCATGCCGGTGAGGACGATCCGCAGGGCGCGCGATCGCTCGCCGAGGTCGCGCAGCACATGGCCTTGCTCGAGGAGCGCCTCCGCGGCGCGCCGGATCGCTGCCGGCTGCTGGCGGATCTCACGGAGGTGCGCATCGGGTTCGGCGGTCGGCGACACGCGGCGGAGTGTACCGACGGCTCGTGGACAAACCGGCACGACACGCCGCTCAAAGACGGAAGGGCCCGGCGTGCACGCACGCCGGGCCCTTCGTCGATCCCGAAGTCGATCAGGAGGCCGGTCGGACGTTCGCCGCCTGCGGGCCCTTCTGACCCTGGGTGACGTCGTACTCGACCTTTTGGTTCTCCTCGAGGTTCCGGTATCCCTCACCCGAGATCGCGCTGAAGTGCACGAACACATCGGCGCTGCCGTCCTCGGGGGTGATGAAGCCGAAGCCCTTCTCCGAGCTGAACCACTTCACGGTTCCAGTTGCCACTACGATCCCTCCTTCCTTTCGCCGTCCGGGCCTTCGAGCTGCCCTTCGGGCGGCCGGCGTGACGGCCGGCGGTGCTGAGGAGACGCTCGTAGCGAACTGCGATCCGTGCCCTCGGCGCCGACCGTACCAGCCCGGAGCGGCGGCCGCATCTTTTCCTCCCGGGTCGTGCCTAGCGACGCAGGGCCCTGTCACGGAACAGGTGGCCGCACCGCAGGCAGCGCATGTTCACGCGAGCGGCCGGCCCGGCGTGCCCGAACGGCTGGGTGCGGGTCGACCCGCACACCGGACAGGGCATCCGCGTGGGGCGGCCCGGACTCATGTGGGCTTCAGAGGCTTCGGGGGCCTCGGCGGGCGGGTCCGCCGGCTCGTCGCTCATCCGGGCTCGAGGGCGTGATGCGGGGGAGACGATCAGGCGCCGTGACGACCGGCGGACCTGGTGACGAACGTGGGACGGGCGTGGACCCAGCAGGCGGTCTCGTTGTTGTACCGAGACAGCACCGTGGTGCACCCCGGCTCGTCGCACATGCGAACGGAGGACGACTTGGACGCGGCGCTCGCGAGGTCATGGATCGGCGGTCCGAACGCCGTTTGCCCGGTAGTTCCTCCGATTCGCGACATGCGTGCCTCCTCGCGCTCGAGCCGATCCCGAAGCGAGGCGGACGGCGGAGCCGCTCAGGTCGCGACGTGATCTCCGGCGTCGCCGGAGGCATCGAGCCTAACAGGTGTGCCGTTCGCGCGCAGAAGCCTCGTTCGACGCCGGAGGGCGTAAGGTGGGTTGGTTACATCTCCTCCATCCACGCACCGCGGCGAAAGGTCGGGTCACCGGATGAACAACTACCTCGTTCCCGTCGTCGTGGAGCAAACCAGCCGCGGCGAGCGCTCGTTCGACATCTACTCGCGCCTGCTCAACGAGCGGATCGTGTTCCTCGGCACGCCGATCGACGACAACGTGGGCAACCTGATCATGGCCCAGCTGCTGCACCTCGAGTCCGAGGACCCGGAGAAGGACATCAACCTGTACATCAACTCGCCGGGCGGCGACATCACCGCGCTGTTCGCGATCTACGACACGATGCAGTACATCAAGCCCGACGTGTCGACCATCGTGATGGGGCAGGCCGCGTCGGCGGCCGCCGTCCTGCTGCTCGCGGGAACGCACGGGAAGCGCTACGCGCTGCCGTACTCGCGCGTGCTGCTCCACCAGCCCCACGGCGGGGCCGAGGGGCAGGCCGTCGACATCGAGATCCAGGCCAAGGAGATCCTTCGCTACCGCCGCCTGCTCGAGGAGATCATCGCGAAGCACACGGGACAGCCGTTCGAGAAGGTCTCGAAGGACACCGATCGCGACTTCATCCTCACGGCGGAGGAGGCCGTGGCCTACGGCGTCGTCGACGAGGTCATCACGAGCCGCAAGCGTCCCGAGCTGTTGAACGCCTCGGCAACCGCGTCCTAACGCGTTCACCGGCCCGGCCTCCCCGAACCGCCGGGGCCGTGTGCGACGATTCAGGGCCCTCGACCCGATCGGACCGGATGCGCGTCCTGCTATGGCACGGCTGGCTGCTGGACGGCTCGGGGTCGAACGTCTACACCGCGCGCGTGGCCGAGGTTCTGGCCGCGCGCGGCCACGACGTCGCGCTGCTCTGCCAGGAGCCGCACCCCGAGCGGTACCCGTGGATCGACGCGGTCGGAACGGTCGATGCCGACGGCGTCGGCGAGCTGAGTTCGATCTCCTCGCGCTCACGAGACGGCCGGTGCGTGCTCCTTCGACCCGCGATCGGGCGGTTGTTGCCGGTCTTCGTGATCGACGAGTACGAGGGCTTCGAGGTGCGGCGCTTCGTCGACCTCACGGACGAGCAGCTCGAGCGCTACCTCGCGCTCAACGTCGCCGCGCTCCGCGCGGCCGCGTCGTGGCATCGGTCGGACGTGGTGATCGCCGGGCACGCGGTGCCCGGCGGGCCCGTCGCGGGCCGGGCGCTCGGACCGCGCGCGTACATCCTGAAGATCCACGGCAGCGACGTCGAGTACGCGATGCGGCCGCAGCGCCGGTACCGCGAGCTCGCGCGCGAGGGGTTCGTCGACGCCATCGCGCTGGCGGGCTCGTCGCACGACGTGCTCCGTCGGTGCAAGGAGTTCGTCCCGGGCATCGAGCCCATCTCGCATGTCGTGTCGCCGGGCGTCGACGCCGCGGACTTCCGCCCGCGGGAGCGGCGTGAGGCGCTGCTCGACGCAGCGGCGCGGATCGACGGTGACGTCTCGACGGCGCGCGGACGTCCCGGCTCGCTCGACGGGGAGGTCGTGACCGCCGTCGCCGAACGCGACGCCGAGGCGCTCGACGAGCTCGCGCACCGGTACGACCAGACCGTTCCCGACCCCGGGGCGCCCGGCACGCTTCGCCGGCTCGCCGGATCCGACGGACCGCTAGTCGGCTACTTCGGCAAGCTGATCCCGCAGAAGGGCGTCGACCTGCTGCTCGCGGCGCTCACACGCTCGACCGCGGCGGTCGATGCGCTCGTCATCGGGTTCGGCCTCGAGCGCGAGCGGCTGGCCGCGCTGTGGCAGGCGATCCGATCGGGCGACCGGGACGCCCTCTGCTGGCTGCTCGAGGTGTCGCGGACGGCGCTCGACGTCGACGACGTGGGGACGGTGCCGCCGCGCTCGGAGGTCGCGTTCGTCGGGCGGCTCGACCACCGGTACGCGCCCGACGCGCTTGCCGCGCTCGACGTGCTCGTCGTCCCGTCGATCATGGACGAGGCATTCGGGATGGTCGCCGCGGAGGGCGCGGCGGCGGGGGCCCTCCCGCTGGTCGCTCGACACTCCGGTCTGGCCGAGGTGGCCGGGGCGCTCGAGTCGCACGCCGGCGCGCCACGGCTGTTCTCCTTCGATCCGGGGCCGGGCGCGGCGCGACGGATCGCGGAGGGCATCGACCGCATCCTCGCGATCCCGCGCGAGGAGCGACGCGCGATCGGCGAGTCGCTCTCGGCGTTCGTCCGCACCGAGTGGTCGTGGCGGACGACGGCGGACCGGCTGGTCGCGCTCGCGGGCGACCCCGGTGGCACCGCCACGTCGTAGGCCCGCGTGACGCCCTAGGTCGGTGTGGCTTCGCGCTCGTAGCTTCGGAGCGCGTCGAACCGTTCGGCGAGGTCCGGCGCCGGTGACCAGTCGAGGATCTTCTCGGGGTAGGCGACGAGCTTGCACGACTCGAGGTGGACGTTCGCGACGTCTGTGATGCGCACGAGCTCGAGCACGCGCCGGACCCGTTCCTGCGGCGCGTGGAGGAGCACGCACCCCTTGTCGCCGAGCGTGCGCGCCAGCGTCAGGAACACGCGGATCCCGGTCGAGTCGACGAACGAGACGGCGGACAGGTCGAGCAGCAAGGGGCCGCCCGCGCGCACCGACGCCTCGGTGGCCGCCTCGACGCGGGGGGCCGTCACCATGTCGAGCTCGCCGCCGAGAAAGTACATGTTCGGCCCCAGCTGCACGATCTCGAACGGATCAGCCATGGCCCAGGTCCACCATGAACCAGACGCCCTTGACGCCGTCGAGGGAGAACCCCCACCCGTCGGCGTAGGCGTCCACAAACAACAGCCCGAAGTGCTCGTTCGCCTCCGTGTGGAACGCGAGACCGTCGGGGACGAGATGGGTCCCGCCGTCCGTGACGGCCACGCGGACGCTGTCCGGCGTACGCTCGAACTGCAGGCCGATCGTCCCGTCGGGGAGCGGCTCGCTATGCCGGACGGCGTTCGTGACGAGCTCCGAGACCAGCAGGAGCAGCTCGTCGGCCCGATGGACGGGCAGCAGCGGCATGAGCTGCTCTTCGACCAGCCGGCGAGCCAATGTCGGAGCCTCCTCCGAGTGCGGCAGATGGAACTCCAACACCTGAACGGACGGCTCCTGCTGCTCCTGTTCGCCCCACACCCCGATCGCGCTTTCCCGTGCACCGACCGAGATAAACGCGTTCGTGCTCAGGAGACCTGGACGCGAGTCGTGAAGACCTCCTCCCAGAGGTTGTCGGGCAGGCTGGCGCGGTGATCCGTCCACACGGGGTGCGCGACCCCACCGTATGCGTCGAGTCCCTCGTAGTCGCCGTACTGGTTGCCGAAGTCGATGTTCGTGCCCTGCGCCTCGTTGCTCGGCGCGGTCGTGAGGCGGACGTTGTCGGTGAACGTCGCCGCCCCGTCGTCGGAGGCCGCGAAGAACACGTTGACCGACTGCCGGGTCGTGTCGAGACGGGTGTCATACCAGCTGAGGTCGACGTCGCCCGTTACCGGGTCTGCGGCGAGCCATTGGTAGTACTGGTCGCCGCGCCGGTCGTCGTTCACGATCAGCGGCGCTGACCACGTTGTGCCGTCGTCCGTCGAGCGGCTCACGTAGACCTCGGTGTCGGACGCGATCGTCCCGTCCCACCACGAGCAGTACAGGGTGCCACGGAACGAGCTCGAGCTGACGTCGGCGTCACACGAGGGGTACAACAGGGCACCCCGTACGCTGATCGAGGGCAGGGCGAGATCGAACGCCGTCTGCGTCGCGGCGATCGTCACGTTCGCGCCCCAGGTCCGGCCGGCGTCGGTTGAGGTGCTCGTCACGACCCGGCTGTGCGCCCAGTCCTGCCAGGCGACGTGGACGTCGCCGGTCGGCGAGACGAACGGGTCGGCCGCGATCTCGCCGTTCTTGCCGGTGAGGTACTCGCTGACGCGGACGGGCGAGGAGAACGTCTGGCCCTGGTCGCTCGAGCTCGAGATGAACACGGCCTGCTTCTTGTTCCCGCCGGTATGGTCGAACGCGACGTAGATCGTGCCCTCGTGAGGGCTCGACGGGCTGTCGTCGACCGTGATCATCGGCTTGTCCACGAACGTCCCCTCGTTCCGCTGCATGTCGAAGTACGTCGCCGTCCACGAACGGCCCCGATCCGAGGACCGCGCGACCGCCATCTCGCTGCCGACGACACCGAACCCGGCGGCGAAGAACACCACGATGTACGAGTAGTAGACGTTTCCGCGCAGGTCCCAGGCCACGCCCGGGTCGGATCCGAAGTCGTAGCCGTTGTGCCGGGTCGGCGGTGGCAGCGGGAGGTCGACGCCGCCCCACGTCAGTCCGCCGTCCGACGAGAAGTAGCCGCGCATCGGGAGACGGAAGATCTCGTTCGAGCCGGCGACGAGGTTCGAAGTGTCCGACGGGTCGATCGCGATCGACGTTTCGCTCTGCGGGTCCTGCTCGTTGCTGACATCGACGTTCGTCCCGACGGTGATCGGCGCCGTGAGCTGCGGCGAGGCGACCGGGCCGTGATCGCGCAGGTACTGGAACTTCGACCACCAGCTCGGCCTCCCATCGCCGAGCGATGCAGCGCCGGCGGGCGTCATCGGCACGGCCGCTGCGGTCAGCGCGAGCGCGAGAGACAGCAAGACGAGGGCCGTGCGGCGCATGTCGGTCTCCTTCGCGAGGATCGTCCGACCCTATCCCCGGCCGGCGGCGGAGCGCCAGGCAATCGGGACCACACCGATCGAGAGACCTGGCCTCGGCGGCGGGCAAGTGGTGTGTCCGCGGCCGGCTGCGAGCCTACGCCTAATCCTTGCCGATGTTCACCAGCCAGCGGACCCCGAAGCGGTCGACGAGCATCCCGAACGTGTCGCCCCAGGCGGCCTGCTCGAGCGGCATCGTGACCGTTCCGCCGTCGGACAGCCTCTCGAAGTAGCCGCGGAGCTCCGCCTCGTCGTCGCCGCTCAGCGACATGTTGAAGTTCGACCCGGGCCGGTACTCCATGCGGTTCGGCGTGTCGGCGGCCATAAAGAGGATGCCGTTGTCCGCCTCCAGCCGCGCGTGCATGATCTTGTCCGCCTCGCTCGGATCCTCGGACGCGTGGTAGTCGGCAAACGTCTGCATGTCGAGCTTCCCGCCGAACACACCCTGATAGAACTCCATCGCCTCGCGCGCGTCGTCCTTGAAGTTCAGGTACGGATTCAGCATCGTCGCCATCGGGCCCTCCTTCCGACCCCTCGAGCGTATCCCCAGATCACCCGTTGGCGGAACCCGGCACCCCGTGGGCCGGGTCAGAGCGGACAGAACAACCGATCGCGGGTGGCGGTGCGTCCGAGAAGCTTGCCGTGGAACCGGATCCGGACGCGCCCGAAGACGTACGTCTCGATGTCCGAGCAGTACATCCGGTCGAACAAGACGATCCGCCCCCGCGCGGTGTGTAACGTGCCGCCCGCACACGACGGGTCGCAGTCGTTCTGGTGGAAGAGACCGGAGCCCGTCGCGCGCCAGCGACGCCAGGTCGTCCAGGCGCCCTGGGTCATGTAGAAGCCGCCATCGGCGCACGCGAACATGATGAAGGCGGGTCGGATCTCCACACGCAGACAGTTGTGCGTGACGTACGTCCGCGGCGCCGCGGATGCCGGCACCGCAAAGAGCATCGGCGATAGCAGGGCGAGCGATCCGACCGCAATGCGTCCGATCCGGGTCAGGATCCCTCCCCCTTCGTGATCGAGGCGCGCCAGGCCCGCACCGGCCCGCGCAGCGTGACCATCTCGACGGCGTCGATCGCGTCGACGCTCCAGCCCTCGGCGAACGACGACCGGATCTCGTCCCGGGAGACGCGCCTCGGCCCGAGCGCGCCCGGCTGCCGGTCGCTGAAGCAAAGCATGAAGTAGCGGCCGCCCGGCTCGACGACGCCGGCCAGGCTCCGCACGAACGCCTCGCGCTCGTCGTCCTCGAACACGTGGAACAGTCCGGAGTCGAGCACCGTGCCGAACCGCTCGCGGAGGGACCGGAGCTCGAGCGCGTCCCACACCAGGAAGCGGACGCCGAGCCGGCGCTCCCGCGCCTTGCTCTTCGCGATCTCGATCGCCGTCGGTGCCGCGTCGACGCCCGTGGCATCGAGCCCGAGCCCGGCGGCCATGAGCGCGTGTTCGCCGGTTCCGCACCCGACGTCGAGGACCCGTCCGGTGAGGAGGCCCGCGTCGGCGACCTCGGCGAACGCCGGCTGGGGCCGCCCGATGTCCCACGGCGGCGTTCCGGCGTACGCGGGTTCGAAGCGGGCCGAGGATAGTTCGATCGGTTGGCCTCGGTCCTCGTCGGACAAGCGGACCTCCTCGTGCGCGCCGGATCAACGGTGCCCGTATCGTACGGAGCGGTTGGGGCGGGAGGTGGGGCGCGTGCGGTTCACGATCCTCAGCGACGAGGGCGAGCGGATCGGTTCGGTATCGTTCGAGGGCGGTCGCTTCGAAACCGACGACCTCCTGGCAGGGGGCGTCGCCGAGCGCATCGAGCAGCGGTACCGGGAGCTCCGTCAGGCCGGCGGCTACGACGACGCCGAGAAGCTGATCCGGGCCACGCTCGAGCGCGTCAGCGCCGACACGGGCGTCCGGTTCGTCCGCGATCCCGAGGACTAGCGCGATCCCCCGCGCCGGCGGAGGATGTTGAGGTTCCCGCTTCGGGAGGAGGGGTGGGCATGGCAACGGACTTCGAGATCGTGCTGGAGGACCATCCGGGGGAGCTCGCGCGCGTCGGCGAGGCGCTCGGCGGCGCCGGCGTCAACATCGAGGGGATCGCCGGCTTCGGCTTCGAGGGGCGCGGCATCATCCACCTCCTCGTCGAGGACGCCGCCGCCGCTCGCTCGGCCCTCGAATCGGCCGGCCTGTCGGTGAACCGCGAATCCGAGGCGATGGTGATGGAGCTGCCCGCCGGGGCGGCCGGCCGTCCGGGCGAGATAGGCCGGATGGCTCGCGCGGTCGCGGATGCCGGCATCAACTTCGAGGCCATGTACCTGGCCACGGGCAACCGCGCCGTCGCCGTCACCTCGGACAACGAGAAGACGCTTGCGGCCATGATGTAGCGGTCGTCAGTCCTCGTCGGGCCGGCGGAGCCGCTTCGTCTGCGCCCGGCGATGCTTCCCGGCGAGGCGGCGTTCGACCGAGCCCTTGGTCGGACGCGTCGGCCGGCGCTTCGGGGGCGGCGGCGCCATCGCCGAACGCAGGATCTCGGCCATGCGCTGGAGCGCGGCCTCGCGATTGCGGAGCTGTGATCGATGCTCCGACGCGGTGACGGTCAGGACGCCCTCGACGAGTCGGTCGGACAGCCGCGCCAGCGCGCGTGCCCGTTGCACGGGGCCGAGCGCGGTCGTCCTCGAGACGTCGAGGCCGAGCTCGACACGTGAGTCGGCCGTGTTGACCGACTGTCCGCCCCGACCCGACGAGCGGCTGAACCGCCATCGCAGCTCGCGTTCGGGAACGACGACCGAGCGGCTCACGCGAAGGGGACCGGCCACCGGGCGAGTATCGCGCCGACCCGTCGAACCGGACGCGCGTCACGCAGTGGGCCGCACGTCGTCCCCCCGCGCGTGCTCGGCCACGCGAGCGGCGAGGACACGCATGACGGCGAGCGCGACGTCGGGCCGTTCACGGAGCAGGCTCTCGAAGTCGCGGCGGCCGATCCGGATCGTCCGGACGTCGCCGGCCGCGACGAGTGAGGCGACCCGGGGCTCGCGCGTGATGATCGAGAGCTCGCCGATCACGTCGCCTCGCGTCCGGAGCATGAGCTCGACCTCGCCGTTCACGGTGTCCCGCACGACCCGGACCTCGCCGTCGACGACGATATGGAGCTCGTCGCCGAGCTCGCCCTCGGCGGCGATCGTCTCGCCGTCGGTGTAGGTCCGCTCTTCGGCAAACGCCGCCACGCGTTCGAGATCCGTCGGCGTGAGGTCCTCCAGCAGCGGGATCGCGCGGAGATGGAGCACCCGCTCGACGAGCGTGAGCGCGGCGGTGGACGATCCGGACATCGTTCCTCCTCGGCGTCGTTCGAGCACGACCGCGGCGCTCGCGCGGATCAGCGGATCGTCGTCCTCCACGGCGATGCGGAGGGAGTCGCCGCCGCCGGCGCGAGATGCCGGCGAGGGCTCCCACAGGACGAGCAGCGGCGCGACGAGACGCCGATCCGCCGCGGATTCGATCGTCTCGAGCGCCGCCGACAGCTGAGCGGCATCGCCGTCCAGGTTCTCGATGGCGGTCTCGATCGCCTCCCGGTCGCTTGCCGTCATCGAGAGCGCCCACAGCGCCGAGCGGCCGATGCGACGCGCCCGATCGAGCAGGGCGTCGGCGAGCAGCACGCTCACGGGTCCGTCGGGTGCGACGCCGAGCGCCGCCTCCCGATATCGAGCCGCGTCGGCCGTCGCCGTCGTCGCGAACGTTCGGACGCGCTCGGGCGCCTCGGCGCCGGAGATCAGCCGGACGGCCTCGGTGGCGGCGACTGCGGACGCGGGGTCCGAGAGCGCCTCGAGCACGTCGTCGAGGGCGGCGATGCCGCCGGCGCCCAGCGCTCGCCCGGCCGCCACGCGGACCCCGGGGTCATCGTCGCGGAGCGCGGCGACGGCCGCCGGACGCGCGCGCTCGGGCGCGAGCCGGGCGAGCACGCCGAGCGCGGCCGCCCGGACGGCAGGGGCGAGATCGTCGAGCCGGGCCCACGCCAGGTCGGCCGCCTCGGGCCGCCCATGGCGCAGCGCCCCGGTCGCCAGCGCGCGCGTGTGGTCGTCCGGATGCTCGAGGAGCTCCCGCAGCCGCGCGAACCCGCCGGTTCCCTCGCCGAGGCCGAGCGATCGCACCGACGCGACGGCGGCGACCCGGGCATCCTCGTCGTTCGTCATCGCGAGCAGCGCCTCCCGGTCGGCGCCGTCCGCCGGATCGAGCGCCAGCACTGCGGCCGCGCGAACCTCCCCATCCGAATCCTCGAGGCTTCGTCGCAGCTCCGGCGGACGGACGCTCGGATCGGCGGCGGCGAGCCGCTCGACCGCCAGCCGGCGGACGTGCACGTCCGGGTCGCCGAGCGCGGCCGAAAGGACGCGGACGACGCTCGCGTCGCGCTCGATCCCCTCGGATCCGGCGTCGCGGACCCCGCCGAACAGCTGCGGCCGCCCCGCACGGAGCGCGTCGAGCAGCGCTCCCGAGTACGACCGGCGGATCGCGAGCGCGACGCCCACCGTGACCAGTGATGCGAACAGGCCGATGGCCGCGAACTGCCGTGGCGTGAGCACGTCCCGCCCGGCGAGCGCGACCAGTCCGGCGATGGCCGTGCCGGCCTGCGTCGGGCCGCCGTTGATGAACGCGCGCGTCTGATCTCGCCGGGACTCCGGAACGACGTTGATGAGCGTCTCCCACCCAGGCGAGGCGACGCCCTGCAACCACAGGACGCTGACGAACCGAACGGCGACGATCGCGACGAAGCCGGACACCGCGAGCACGATCGCGAACGCGCCGGCGTACAGCGCGGGCAGGACGACGACGATCGCGGCGACGCCGAACCGTGCGAACAACCGGTTGGTGACGAGGATCGACAGAAGGAAGGCCCCGGCGGTGACGCCCGCCCAGAAGAGCCCGAAGAATCCCGCGAGCGCCTCGGCGTCCGGGAACCGGTCCGTCGCCGCGCGTGCGTACGGCAGGTAGAGCGAGTAATAGAGGACGGAGAACAGGACGGCCGCGACCGTCATCCACACGAGCAGCCGCGACCGGCGGACGTACGCCAAGCCGTTGCGCACCTCGCGCAGCGCCGACGGCCCACGCCGCGCCACCCGCCGGCGGGCTCGCGCGCGTGGCGCCGGTCCGAGCGCGACGCGGACGAGCGCGGAGGCGATCAGCAACCCGCCCGCCCAGACGAGCGAGAGGCTCGGCGCGCCGAGCGCCTGTGCGATGGCACGGGTCAACAACCCGCCCGCGACCGACCCCAGGATCCCGCCGGCCGCGAACAACGGGAACAGCCGCTTGGCCTGGCGGGTCTCGGTGACTGCGCCGGCGACCCCCCACACGTAGATGCCCTGAACGAGCAGACCGAGCGGGACGGTCGTCCACAGCACGGGATAGATCCACCCGGCCCCCGTGGCCAGGATCAGCCGCTCGATCACGATGGCCGCGCTCAGCGCGACGGGCGCGGCGAGGTAAGTGCGCCGGCGCCCGAGCTTGGCGAACACCCCCGCGAGCGCGAGCATCACGGCGAACGTCGTGCCGGCCTGCAGCAGGTACATGAGCGGGAGCGAGCGCGTGCCGAGGTGGTCGAAGAACACCGCGTCGATGCCGCTCTCGCCGATCGCGGCGGACGCGGACGAGACGAACATCAGGCCGAGGAGGAGCGCGCTGAGTCGTCCCTCACCGGATCGAACACGAAACGCGCGCGCTACGAGCGTCATCTGCCTCCGGACGTGCGCGGTCGGACATCGAACTGTACCGGGCCCACCCGAGCGGGACTACGGCTCGGCCACGCCGAGGACGAACGCGTCGGCCGGCCGTCCCTTGAGCGACACGTGCCGGTGCTCGAGGCCGCCGGACGCGAGCCCGGCGGCGGCCGCGGCTTCGTCCGTGACGAGGATCTCGCCCGGGCCGGCCGCGGACGCGAGGTGCGCCGCCAGATTCATCGGGTCGCCGAGCGCGGTGAAGTCGGCGGTCGCCGCAGTACCGACGACGCCGACGAACGCCCTGCCCGTGTGGACGCCGACACCGATCGGCACCCACGGCTCGTCGACGGGACCGTGACCCGTCGCGCGCAGGAGATGGCGCGCGGTGTCGACCGCGGCCCGAGCGTGATCGGCGCCCGCGAGGAAGGGCACGAACAGGCCGACGACCTCGTCCCCGACGAACTTCTCGACGATCGCCTCGTGCTCGATCAGGACGTCCGTCGACACCCGATAGAAGCGGTCCATCAGCCTCGTGAACTCCATCGACGGCATCGAGCGGGCGATCCCGCTCGACCCGCGGACGTCGGCGAACAACATCGAGATCTCGACCTCTGCCCCGCGGACGTGCGCCTCCCCGTCCGCCGGGGCGCACAGTCTGGCCTGGAGATCGATGTTGGTGAAGCAACGACCGCAGATGTGCGGGTTCTTCGTCCACGGCCGGAAGCCGAACGGACGCAGGATCACGCCTCCGGGCGCGCGGAATGGTGCCTTGCAGAGCTTGCACCTCGGGCTCGACGGGATGAACCGGAACGGGGACGGATCCAGCAGGTGCGGGTGGGTGCCCTCGAGGAGGGCGGCCCACTCCTCCTCCGGTGTCTCGTACCTCGTCGCCATGGCGATCGGGAGCGTACCGAGGCGTGGGTCGCGCACGCCAGTCGACGGTTCTCCCCTGGAGGCGCCTCGATCCGAGAGGCGCGGATCCGCGCGACCGGGGTAGCGTCGCGCGTGCAGGGCTGCACGGCGCGTGACGCGTCAACGTGCTCGGGAGCGATCGCGCGGCTCGTGCGAGGGGCGTCGGGCGTGCTCAAGGCGTAGCCCTCCCTCTACGAACGATGTAGCTCGATGGCCCCATCCCGCGAATGTCCGCCGACCGGCGACGATCTTCGGCGGGAGGTGGGAAATGACGGAATCGGCTCCGCAGTTCGAGGGGATCATGACGACGTTCGCATGGGACGACGCCATCGAGGACCTGTACACGTCGTGGCGCGACGAGGTGCTGCGGGCCGGATACGCCCACGAGACCCTCGCGCGACGCCTGCGCCTCCGATGGATCGCCCTCGGCTTGGTCGTCGTCGTCGCGGCAGTGTGCGCCGGTGTGATCGCCCTCGCTCCGGTGGTGGCGCGGGACGCGTACCTGCGGGCGACGGCGTCCATCGATCGCGACGCGATCCCGATCGCCGTCGCGACACTCGCGGCCGTCGCCGCCGTCCTCACGATCGTGCAGATCGTCGCACCTTCGGCGGTTCGGGCCGAACGGCACCGGACGGCGGCGTCCCGCTATCGGTCACTGGACCGAGCGATGGCCGCGACGCTCGCGCTTCCGCGCGAGGCCCGGCCGTCGCCGGACTCGGCGCTCGCCTGGGTCCGCGAGCGGCTCACGAGGTACGAGCGACAATCACCGGTGGTGGCATCCCGTCGATGGGCCAAGCTCGCGGCCTCGTTCGAGGCTGCCGGCACGAGCGACGACTCCGCCTCGCCCACGCCGGCGATGAGCGACGCGCAAGGCTTCCTGGCCACGTGAACAACACATGAACCACGGGAGGCCGGCGCCTCCCGGTGACGCCATCCCTTGCCGAACGGTGGCCCGGCGGGCTCCGGGTGTCGGGCGGGGGGTCCAGAGCCGACCCCATCGACGGGTCCCGGCTAGACTCCGACGCGCGGAAAGGGGACCGGGTTGAGCGATGCGTCCGATGAACTGTTGACCGCCCTCGAGCATTGGGAACGCGTCGCCGGGTCGGCGTCCCCCGACGAGGCCTTGGCGGTCTTCGACGAAGCCACGCTGCAGATCTTCTGGCAACGGTGGCCGCACGTGAGCTCGTGGGGCGGGGCCGTTTGGCGCAAGCTCGATGCCGACCTCGCGGACGCGGCCACGCCCGTCGACGAGTCCGAGCATCACGACATCGGCGGCGAGGGTGGCTGATCGGAGCGCGGGCGTGACGACCGTCGGAGAGATCATGACGCGGGAGGTGTTCGCCACGGAGCCGACGGTGTCGGTGGCCGAGGTGGCGGGCAGCATGCTGCGGAGCCGGATCGGCTCCGCGGTCGTGATGCAGGGATCGATGCTGCTCGGGATCGTCACCGAGCGCGACGTTCTGCGTGCCGCCGCCGGAGGGTCGGATCCCTCCGCGTCCCAGGTCTCCGAGTGGATGACCGCCGATCCCGTCACGTCCGAACCGGACGTCGACGTCGACGACGCGATCGAGCTGATGATGAGCAACGGGTTCCGTCATCTGCCGGTCATCGAGGGCGGGCGCGTCGTGGGCATCGTCAGCCTGCGCGACATCGTTCGAACGCGCATCCGCCGCCGCGACTAGGCGCGCCCAGCCGATGAGTTTCCATCGGCCCCCCGGTCGACAAGACGACGGCGAAGACGCCGGCTGAGGAGGACGCCATGACCGAGTCGATGACCGAGTCGAAGATCGAGCCGAAGACCTCCACGTTGGACGTGCCGGGAGCGGCGCTCCACTACGAGGTCCGTCCCGGCGGATCCCGCACCGAGCCAGTCCTGATGCTGATCGGCTCGCCCATGGGAACGGCCGGATTCGTCACCTTGGCGTCGCATTTCCCCGACCGACGGTCCTGACGTACGACCCTCGCGGATCGGAGCGAAGCGCGCGTACGGATGGCGCGACAGAGAACACGCCCGAGGAGCACGCGGACGACCTGCACCGGCTGATCGCGGCGCTCGATTCGGGCCCGGTGGATCTGTTCGCGAGCAGCGGCGGCGCCGTCAACGCGCTCGCGCTCGTGGCCCGTCATCCCGAACAGGTCCGGACGCTCGTGGCGCACGAGCCGCCCACCGGCCAACTGCTCCCGGATCGCGAGCACGTGTTGGCGGCGGCGAGGGACATCCACGAGGCGTACCAGCGGAGCGGTGTGGGCCCGGCGATGGCGAAGTTCATCTCGCTCGTCTCGCAACGGGGTCCGATCCCGGCGGGCTTCGCCGACCGGCCGGCTCCGGATCCGGCCGCCTTCGGGCTCCCCATCGAGGACGACGGCTCGCGGAACGATCCGCTGGTCGGGCTGAACATCGTGACGTGCACCCACTTCCGGCCCGACGTCGACGCGCTCCGCGCCGCGTCGACTCGCATCGTCGTCGCGGCCGGAGCGGAATCCGAGGGCGAGATGGCGCACCGAGGCGCGGAGGCGGTTGCCGAGCGGCTCGGGACGACGCGCGTCACGTTCCCGAGCAACCACGGCGGATTCCTCGGCGGGGAATACGGTCAGACGGGCGATCCGGACGGGTTCGCGGCCAGGTTGCGGGAGGTCCTCGCGGGCGAGTCCTGAGGCCGCACGCCGGGCGTCGGCAGCGGCGGTCTTCCGGAACCTGTGTCTGCGGCGGATACTCCATGCACACGAATGACGTCCGACGCCGTCCCTTCGAGCGCGATCCGGAGCGCGATCGATGCCGTCCTCGAGCGCGCCGTGTTGGAGTGGCGGTCCGACACCGACGGCGGGGCGGTCATCCTCGTCGCGACGCTCGACGAGACCCACCTTCGGATCCGGACGTCGGCGCCGGCCGCGCGGGCACGCGCGGCCGCCCTCGCCGCGGACGGGTGGACGGTCGAGCTCCGCGACCTGACGGATGCGCCGATTGTGCCGGCAGCCGACGGCGCGCGGGCGGCGGCCTTGGACGGCCTCGTGGACGGGTCCGAGGACGGGCCTTCGGTCCGAGAGGAGGATTTCCCGCCGCTGCCGGAAGTGGCGATCGACCGGCTCCGCGACACGGCGTGACGCGAGCCCTGCCTCCCATTTCCCCGAACGCAAGGGCGGGCGTAGTGTCGAGGTGAGGAGGTGATCGTCGTGGATGTCATGCAGACGATCGAGCAGGCCAAGGACTCGATGACCGTGAAGCGCGTCTACGGGGAGCCGCTGGAGAAGGGCGGCGTCACGGTGATCCCCGCGGCGCGGGTGCAGGGCGGCGCGGGCGGCGGCGGCGGCGAGGGGCCACAGGGCGAGGGCAGCGGCAGCGGGAGCGGGTTCGGCGTCAACGCGAAGCCGGTCGGCGCGTTCGTCATCCGCGGCGACGAGGTGGTCTGGCGGCCCGCGATCGATGTGAACCGCGTGATCCTCGGCGCACAGATCGTCGCCCTCGTCGGCTTGCTCGTGGCCCGGTCGATCGCGAAAGCGCGGTCGACTCGGTAGGACGCTGCCCGAGGACACGGGAGGTCGACATGAACTGCGAACACATGGGATGCATGTGCCTGGTCGAGCCGGGTCAGGACTTCTGCAGCGACCATTGCCGTCAGCACGCGAGCGATCCGACGCACGAGGAGCACCGCTGCGAGTGCGGGCATCCGGCCTGTTCGATGGCGGGCGTGTAGCGCGCGCGGAGTCCCGGAACGCCGACCGAACGGGCACCCGAGCGAGCGCCTGCTAGCGATCGTATTCCCGCGTGATCCTTGGCGCCGACGGAATCTGCGTGTCGAGCGACTCGCGGTACCGGATGCATCCGCGGAGGAACTGCGGCCAGGCGGGGACCTCCGGAAGCGGGTCGGTGATCTCCGGCAGGAGTCCCCAGAGATCCGGGTGGTGCCAGCAGAGCTCGTGCCCGGAGGTGTCGCGGTGCCGCCGGATCCCCTCGCGGAGTCGGCGGACCTCGCCGATCAGCTCGTCGCGGGACATCGGATCGAGGTCATCGTCGAGAGGAGTCATCGCGCCACTCTGCGTCCGATCCTCGACATGAGCAAACCCTCGGCCGGGTGACGCCAATTTGGCGTTGACATGGCACCATATACGGTGCCACAATGGCACCATGCGGCTCGAACCGTACGTCGAAAGCATCCGGCGGCAGCTCGAATTGGCGGCGGACGCCGGAGGGGAGGACGCGCGGGCCCTCGCCGAGAGGCTGCTCGCGCCGCTCGAGGCGGCTATCCGTCTGGCGCTCCAGGACGCGCTCGCCGACGCGGTCGAGGACATCACGCTCGAGCTCGCGCCCGGCTCCGTCGAGCTCCGGCTGCGTGGCCGCGACCCCGAGTTCGTCGTGACGTTGCCGCCCGCCCCGGCGTACGGCGACGACGCGACGGCCGTCGACTGGCCCCCGCGGCGAACGGAGCCGCGGGATGGGGCCCAGCGCGATGACGACGACAGCGTCGCGCGGATCAACCTCCGACTGCCGGAGCGGCTGAAGGCACGCGTCGAGCAGGCGGCGGCCGACGAGGGGGTGTCGGTCAACAGTTGGCTCGTGCGCACCACTGCCTCGGCGGTCGAACGAGGCGATCCGAACCGGCGGAGCGAACCACGTACGGGTTATGGCGCGCAGCGGTATCGCGGTTGGGCCCGGTGACGGGATGGATCGAGCGTCGTCCGGTGGCGACCCGGACCGGCGGCGCGGAGGAGGAACGACGATGACGATTTTCGACACACCGGAACCCATCAACGTCGAGCTCGAGCTCGGCGTTGCGAACGTCCGGATCGATGCGAGCGATCGAACGGACACGGTGGTCGACGTGCAGCCCGGCGACCCGACCAAGAGGGCCGATGTGACGGCCGCCCAACAGACCCGCGTCGAGTACGCGAACGGCACCCTCCTTATCACGGCGCCGAAGGGATGGCGCCAGTGGACCCCGTGGGGCGGACACGAGTCCATCGACGTGCGGATCGAGGTTCCAGCCGGCTCCACGGTGCGTGGCGCCGCCGGCGTCGCGAGTCTGCGCGCAACCGGACGGCTCGGCGAGTGCGCATACCGGGCAGGTGTCGGCGACGTCGTGCTCGAGCGCGCGGAGCGCGTCGAGATCAAGTCCGGCGCGGGGGGCGTGGCCGTCGATGCGATCGAGGGAAGGGCCGAGATCAAGACCGCGGGCTCGATCAGGATCGGAACGATCGGGGGCCCCGCGGTGATCAAGAACACGAACGGCGACACGAGGCTCGGCGAGATCGCCGGCGACGCCCGCGTGCACGCGTCCAACGGGTCGATCGCGATCCGCCTCGCTCGGTCGAGCGTCGCCGCCAAGACGGCTAATGGCGACGTGGGCATCGAGGAGGTGCGGGGCGGATCCGTCGACGCACAGAGCGCGCTCGGCACAGTCGAGATCGGCATCCCGAACGGCGTCGCGGCGTGGCTGGATCTCGAGACGAAGTTCGGCCACGTGCGGAACGACCTGGAAGATGCCGACCGTCCCGAGCCGGGGGCGGACGCCGTCGAGGTCCACGCGCACACCTCGATGGGCGACGTGACGATCCGTCGCGCGCTCGGAGCGGGCGCAGGGAGGGGGGAGTGATGAACACGGCGATCTCGACGGCAGCCGCGCTCCAGGCCACCGGCCTTCGGAAGGCGTTCGGCGACACGATCGCGCTCGACGGGATCGACCTGCACGTCGCCGAGGGAACGGTCTTCGCGCTGCTCGGCCCGAACGGGGCCGGCAAGACCACGGCCGTGCAGATCCTGTCGACGTTGATCGCCGCCGACCAGGGGGAGGTGCGGATCGCCGGCCACGACGCGGCACGCGAGCCCCAGACGGTCCGCGGCGTGATCGGGGTGACGGGGCAGTTCTCCGCCGTCGACACGCTCCTCACCGCCGAAGAGAACCTCGAGCTGATGGCCGACCTCCACCATCTCGACCCCGTCGAAGGCCGGCGGCGCGCCGCCGATCTCCTGGAGGGGTTCGACCTCGCGGACGAGACCTCGAAGCCCGCCGGTCTCTACTCCGGTGGGATGCGGCGGCGCCTCGATCTGGCGATGACCTTGATGGGCGACCCGCAGATCATCTTCCTGGACGAGCCGACCACGGGGCTCGACCCGGGCGGCCGCCGCACCGTGTGGAGGATCGTCCGCGAGCTCGTCGATCGCGGCATCACGATCCTGCTGACGACGCACTACCTCGAGGAGGCGGATGCGCTCGCAGACCGGATCGGTCTGCTCGACCACGGGATGCTGATCGCGGAGGGGACGCCCGACGAGCTCAAGCGGCGCATCCCCGGTGGCCACATCGCAGTGGCGTTCGCGGACCGCGAGGCGCTCGAGTCCGCGGCCGCGGCGTTCCCCGAGTTCGTGCGGGATGAGGCGGCGCTGACGCTCCGGGTGCAGAGCGACGGCGACATCGCCTCGTTTCGGGCGCTGCTCGCCGAGCTCGACCGCGCCGCCATCCGGGTCGAGCACATGAGCATCCACACGCCGGACCTCGACGACGTGTTCCTGGCCCTCACCGGCCGTTCGGAACGGAAGGAGGAGCGATGAGCACGACGCCGAACGTGATCCGCGATTCGATGACGATGCTCCGACGCAACTTCAAGCACATCCGCCGCTACCCGTCGGTGTCGCTGTTGGTCGTCGGCCTGCCGGTCATCCTGCTGCTGCTGTTCGTCTACGTCTTCGGTGGCACGCTCGGCGCGGGTCTCGGCACATCGGGCGGACGGGCCGCGTACGTGAACTACGTGACGCCCGGCATCGTCCTGGTCGCGATCGCCGGCGTGGCCCAGGGGACGGCGATCGCCGTCTCGATGGACATGGCGGAGGGGATCATCGCCCGCTTCCGGACGATGGGCATCGCTCGCGCCGCGGTGCTCGCCGGCCACGTGCTCGCAAGCACGATCCAGACGATGGTCGGTCTCGTGATCGTGTTCGGCGTTGCCGTGGCGATCGGCTTCCGTCCGAACGCCGGCGGGATCGAGTGGCTCGGGACGGCCGCGATCCTCGCGCTCCTCACGCTCGCGATCACGTGGCTGTCCGCCGCCCTCGGCCTGTGGGCCAAGAGCGTGGAGACGGCGAGCAACCTACCCATGCCGCTGATGCTCCTCGTGTTCATCGGCAGCGGCTTCGTGCCGACGGACTCGATGCCGGGGGCACTCCGCGTGTTCGCGGAGTACCAGCCGTTCACGCCGATCATCGAGACGATTCGTGGACTCCTGATGGGAACGGCGATCGGGAACCACGCGGCGCTCGCGGTTGCGTGGTGTCTGGTGATCGGCGTCGTCGGGTACCGGTGGGCGATGCGGCTCTACAACCGCGATCCCGCACGGCATGTGCGGGTGCTGACGGCCGGCCGCGCCTGAGCGCGCGGAGGGAACCGACGGTTACACAGTGGGCCGGTCGTTCGGTTGTCACGTACGCGGCCGCTCGGCTCACGTCGCGACGATCGTGCCGGTCATGCCCGGGTGGAAGGTGCAATGGAACTCGGTCGTGCCGTCGGGCACCGTGAAGGTCGCCGTCATCACCTGGCTCGAGGTCATCGTGCCCGTCGACAGATCGAGTCGGTCGATCGTGAAGTTGTGCGCGTTCGAGCCCTCGTTCCTGATCTCGACCGTGACCTTCTCGCCGGCCGGGAGCTCGAGCGTCGCGGGCGCGAACTCGTCGTCGTGGAGCGCGACCCGGACGGCGTCCGTGTCGGTGGCGCCCGCGTGGACGTCGCCCGAACGCTCGACGCTGCAAGCGGTCGCGACGATGGCCGCGGCGAGCACCGACGCGGTGATCCAGAGCCTCATCGATCGATCTCCTTCCGTGTCGATTTTCGGGACTAGCGGTCCCCGAGGTACCGCAGCACCGCGAGGACGCGTCGATGGTCCGTCTCAGCGGGCTCCAGCCGGAGCTTGGCGAAGATGTTGGTCACGTGCTTCTCGACGGCGCCCTCGGAGATCACCAGGTGCCCCGCGATCCCGGCGTTCGACAGCCCCTCGGCCATGAGCGCGAGAACCTCACGCTCGCGGGGCGTCAGCTCGTCGTGGGGGTGTGGCCGGGCGCGCGCGAGGAGCTGGGCGACCACCTCGGGATCGAGTGCGGTGCCGCCCTCGGCCACGCGTTCGAGCGCATCGAGGAAGTCGCGCACGTCCGCCACCCGCTGCTTCAGGAGATAGCCGACCGCCGTGGTGTCGTTCGACAGGAGTTCCGTCGCGTAGCGCTCCTCGACGTACTGCGAGAGCACGAGGACCGGCGTCCCCCGCCACCGCGAGCGGATCTCGAGCGCCGCGCGAAGGCCCTCGTCCTGGAACGACGGCGGCATCCGCACGTCGACGACGCACACGTCGGGACGATGCTGCTCGACCGCCTCGACCAGCCCGAGCGCGTCGCCGACCGCGGCGACGACCTCGTGCCCCTCGTCGGCGAGCAGCCGGCCCAGGCCCTCGCGGAGCAGCACGCCGTCCTCGGCGATCACAACGCGCACGGGATCTCCACCATCAGGACGGTCGGACCACCCTCGGGCGAGAGCAGGTGCAGCTCGCCGTCGAGCGCCCGGACCCGGTCGCGCAGGCCGGCCAATCCCGAGCCGTCCACAAGGCTCGCCCCACCGATGCCGTCGTCCTGCACCTGGACGGTCAGGCGGTCGCGGCTGCGGCGGACGGTCACGACCGCTTCGGAGGCGCCGGCGTGCTTGGCGACATTGGTGAGCGCCTCGGAGACGACGAAGTACGCCGCGGCCTCGACAGAGGCGGGCGGGCGCACCGTCACGTCGACGTGCACCTCGACCGGAACCGTCGAGCGCGCGGCGAGCGCGGACAGGGCCGCGTCCAGGCCGCGGTCGCTGAGCACGGCGGGGTGGATCCCGCGCGCGAGGTCGCGCACCTCGCCGATCGCGAGCTTGGCCTCCTCGTGCGCCTCGGCGACGAGCGCCTTCGCACCGCCGGGATCGGTGTCGAGCTTCTCCCGCGCCCGGCCGAGGTCCATCGCCAGCGAGACGAGCCGTTGCTGCACACCGTCGTGAAGGTCGCGCTCGATGCGGCGCCGGTCCTCCGCCGCGAGATCCACCGCCGCGGCCCGTGACTCTGTCAGCGTACGCTCGCGCGCGAATACGTCGCTGCCGATCATGCCCCGGACGAGGTACCGGTTGGCCGTCGCCAGACCCCGCACGATCCACGGCGTGAGCAGGATGATCGCCGCGCCGATCAGGACGAGGAGCGCGTACTCGAACGGCGTATCGATCACCCAGACGCCTCCGAAGTCGGGGGCGCTCAGCGGCGAGATCAGCAGCCCGACGCCGAGGCTCCATGCCGTGACGACCACCGTGAACGTGAGGACGCCGAACGGCAGCATCAACAAGTGGTAGCCGCCCTCGAGCCACGTGGCAGGGTCGGAGATCCGCGCGACGGGCACGCGCCACCACTTGTCGGACGGCGGATCCGGCCGATACGGCCGCGGCACGTCGATCCCGAGGAACGCTCTGGCGCGAGCGCGTTCGACGGAGCCCATCCAGCGCGAGACGTAGATCGTGAGGACGATGATCGGGATGCCGACCAAAGTGATGAGCATGCCGAGGCCCGTCGCAAACCCGGTCACGATGACCGTGAACGTCACGATGCCGAGCGGCAGGTTGAGGAGCAGGTAGAGCGTCTCCCGCCACGTGCGCGCCTCAAACGGTGCGCGGAGGGCCCGCGCCACCGGGCTGCGGGTCGCCGCGCGTGCGGGAGGGGGTGGGAATCCCATCGTTGTGTCCATGCTCGCAGGCTAGGTCCGCGGCAGGCCGATCACGATGGGACCACCGGGCCTCTTCGTGCTCGGGTTATCCCGACGATCCGGAGAACGACGGCGCGGGCGGATCAGCTCTCCGATGCCGAAGGGGTTCCCGTCAGGCGCTCCGCCAGGTACTTCAGGCTAATCGGGTAGCGGTACTCGATCCCCATGTGGGTGGCGTCGAAGAGCTCGAAGAAGTAGTCGGTCACTCCCGCGTCCTCCAGCGCTCGACGGAAGGCCTCGGCGCCGAGGTCCAGGTACCACTCGTCCTTCTTCCCTGCGTCGATGTAGATCGCCCTCATCGAGCGGAGGGCGTCCGCGTGCTTCGGCGCCATCCGAACCGGATCCTTCTCGAGCCATCGCTCCCAGATCTCCGGGATCAGCTCGCCGGTCGCGAGGTCGAACGGGAGCCGGACCGTCCCGTCCCGGTCCGTCGAATAGCACGCGGCCATGCACCAGTCGTTCAGAAGGTGGCCGTCCGAGTCTTTGGACATCGCGGGTCGGCTGCGGAGGTCGCTCCAGAAGTTCTCGTACGAGCCCTCGTAGTCGTCGCGGAGCGCGCGTGCGCTCGCGCGGAACTCCGGGAGGTAGCAGGCCTCGAACAGGGCGTCGCCGGCGTGCGTCGCCAGCCCGCCCCACAGATCCGGCCGAAGCATCGGGACGACCATCGCGCCGTAGCCGCCGCTCGACTTGCCCTGGATCCCGCGATGCTCACGCTGCGGGAGCGTTCGGTAGTTCGCATCGACGAACGGGACCACCTCGTCGCAGAGGTACGTGAGGTAGTTGCCGGTTCCCGGCGAGTCGAGGAACTGGCTGCCGCCGAGCGAGGTCCAGCAGTCGACCCAGACGACGATCACCGGCGGCGCATCGCCGCTCGCGAACAGCTCGTCGGCGAGTTCGGGGAAATTCTTCCGGAAGACCGTCCGGTTGCGCCACATGTCGAGCTGCCCGGTGAGGCCCTGGATCACGTAGACCGATGCGTAGCGGCGGTCCGGCTCGTCGTCGTACCCCGGCGGCGTGTAGACCCAGAGCGGGCGCTCGTGCGGGTCGCCGAGCGGGTTCCCACGCAGGTGTTCGCTGGTGATCGTGTGTTCGTCGAAACGGCCACGGAGATCGAACGACCACGGTTCCACGATGCCCTCCTTCGCTCGGCTGATCCCAGGCTAACGAGCAGCCGTGTTCGATGGGGCACACCTACGTCGAGCCCTTCGTCAGCACACCGTCGTCGATCTGCCAGACCTCATCGACGGCGCGCAGGATGGACGCGTCGTGGGTGGCAACGAGGCATGCGGTGCCCTCGTTCGCCGCACGCCGCAGGAGCTCGAGAACCGCCCGCGCCGACGTGCGGTCCTGATGAGTCGTCGGCTCGTCCACGAGGACCACGTCGGGTGACAGCACCAGCGCACGCGCGAGCGCGGCGCGCTGTTGCTCGCCCACCGACGTGTCCGACGGCAGCCGCGACTGCAGGTGATCGAGAGCGAGCTCGTGCAGCAGCTCGTCGATGCGTTCGCGCCGCTCGTCGAGCAGGCCGGCGAGACGAGCGGGATGCTCGACGTTCTCGCGGACGGTGAGCTCGGCGAGGAGGCCGAGCTTCTGCGGCAGGACCGCGACGTCGCCCCACGCGGGCAGCGCGGCCGCGGTCTCGCTCCCGAGGAGGATCTCGCCCCGATCCGGCCGCTCCCAGCCGGCGGCCAGATGCAGGACGGTCGTCTTCCCGGAGCCCGAGCGACCGACGAGGGCGCCGATCCGCCCGGCCTCCAGCTCGAACGACGCGGCCCGGACGGCGTGGATCCGTTCGTCACCTTGCCGGAACGTCTTGTCGACGTCGCGGAACGCGAGCGCCGCAGGACCGTCCTCGAACGAGGAGACGCCGAGCCACGGAGTCGGCCCGACACCGGGGTGACCGCGGGTCGTCGCGACCGCTCCGTGATCGAGCCGAAGGACATCGTCGGCCCGCGTGAGCACCATGTCATCGTGCGTCGCGACCACGAACGTCACGCCGCGATCGCGAAGCGCGACGATCGCGTCGAGGACCGAGGTCGACGACGCGTCGTCCAGCTGCGCGGTCGGTTCGTCGGCCACGACTACCCGCACGCCGGCGCAGAGCATCTGGGCGATCGCGACCCGCTGCTGCTCGCCACCGGAAAGCGCCGACGGCAGGTGATCCAGTCGGTCGGTGATGCCCAGCGCCTCGGCGACGGACCGCGGATCGACAGTGTTGCTGCCTGCGCCGCGCGCCGCCGCGAGCAGTTGGTCGCCGACGGTTCGCGTCGGGAACAGGTTGTCCGAGGGTCGCTGGAAGACGTACCCGACCGTCTCGCGTCGCAGCCGCCGGAGCGCGCGCTGCCGCGCCCGGTGCAGCCGGAGGCCGTCGACGACCACCTCCCCCGCCGAGGGATGGTCGATGCCGGCGAGGAGCCGTAGCATCGTCGACTTCCCGCTCCCGGAAGGGCCGGCGACGGCCGTGATCATGCCGCCCCGGAAGTCGGCCGACACCCCGTCGAGCGCCCGGATCGCTCCCGTCGCCGTGACGTACCGCTTCTCGAGGTCGCGGACGTACGCGATCGGCGGCTCACTCGGCAACACGCATCACCTCACCCAGCTCGACGTGCCGAACGCGGCGTGTCGTGAAGCGCGCGCCCGCGGCGGTGGCGACCCCGACGACCGCGGCGCCGAGCACGAACGGCGTCCACGGGACGACGAGCAACGGTGGTGGCGCGACCGTGGGCATTGGCTCGATCAACGGCGCGACGATGACGCCGGAGATCACCGCGAGGATCGCCCCGATTGCGAATGAGGCGCCGAGCATCACCGCGAGCTCGCGGCGGAGCGATCCCTCCTGCGCGCGCGCGGTCATCCCCATCCGAAGCGACAAGGCGTACGAGACCACGTGTGCGCGCTGACGCGCCTGCAGATACATCATCGTGCCGGCGATCGCGAGCAGCGCCGCGCCGGCACCGAGGACATCGAGCACGAGGAAGGTCTCGATCATCGCGGCGAGCGACGGGATGTCCTTCACGTGGTCCGCCGTGAGGATCAGGTACGGGGGGAACCGCAGCTCGCGCAGCGCAGCCCGGGCCGCACCGGCGTCGCCGCGCACCCAGAACTCCTCGGTCGCCCGAGTATCGAGCAGCAGCTTCTCACCTTCCGGGTTCGCGGCCATCCATCGACGGTCCACGACGACGAGCGGCACGTCCGAGGTCATGGCGGGGAACGCGTCGGCCCGGCCGACGACATCCAACGGGAACACTTGCCCTCCCATCGTCACCGAGGGGACGTCGGCGTTCCCCACGACCACCGCGTGCATCAGGGTGCGATCCGACGACCCGGGGAGATCGCTCATCAGGTCGTCGAGCGACGAAGCGGAGAACGACGAGCGCCAGAAGGCGACCCGTTCGAACGTCGAGGGGTCGATGGCGAGCAGGTCGTACATCTGTGTGGTCCCCGCGATCGTTCCCGCGTCCCGCACCCGGGTCACCCGAGTGATCGGGAGGGGGAACGAGTGGGGGTCGGGCGTGCGGTGGTCGATCCAGCCGGCCACGTCGCTCCCGACGAAGATCCTGGCCTTCGCGTCGATCGTCGCGCGCATCGACGCCACCAGCAGGAGCGACTCGACGAAGATGCCGAGGCAGAGCGTCACGACCGCGACCAGGGCGAAGGTCGGCCCCGGGAACGCGGTCAGCCGTCGTGCCGCCAGGTAGGTCGCCGGCGACGCGTTCCTCGATCGTGAGCGCCACCACCGGTACCCCAGCACGCAGCAGCGCGCGCCGAGCGTGCCGAACCCCGCGATGAACAGGATCGAGAATCCCAGCAACCACATGCTCGGGCGTTGGAGGCCGCTCGGGTCCTCGACGAAGGCACCGGCCGATCGAACACGCCGCAGGGCGAGCAACGACACGCCCACGGGGACGAGCTCCCACGGCAGCCGAGCGATCAGATACAGCCGTGCGCGATGATGCTCCGACTGGCGGAGGAACGCGACCATCGCCGCCGCGACGAGGACGGCGATCGCGATCGGGATGGCGATGACGGTCGCGCGGACTGCGGCGGAGACCGCGGACGCCTCGATCCGGCCGCCGGGACCGACGAGACGCACGGCGGCGATCGAGAGCAACAACCCCGCGACGCATGCGATCGCCGTGGGGCCCAGCACCTCCGTCGCGATCCCGAGCGCGACACGCGTGGGTTGCGCCCCGCGCGCGACCAGGAGCCGCGCCTCGACGGGCCGGGCGGCGATCAGGAACACCCCCGCAGCGACGAGCACGGCGAGCGCCACGAGGACGCCAGCCGCGCGCAACAGGAAGGCGGGGGACTCGATCTGCGATACGCGAACGTCCACGACGTGGGCGATGCCCGGCATCGCGCTGTACACCTCCGCATGCGGGAGCCAGTTGTCGCAGCATTGGAACTGGGTGAACAACGGGCCGCCGCGCGAGATCCTCGATCGGAACCGGTCGAAGAAGGTGGCGAGCGCCCGCGCGTCCGAGAGCGTGACGTCGCCGTCGGCGACAGGCGCCACCCACGTGAACGTCGCCCGGTCGATCCCGAGCCGTCTCGACAACGACGCCATCCGCGAGAGCGATGTCAGGACGAGCGGCGGCGGGGGCGGACAATCGAACTGGATGCACCTCGTCGGGTAGATCTCCTCGTCCCACGGATACCAGTACTCCGAGCGCGGCAGGGACGTGAGATCTCGATAGACGCCGTCGACGGCGACCGTGACGGTCCGGCCACCCAGCCGCAGCCGCACGTCGTCCCCCGCGCCGGCCCGGATGTCGTGCGCCAGCACGTCCGGTAGCAAGACACCGTCGCCGTTCCTCGACCCCTCCAGGAGGGTGATGTGGTCCATCGCCCCCTGGGCGGAGAACATGACCCCCCGGACGGAATGGTGTGCGTCCCCTCGCACGTCCAGCTGTTCACCGATCGCGCCTCGGTAGACGTCGCCGAGGGTCGGCGCCCCTCGCATCTCGTCACGGAACAGCCCGTCGATCTCGGTGTAGGCCGGGAACGCACCCCGGCGGGTTCCCTGCAGGCGGACGTCCGTCGACCGGTACTCGATCCCGGCGCCGGCGCGGAGCCCGCGGATGTCACCGGCCACCAGCTCGCTCGCCGACGCCGAGATGAACAGCGGGAACGCCGCCAACACCATGGTCAGGAGCACGCAACCGAGCGCGACGCCGGCGAGCAGACCCGGATACCCGACCAGCGCGGCCAGACGGGTCTTCATGACGACATTGCCGGAACCACCGATGAGGACCGTCCCACGAGATCGACCAGCACCACCAACACCTTCATGCAGTACGCAACGGGCACCGAGCCGGGCTCTCGAGCCGGCGATACTCCTCGGAGGCATCGCGGTTTCCGCTCGCCGCCTGGGACGGGACGCGTTCGTGACATGGGAGCTTGCGAGGGGTGACCGGGGTTCAGCGAGTCCGTACGAGATGGTCTCGAAGGAACGCGATCACCTGGTCGTGCATCTCGTCGATCGTGACCTGATCGGCGCCGTCCAACCCGTGTTCGGCCCCCGGGACGCTCAGCAACCGATGCTCCACCCGGTTCCGGTCGAGCTC
Source organism: Actinomycetota bacterium (assembly GCA_036257835.1). Lineage (GTDB taxonomy): Bacteria > Actinomycetota > UBA4738 > UBA4738 > HRBIN12 > DATAEU01. The sequence continues at coordinate 612 of DATAEU010000064.1, read as the reverse complement.
CTCGGCCATCAACTCGGACCGGTCGTGAGGCACGTCCGTGTCCGCCTCCCCGTGCACGAGCAGCGTCGGCGGATACTCGGGGGTTACGTTGGCCACGGGCTCGAAGTCGCGGAACCGCTTCGCATCTCGCGCTGGATCCCACCCCGAAACGGCCGCCGGCCAGATCCCCTGCTGCCGGCAGAACTGATAGAAGGCCCAGCCGTCGCCCGTCCGCTCGCGATCGTCGGCGATCGGTGGACCCGACACCTGGCGGTACGCCTCGTCGGTGGCGACCGTCACCACGTGGTGGCAGGGGTGCGGGCTCGGCGACGTATACCAGTCGCCGGTCAGGTCCCCGTACCCCCACAGCGAGACGACCGCCGCCACGCGTGGCCGGACCCGGAACCCGGCGGCGAGCGCGAGGTAGCCGCCGGCGGACTCGCCGATCGCCGCGACTCCCCCGGCGGCGACCCCGAGCGCCGAGCCATCGGTGCTCACCCACCCGAACGCGTCTTCGAGGTCCTCCATCACGGTCGGGAGCTTCGACTCGGGCGCCAGTCGGTAGTCGATCGACACCAGCACCCAGCGCTCGCTCCGGCACGCCGCCGCGAGCCACTCCGGCGCCTCGTCGCG
>DATAEU010000059.1:0-15348 GCA_036257835.1 Actinomycetota bacterium | reverse complement strand
GCTCAAAACGACGCGCCGTGCCAGGCGTCCTTGAGGCGCAAACGCGGGCCGATCCGGAGGACGCCGCCTGCGTTGATCCGTCCGGCGAGTCGCACGAGGCCGTACACCGCCGCCACCATGAACAGGATCGACAAGGCGATCCGCCACCAGGCACGCCGGCTCCTCGCTTCTCGCGATCGAGCCTCCCAATCGGGGCGAGGGCTCGTTAGGGCGCGACGCCCGGAGCCGTGGAGACCTTTCGCCCCGGAGCGAACGGCGCTCGATCCGGCGGCACGAGGACTACGCTCAACGCATGGCCATGGAGCCCGACGGGTCGAAGTCTCGGATCCCGAGGAAGGTCTACGAGCGCGAGCTGCTCCGGCTGCAAGAGGAGCTCGTGAAGATGGAGGACTGGGTCCAGGCCAACGGGGTCCGGGTCGTCGTGGTGTTCGAGGGCCGGGACGCGGCGGGCAAGGGCGGCGCGATCAAACGGATCACCGAGTTCCTCAACCCTCGCGCGACCCGCATCGCGGCACTGCCCAAGCCGACGGAACGCCAGGAGACCCAGTGGTACTTCCAGCGGTACGTCGCCGAGCTGCCGGCCGCTGGCGAGATCGTGCTGTTCGACCGCAGCTGGTACAACCGCGCGGGCATCGAACACGTCCTCGGGTTCTGCACGCCCGAGCAATACCGGCTGTTCCTCCAGCAGTGCCCGATCTTCGAGCGCCTCCTGATCGCCGACGGGATCCTGCTCACGAAGTACTGGTTCTCGGTGAGCGACGAGGAGCAGGAGCGACGGTTCGAGGCGCGGGTGGATGATCCGATGAAGCGCTGGAAGCTGTCGGACACGGACATCTACTCGCGAACACGGTGGGTCGACTACTCGCGCGCGAAGGACGAGATGTTCGTCCACACCGACATCTCCGAGGCGCCGTGGTTCGTCGTCGAGGCCGACGACAAGCGGAGCGCCCGCCTGAATTGCATCGCACACTTGCTGTCACGTGTGCCCTACCACGAGAAGAAGCTGCCGAGGATCGAGATTCCGCCGCGGCAGAAGGACGCGGGCTATGTCCGTCCACCGCGCGACGTCTACACCTACGTCCCCGACCACGCCGCAACGCTCGTGGGATAACGCGTCACGTTCGTACGAGCCTCGCTCCTTCGCGCGCGGGTTGACACATTCCCGTATCGGTATATATGGTTCGTGGCATGGCACGGGCGGCGACGACGGCAGACGCGTTCAACGCGGTGGCCGAGCCCCGCAGGCGGCAGATCCTGGACCTGCTCGCCGGCGGTGAGCGGCCGGTCACGGACCTGGTCGAGCGGATCGGCATCGCGCAGCCGCAGGTCTCCAAGCACCTGCGGGTCCTGCGTGAGGTCGGCCTCGTCCGGGTCCGCGGCGAGGGCCGGCAGCGTATCTACCGCCTCGACGCCCGGCGCCTGAAGCCGATCCACGACTGGGTCGGGCGGTACGAGGAGATGTGGTCGGAGCGCTACGACCGCCTCGACGCCGTGCTGGAGGAGCTCAAGCGAGAGGAGCGGGGAGATGGAGGCGATGACGAGTAGTGGCAAGGCCGTCGTGACGCTGCCGACGGACACACAGATCCTGATCACGCGCGACTTCGACGCAGCGCCGCACCTGGTCTATCGCGCGAGCACGGAGCCCGAGCTCGTGAAGCGGTGGTGGAGCGGGAACCGCGGCGAGGTCACGAGCGTCGAGATCGAGCTCCGCGTTGGTGGCCGGTGGCGCTACGTCATGACCACGAACGACGGGTCGGAGGTCGCGTTCCACGGGACGTATCGCGAGATCGTTCCGAACGAGAAGCTCGTCTCGACCGAGCTCTTCGAGGGCGCGCCCGGCGCGACCGAGGACGACGCCACGATCAACACCGTGACCTTCGAGGAGCTCGGCGGCGGGACGCGGCTCAGCACGCTCATCGAGTGCCGGATGCGCGAGATCCGCGACGCGATCATCGAGTCCGGGATGGAAGGCGGCATGCAGGAGGCGTTCGACAAGCTCGACGAGGTCGCGTCGTCGCTCGCTCGATGAAAGAGTGACAAGACGCGACGATCCGGATTGACGCTCCACGCGCCGGTCCATATGGTGCGGGTTGCTCGGCGGAGGGAACCGAGGGCGGGGTGGAGGCAAGGGACGCTAGCCGATCCCCCGAGGTCCCGGAGCGGTCGCAAGGTCGCTTCGTTCGGAACTCTCCGTCGAGCATCTTCGTTCCCTGAGCCCGCGCCGATCGCGTAGGGGTCCGACACACCAACCCGCCTCGCTGGCGAACGCGCTCGCCGTCTTCGTCGATACACGTGTATCGTTTGCGATACATGCGTTCAATCTGGACGTCCGAAGCTCACGATCAACGAGACCTGACCTCGCGCGCTCGCATCCGCGACGCCGCCCTCCGGGAGTTCGGCGCTCGAGGCTTCGATGGCGCGACGATCCGCGGCATCGCCGAGGCGGCGGGTGTGTCCCCCGGACTGGTGCAGCACCACTTTCGCTCGAAAGAGGCGCTGCGCGAGGCGTGTGACGAGGCGGTCCTCGACGTCGTCCAGCGCAAGATCGAGGCGACGCGGGACGGGACGATCACCGACCCCGGCTTCCTGGCCGGGCTGTACTCGGCGGCGCCACCCCTGATCCGGTACGTCGCTCGGGCCATCGTGGACGCCTCGCCGGCGGGCGCGCATTTGCTGGAGAAGATGGCGACCGGAGCCGAGGAGTTCCTGACCAACACGTGGCCCGACCGATTCCCCGCGGGATCGATCCGGACGCGCGACGCCGCGACGGCCCTCGTCGCGCAGGCCGCCGGGACGATCGTGCTGCACGAGTACGTCGCCCGGCGCATGGGCATCGTCCCCTGGGACGAGATCGCGACGCCGCGGATCGGTCTCGCGCAGATCGATGTGTACGAAGCGCTCGGGGCATACCTCGCGGCCGGGTTCGGCGAGCGCCTCCGCGAGGCGGCCGTCGCGTTGGACAAGCGTACGGAAGGACGAGAAACATGACGGAGACCGCGATCCGTACCGAGGCGCTTTCCAAGACCTACGGCACGACCGAGGCGCTCGTCGACCTGAATCTCGAGGTCGAGCCCGGCGAGGTCGTCGGGTACCTGGGTCCGAACGGCGCGGGGAAGACGACCACGATCCGACTGCTGCTCGGCCTCATCAGGGCGACCCGCGGTCGCGCGGAGATCTTCGGCGTCGACTCCCAGTCCGATCCGGTGACCGCGCACCGGCGCGTCGCGTACGTCCCGGGCGAAGCCAACCTGTGGCCTTCGCTCACCGGCACCGAGACGCTCCATCTGCTCGGCCGTGTCCAGGGCACCGTCGACACGGCCTACCGGGACGTGCTGATCGAGCGGTTCGACTTCGACCCGGCGAAGAAGGTGCGCGCGTACTCGAAGGGCAACCGGCAGAAGCTGATCCTGATCGCCGGTTTGATGACTCGCGCTGATCTGTTGCTGCTCGACGAGCCGACCGCCGGGCTCGACCCGCTGATGGAGCGCGCCTTCCGCGAGTGCGTGGCCGAGTCGAAGAATCGCGGACAGACCGTCTTCCTCTCCTCGCACATCCTGTCCGAGGTCGAGGCGCTTTGTGATCGCATCGCGATCCTTCGCGCCGGCCGGCTGATCGAGGTGGGAACGCTCGAGGAGATGCGGCACCTGTCGGCGCTGCAGGTCGAGGCCGAGCTCGACGGGGCGGTCCCCGACCTCTCGCGCATCCCGGGCGTCACGTCGATCGAGGTCGACGGTGATCGCATCCGATGCCAGGTCACCGGCCCGGTCGAACAGCTGATGTCGGCGCTGGCGAGCGCCGGCGTCCGTCGCATCGTGAGCCGCGAGCCGTCGCTCGAGGAGCTGTTCCTGGCCCATTACGGCGGCGACGCCTCGGAGCCCGACCATGCGACTGCCTAGGCGCCGCCCGAGGGACATCTACGGCGAGCGCCGGGCGCGGCGTGTCGTCGCGGTGACGACGGCCAAGCGCGCGGGCAAGCAGGGGGCATTGTGGGGCATCGTGTTCGGCGGCACGATCGCGGCGTCGGCATCTGCCTATCCGGGCCTGTTCCCCACCGCCGCCTCGCGCACCGCGATGGCGCGAACGTTCGAGGGGAACACCGCGTGGGCCGCGCTGTTCGGTCCGCTCCGACGACTGGACACCGTCGCCGGGTACACGGCCTACAAGACCGGGATGACCGTGATCATCCTCGGCGCGATCTGGGGATTGCTCGTCGCGACGCGTGTGCTCCGCGGCGACGAGGACGCCGGCCGGTGGGAGCTGTTCCTGTCGGGCCGGACGACGCGGGGGCGAGCGGCTGCGCAGGCGGCCCTGGGCCTCGGCGTGGGGTGGGTCGCGGCGTGGTCTGCGACGTTCCTGCTAACGGCGGCGACCGGCGCATCGGCCAAGGTTGGGATCGGCGTCGGGTCGTCCCTCTTCTTCGTCACCGCGCTGCTCTCGGCGGCCGCGGTCTTCATGGCGGTCGGGATGTTCGTCTCCGAGATCGCCGCGACCAGGCGAGACGCGAACCTGATTGGCGCCGGCGTCCTCGCCGCCGCGTACCTGATCCGCATGGTCGCGGACTCGGATCCGGCGATTGGGTGGCTGCGATGGGCGAGTCCGATCGGATGGATCGAGCAGATGCAGCCGCTGACGGGCTCGCGGCCGCTCGCCTTCGCGATCGTCGTCGTAGCGGTCGCCGTGCTGGTCGGGGCGTCGGTACGGATCGCGAACACGCGCGATCTCGGCGCGAGCGCACTCGGCAGCCGCGATGCCGCCGCGCCGCGAACCCTGCTGCTCGGCGGGCAGGCCGGGCTCACCATCCGGTTGACCCGGCCGGTGATCATCGCGTGGCTCGCGGCGCTCACCGTGACGGGGTTTGTGTTCGGGCTCGTCGCGCAGGCGGCGGGAACGGCGCTCCGCGGTGCCCAGGGCCTCGAGGAGGCGATCCGGCGGCTCGGCGGCACCAGCTCGGGCGCTGCGTCGTACCTCGGGTTCGTGTTCCTGGTCGCGGCTGCGCTCGTCGCGATCGCCGTGGCGGGACAGATCGCGGCCGCGCGGAACGAGGAGGCGGCCGGTCATCTCGACAACCTGCTCGTGCGGCCGGTCGCGCGCTGGCGGTGGCTCGGCGTGCGGCTCGTCGTCGCACTCGCGCTCGTGGTCGTCGCCAGCGTATTGGCAGGCGTGGCCGCGTGGGTCGGCGCCGCGAGCCAGCACGCCGACGTGTCGCTCGGACAGCTCGTCGGCGCCGGCCTGAACGTCGTGCCGCCGGCGCTGTTCGTGCTCGGCATCGGCGGGCTGGCGTTCGGGGTATGGCCGCGCGGCGCGATCGGCATCGCGTACGGCCTCGTCGTATGGTCGTTCCTCGTCGAGGCGCTCTCGGCCGCGGTGAACTCGAATCACTGGTTCCGCGACACGTCACCGATGCTCCACATCGCGCCCGTCCCGGCGGCCGATCCGAACTGGACGGCCGCCGCCTGGCTGGTCGGGCTCGGCGCGTTCGCGGCGCTGCTCGGCATGGCGGCGTTCGCCCGCCGAGACGTCGTCGGCGCGTAGCGGAGGCGGGAGGCGAAGCGCGGCCTGACGGGACCTGGCGGTTCAGGCTTGCGAGAACTCGAGGTCCCAGTCGGCGAGCGCGCGACGCAGCTCGGGCTCCTCCATCATCGCGAGCGCGGAGCGCACGATGAGCCGGAACGGCGTGCCCGGGCGACGCGTGACGTCGCCGAACGCTTCGCGGAGCGCGCTCTCGGCCTCGCCCTTCGTCGCGAACTCCATCAGCACGCCGGGCGGGCCGGAATCCGGCCAGTCGACCAGGAACCACGACTCGAGCTGGGGAACCTCGATGACCGCAGCCATGCCGGACATGGTCCCGCCGCGAGTGTTGCGGTGCAGTCGGCCGGATGACCGGTTTCGGACATCCTCCGGTTCGGCGGATCGTGCCTGCTCAGCGGCGGTCGGCGGCGGCGTTCAGGCGGGGCGACACCTCTTCGGGGTCATCGCCGAGCAGGTACCGGGCACCCTCGCCTCTGGCCGCGGCGACGTCATCCGGGTTGTAGAGGCGGCACCGCCGGAGCGACAGGCATCCGCACCCGATGCAGCTGCCGAGCTGGTCGCGCAGGGCCTCGAGCGTCGAGATCCGCTCGTCGAGCCGCCGGCGCCAGGCGCGAGACATCTTCGACCACTCGGCCTTCGTCGGAGCGCGCTCGGGCGGCAATACCTCGAGCGCGTCGCGGATCTCGTCGAGGGAGAGACCGAGACGCTGCGCGATCCGGATGACGCCGAGCCGGCGCAGGACGTGCCGCGGGTAGACGCGGTGCCCGCCGGCCGTGCGTTCGGAGGCGACGAGACCGACGTCCTCGTAGAAGCGGAGCGCCGACGGCGCGAGCCCCGAGCGCCGGGCGACCTCGCCGATTGAGAGCTCGTCCGACGCGGAGGGCCCGGCCACGCGGCGAGGATACCATTTGACCTCAAGTGCACTTGAAGTTGTACGGTCCCTCTCCATGCGAACGGTGAGCGATCTCGATCGTGTCCGAGAACTGATGGCGCTCGCGATCGGCGACGAGAAGCACGACGAGAGCAGCACCTCAACGCTCGATGCGATCTGGGTGCTCTATGACCGTGTCCTCCGTGTCGACCCGGCGAACCCATACTGGCGCAAGCGCGACCGATTCATCCTCAGCAAGGGCCACGGTCCGGCCGCGTTCTACGCGGTGCTCGCCGATCGAGGCTTCTTCCCCATCGAGGAGCTCCGATCGTTCCTCGGGTACGACAGCCGGCTCGGTTCGCACCCGGACCGGTCGCTGGTACCGGGCGTCGAAGCGTCGACGGGGTCGCTCGGCCACGGGCTGCCGATGGCGGTCGGTGTCGCGCTCGCGCTCCGCGCGAAAGGGCTCACCGAGCAGCGCGCCGTCGTGCTGTGTGGCGACGCCGAGCTCAACGAAGGCTCGAACTGGGAGGCGATCATGCTCGCGCCGCACCTTCGGCTCGGCAACCTCACGCTGCTCGTCATCGACAACCACAGCTCCGCGATCCCGATGTCGCCGTGGAATCGTCGGCTCGAGGCGTTCGGCTGGCACGCCGAGCTCGTGAACGGGCGCGACCACGACGAGCTCGAGCGCGCGCTCTCGCTCCGCGAACGTGCTGTCCCGACGGCGGTCGTCGCCGACATCCCGGGAGGCGAGTGGTGAGCGCGATGCGCGAGCGCTTCGCCCGAACGGCGTCCGCGTTGGTCGAGGCCGATCCTCGCGCCGCCGTCGTGCTGTCGGACATCAGCCTCGACTACTTCGAGCGCGCGATGCAAGCGCATCCGGATCGCGTGGTGAACGTCGGCATCATGGAACAGACGGCGATCGGCGTCGCCGCCGGCATGGCGATGGAGGGCTTCCACCCGATCGTGCACACGCTCGCGCCGTTCGTCGCCGAGCGCCCGTTCGAGCAGCTGAAGGTCGACTTCGGCTACCAGGGGCTCGGTGGGACGTTCGTCTCGGCCGGCGCCTCGTACGACTACGCGACGTCCGGATGCACGCATCACGCGCCGGGCGACGTGCAGGCGATGCTCGCGATCCCCGGCATGCGCGTGCTCGTCCCGGGACACGCCGACGAGGTGGAGCGGCTGCTGCGCGGCACGTTCGGCGACGGCGTCCCCACGTATCTGCGAACGACGATCGCGGAGAACGCGGCGTCATTCCCCATCGAAGCCGGACGGCTCCACATCGTTCGTCGGGGCACACACACGACCGTGGTCGCAGTCGGACCGATGCTCTCGCGGACGCTCGAGGCGCTCGGCGGCGCGGACGTCACGGTGCTCTACGCGACCACGATCACGCCGTTCGACTCGGAGACGGTGCGCTCTGCCGTTGCGGACGACGGCACGGTGCTCGTGGTGGAGCCCTACTACGCGGGCACCACCGCGCTCGCGATGCGCCCGGCGCTCGAGGATCGGGCCGTGCGAGTGGCGTCAGTCGGGGTCCCGCGACGGTTCCTGCACCAGTACGGCCAACCCGAGGAGCACGACGCGGCTCTCGGCCTCGATGTCGCCGGGCTCCGGCGGCGGCTGACGGTGCTGCTCGCATAGGGCGCTCGCCGTCGCGCTCGTGTGAGCGATGATTCCCGCGACGCCGCCACCGTCTACATCCTCGGACGGTCGAGGGGCGGCGCAACGGCGGGAGGCACGGATGGCGGTGACGTTCCAGCTGATCATGTCGCTCGACGGCTACGTCGCGGGACCCGACCAGAGCGTCGAGGACCCTCTCGGCGTCGGCATGACCCGCGCGTTCGCGTGGTTCTTCGAGCTCGAGGTGTGGCGGCGGGTGCAAGGGATCCAGGGCGGGGAGGTGAACGAGAGCACCGCGGTCATCGAGGAGGCGCGAGCGAACGTCGGGGCCTACGTGATGGGGCGGAACATGTTCGGCGGCGGCCGCGGACCATGGCCCGAGGATCCTCCGTGGCGCGGCTGGTGGGGTGAGAACCCGCCGTATCACGTCCCGGTCTACGTCCTGACCCACTACGCGCGCGACCCTCTCGAGATGCAAGGCGGCACGACGTTCAGATTCGTCACCGACGGCACCCGGTCCGCGCTCGACGAGGCCCAACAGGCCGCGGGCGATCGCGACGTCCGCATCGCGGGTGGAGCCGATACGGTGCGGCAGTACCTCCGGGAAGGTCTCGTCGACGAGTTCGAGCTGAGCGTGGCCCCCGTGCTGCTCGGCGACGGCGAGCGACTGTTCGAGAACGTCGGCGACGTGCGACTCGAACAGGTGCGCGCCGTTGCCGCGCCCGGCGTTACTCACCTGAGATACCGGATCGGGCGGTAGGTGAGCGTGCGGATCGAGGTGAACGGCCGAGCGGTGGGCGCCGAGATGACGTGGTTGGCCGCCTCGTCGTTCGGCCACTTCACCGCGATGCAGGTTCGGAACGGAACGACACGCGGGCTGGATCTGCACCTCGATCGGCTGGAGGCGGCGAACCGTGAGCTGTTCGGGGTCGGCATCGACGCGGCCCGCGTCCGCGAGCTCATCCGCCATGCCCTGGCGGATACGGAGGACGCGTCGGTTCGGGTGTACGTGCGCGAGCTCGACGGCGACGCGGAGCCGGCCATCGTCGTGACGGTTCGGGGGCCGGCGACGATCGCGTCACCACAACGCCTGATGTCCGTCGACTATCAACGTCCGGCGGCACATCTCAAGCACTTGGCGACCGAGCAGGCGTTTCACACGCGCGCCGCCCGGCGCGCCGGCTACGACGACGCACTGCTCACGGACGGCTTCGACCTCGTGTCCGAGAGTGCGACCGCGAACATCGGCTTCTTCGACGGCGGCGCCGTCGTCTGGCCGGATGCAGCGTGCCTACACGGGATCACGCTTCAGCTCCTACGGCGAGAGCTCGTTCGACGCGGCATCGAGGTCCGGCGCGAACGGGTCCGTGTCAACGAGCTCGACCGGTTCGACGGCGCATTCCTCTCGAACGCCCGCGGCATCGCCGCCGTGATCGCGATCGACCGGCTCGAGCTGCCCGTCCACCCGGAGCGGATGGACCTGCTCGCCTCCGCCTACACCGCCGTTGCGCCGGATCGGATCTAACTGCTCGGCGGTCGTCGACCCGGGGCACGGGCGGTGGGCGGGCAGGGCGTGTCGGCAGCGCGGTTTGTCGGATGTTCCGTTCCGCGCCAGGATGCATGGGTGAGCGAGGACTTCGAGCCGAGGGACGCGGACGAGTCCGACGAGCTGGAGGCCGAGATCCTGCAGGCCGACCACGCGTTCGGATCGGGCCTGTACGGCACGACCCCCGAGGAGGCCCTCGCGGGCGAGGGCCTGGACCGCGCGCTCGCCGAGGAACGGCCGGTGGAGCCGCCGATCGACGAGACGCTCGAGATCGTCGACGACGGCCCGGAGGACGACGAGGACGAGCTGGTCGGCGATGCGGTCCGCGAGCGGGACGACTTCGCTTCACCGGAGGAGGCCGCCCTCACCGTGCGCGACGACGCACCTGGCGCGACAGATCACGACGACGCTCACCCCGTCGACGAGGGCTGAGGATGGCGGAGTCGATGTCCGGCTCCCCGGAGGCGCCGATCGACGATCGTCTTCGCGTCGAGGAGGCGTTCCTGTGGACGGAGCTCCACGGGCTCGTGGACTCGCTCCCCGTCGACAAGGTCGACGAGGCCGGCTACTTCGACGAGGGGTGGTCGGCTAAGGATCTCGTCGGCCACATCGGAAGCTGGCTCGCGGAGGCGGGAGTGGTGCTCGAGCGGATCCGGTTCGGAACGTACCGGCGCGAGGAGATCCACATCGACGAGATGAACGAGCGGTTCTTCGAGGCGCTTCACGATGTGGCGTTCCCCGACATCCGGGCACAGGCCGTCGCGGCGCGCAACCGCATGCTCCGCGCCTGGGGCTCGCTCGACGCGCGGTCGCCCGACGCCGACTTCTGGATCGCGAAGGCCGGGCCCGAGCACTACGCCGAACACCTGCCGCGCCTGCGCGACTGGGTCGCCGTGATCAGCTGAGCACGTAGAAGTCCATGAACGGCGTCGTCAGGTGCCACGTCGTGACGGCACCCTTCGGGATCGTCCCCATCTCTCCGGCCGCGGCGCGGATCGTTTCCCCACCCTCGATCTCGATCCGCGCGGAGCCCTCGAGCACGTAGAAGGTCTCCCGAGCGGGCAGGGTCCATGTGATCGGCTCGACCGGCTCGCGGAACCGGGACAGCCCGGCCTCGACGGACGCGGTGCGGTACAGGACGTTCATCTCCCCGCCCACGTCGGGGTCCGGCTCCCACGCGTCCTCGGGCGCCGACGACACGAGCGCCTCGCGATCGAGCATCACGCCTCCACCCCCGGCTACCAGCGAGCGCCCGCGGCCGCCGCGAGGAACGACATGAGCGGCGAGATACGGCGGCAGCCCTGGACGAACGCCTTCAAGAAGTCCGAACCCATGACCCGATCGTCACCGAGCCTCGAGGACGAAGTGAAGCTCTTGCGCTTGATGTCCTCGATCATCGGATCGTCCGGCGAGAAGCCGCGGGGCGGCCGCCTGAGCGCGCTCTCGTCGTGGTCGAGCCCGGCGCGGGCCTTCTTCCACTCGGTAGGTCGAGCGGCGATGCGCTCGCGGATGGACTGAAGCACCGGCGGGTCCGGCATCCACATCCCACCCGCCACGATCGACCCGCCGGGTTCGATGTGAAGGTAGTAACCGGGGCCGATCGTGCCCTTTAACGGGGAGAAGTGCGCGGCGACGTACGGTTTGTACGGGCTCTTGTCCTTCGAGAACCGGACGTCGCGGTGGATCCGGAACATGGACCCCCCCGATGGGCGCGAGTCGGCGACGATGCTGGGGCTGATCGACCGGAGTTCGGGCCCAGCGTCCTCGATGAACTGCAGCATCGGCTCTTTCACCGATCGCTCGTACCGATCCTTGTTCTTCGCGAACCAGTCGCGGTCGTTGTGCCGCTTCAGCTCGCGGAGGAACCGGAACGTCTCGTCGTCGAAGTACCGCATCCCTCGAGGATGACGCGGCGACGCGCGGAGGGCAAACCCGACCCCTGCCCCTACCGGCGGGCTCGGGGAGCGCGGAGCAGGATCTGCGTCACCAGGCGACGGCCGATGCCGAGCTTGTTGCCGATCGCCTCCGGCGTCAGCCCCATATCGCGGTACGTGATCGCCAGCCGCTCCTGCGCCTCGCTCCACGCCGGTCGGGTTCGCCGCGCCGAGTGCGGGACGACCTCCGGGGCGGGCTTGCGGTGGGCGGCGGTCGCCGGTCGCGGCGGCATCGGAGCCGGCCCGACGGCTCCCGGCTGCTTCTTGTAGCGGCCGCTCGCCGCCTCCCGCTCGGTCTCCTCGTTCAGGACGACGAACTGATCCGCGGCCTTGTTGACGCCGACCGCGGCCACCCGCAGCCCGCGCGCGTTCCTGCCGCGGCATTCGGGTTTGGTGCAGTATCCGTACTTGCGGGCTCGCTCCGGGTGCAGCTCGTCGCCACACGTGATGCAGTACTTCGTCTCGATGGTTCCCTCCTCGTCGCGGTCCTCCCCCAACCTCCCTGCCCCGGACGGTATTCCCCTCGACGCGACGAGCCGCATGGCATTTCCCTGGAACGCTCGACCGGTGAAGAGCGTAGAACGTCTGACATGCCTGTCCGACCGGCCGGAGCGATGCGCCTCGCCTTGGCGGCACTCCTGTCGGTTTGCGGCGGCGGGACGACGACGAACCAGCCGTCGACGCCCACCGGAACGCGCGGGGTCGGCGGGGCGCCCGGCAGCGACGCCGTCTACGTTCGAACGTGCGACACCAGCGTCTACGGGACGCTCGCGACGGGCTGGGAACGGCACGCGGTCGTCGCGGGACCGATCGCGTTCGTGGGCCTCGGTGGGAAGGGACGCATCTCGGCAAAGGTTCTCGCGACCGACCGGGGACCGACCGACATCCTGAAGGTCCTCGTCGTCGTGGCCACGCACACGCGCGTCACGGTGAGCGTCGATCCGAGCGCGAGCGGCCACGTCGCACTGTCGTACGACCCGTCCCGGTTCGACGCTCGTCGGATCGAAGACGGCGAACGCGCGGTCACCTTCGACGCATGTGGCGATGGTGGCACACGGTTCGGGGACGGCCGCGGGATCCAGTTCAACGGCGGCCTCATCGTGGACGGACCGCTGTGCGCCGATCTCAACGTCCAGTGGTCTGGCGGGAGCAGGCACGTCCCTCTCTCGCTCGGCCACGCCTGCTGACCGTCCGACGCGTCAGTTCTGGGTCGCGGCCTCCTCCAGCGTGGCCGCGCCGACGCTGACCAGAAGATCCCAGCAGTTCCGCAACGACACGACCAGCAGGATCACGGTGACGACCCACAGCCAGCCCAGGGCGGCGTCGGCAGCGCCGACGGCGATCAGGATGCCTGAACCGATGACGCCGACGTAACTCAACGCGCTCAGGCCGAAGCGCAACACGAGTTGATACGCCCGGAGCGTTCGCGCCCGGCTCCTGATGGAGGCGACGATGCTAGGCGCGACGATGGCGAGCGTCGTGATGCCGGCGCCGATGAGCTGTGAGCTGACGGCCGACGACGGCTGCGTGATCACCATGAACAACGACGCGAACAGGATCAGGCCGAAGTTCGCGAGCGTGACGCGCGCCAGGCTCCGAACATCGTCCCGCGAGAGGACCGCGCGAAGATGCAGGGAGAGCCCGACGAACAGGAGACCGACGAGCGTCGCGGCTGACGTTCCGGCGAGGATGTAGAAGTCTCGCCAGCGCAGGGCGAGGACCTGATACGGCACGAACCAAGTCTGCCACGGAGGGCCGATGTCGCGTCGTCGAACCCTCGGACCGCACCGCAGCCCTGCGGTCAGCCGCGCGAGAGCGCCTCGAGCTCCGCGTCGGCAAGCTCGATCTCGAAAGCGCGCAGGTTCTCCTTCACGTGCTCGATCGAGAGCGAGCCGGGGATCGGCACCATCACCCGCGACCGGCGAAGCAGCCACGCGAGCCGGACCTGCGCCGGCGTGGCGCCACACCGCCGGGCGATCTCGTCGACCTCGCCGGTGACGTCGTCCTGGAGCGGGAAGTACGGGACGAACACGAGCCCCTCCGACTCGCAGTGGTCGACGACGTCGTCCCACTCGCGGTGCGAGAGGTTGTAGTTGTTCTGGACGGCGGCGATGGGCACGATCCTCCGCGCGACCTCGATCTGGTCGACGCCGACCTTCGACAGGCCGATGTGCCGGACCTTCCCCGCGTCGCGCGCCTCCTTGAGCGCGCCGACGCTCTCCTCGAACCGCGTCTCCGGATGCACGCGGTGCAGGTAGTACAGGTCGATCGTGTCCGTCCGCAACCGGCGCAGGCTCTCGTCGATCTGTTCGCGCAGGATCTCGGGACGGCCGGCGCCGGGCGCGTACCCGCCCTTCGTCGCGACGACGACGTCGGGCGGCTTGGGCGAGAGCGCGGCGCCGATCGTCTGCTCGCTCTCTCCTCCGGCGTATGTGTACGCGGTGTCGATGTGGTTCACGCCGGCGGCGGCGGCTTGTCGGATGAGCTCGACGTGCTCGGGGGTGGAGGTCAGCCGGTTGGTCCCGAGGCCGATCCTCGTCACCTCGACATCGCCGAGCCGGATCGTGGTGGTGTTTACAGTGTCCATGTCCGAACCTTAGCCGCGTAGTTCGAGATCAGCCCGTCCTCGTCGCACGGCGTCGGCCCGATGGCATACGATCGATCGCCCGCGTCCGGAGCCATCCTCTCCCGGGAGCGTGATCGATGCGAACGAACCTTCGGCCCGAGGACCTGGGCGACCTGCTCGAACGGCCGCTGCTCGCGGTGCTCGCGACGAGGACGGCCGGCGACGAGGTGTTGCTATCGCCCCTCTGGCACGAATGGCGCGACGGCGGCTTCAACCTGTTCACGGGGACGAACGACGTGAAGGTTCGCCACATCGGCCGCGATCCGCGCGTGTCGATCGTCGTCTGCGAGCAGGAGCCCCCCTATCGTGGGATCGAGGTCCGCGCCAACGCGCGCGTCGAGCCCGGCGACCCCGAGGTGGGACACCGGATCGCGTCGCGCTACATCGGCGACGAACGAGCCGACGACTGGGTGGGTCCGAACGACCTCATCATCCGGATCGAACCCGGAACGCTGCGCGCGTGGGACTTCGAGGACGATTACTGAACGGCCTCTCGACACGCTCGGTCGTCGTCGTACTCGTACGCATCCTCCTCACCGAGCTGTACGTCGTGCCTCCTGGGAGGAGCACATGCGTCAGCACGCGGACCGGCTCACCGGTGCGGACGAGCGGTTCGTGTAGACGGCCGATGCGCTGTCGCACCCGCCGCCCGTGACCGCGCACCTCATCGCCGTCGAGCTGCCCCCGAGCTGACTCGAAGGTTCGATCGCCTCAGTCGTCGGGGTGGCGGCGCCGCGGCGGCGGACCGAGCAGCTCCTGGAAGTCCCGCAACAGGGTTCGCAACAGGTCGTTGAGGCGTTGCTTCTCGTCGGCCGTGAGATCGCCGACGAGACGGGACTCCAGGGCCGCCTGCTCGCGGACGGAGGAGGCGAGGACCTCGGAGCCGCGTTCCGTCAGCTCGACGAGGATGCCCCTTCGGTCGCGCGGCTCGGGCTTGCGAGCGACCAACCCCCGCTCCTCGAGCCGGTCGAGCCGGTTGGTCATCGCACCGGAGGACAGCATGAGCTCCTTGCTGAGGTCCGTGGGCGACAGGCGGTAGGGAGCTCCGGCGAGGCGGAGCCTCACGAGCACCTTGTACTCGCCCACGCCGAGATCGTGCCGGGCGAGCGAATCGATCCCGCTCTTCTCGAGGTACCGGGACAGCTTCTCGATGCGGCTGACGATGCCTTCGACGGCCGGCTCGATCTCCGGGAACTCCCGCACCGCCGCCTCG
>DATAEU010000114.1:0-2234 GCA_036257835.1 Actinomycetota bacterium | reverse complement strand
GCTTGATCGTCTCCTTGCGAACGGCCACGATCAGTCCGCCTTTCCCAGCACCTCGCGCGCGTGCCGGTCGAGCGCGTCGTGCAGGTCCTGCGAGACTCGCGCAACCGCGAGGTCGCCTCGCGTCTTCTCGATCAGGCTGCGGGCGACGTCGGTCGCGCGACGCAGGTTCCCGGTGATGGCATCCGGGTAGTCCATCGTCACGAGGACCCCGTACAGGTCCTCCATCGCCGCCAGGACGGCGTCGCCCTCGTCGACGCGCCCGGCGCGCAACAGGTCGAGGACCCGCCGGCGCGCCTCGCCGATCGCCTCGGCCATCCCGTTCAGGTACGGCGCGTCCTCGACACCGATCGCGTCGGGCGTCGGGACCTCCCTCCCTCCGTCCACGATCACCTCGGTGAGCCGCGCCTCCGCGTACTCCTTCTGCGCGTCCTGCAGATAGCCGGCGAACCGGATGTCCGGATGCTCGGCGACCGCGGCGAGTCCCTCGTCGATCGCCGCCCTCGCCTCGTTCATCAACCGATGCGCGAGCTCGAACTCGCCGCGGTGGATCGCGCGGATCGCGTTCGCGCAGGAGCGGATCGCTCGACGAGATGCCGGGAGCGCGCGCTCGCGAGCCTGCACGCGCGCGTCGAAACGCTCTCGGAGATCCTGGGAGACGCCGTCCAGATCCACGGGACGGGCGTTCAGACGCGAGCCGCGTCGACCTCGGCCGCGGGCCTGACCACGATGTTCACGAGGTCGTCGCCGAACGCGGGCAGGCCGTTGAACGACCGGCGCGCCGTGCGGTTCGAGGCGTCGGCCGCGTACCGCTGCCGAGTCGGGCGCGGACTCGCCGGTGCGGTCGCCGCGGTCTCGCGCGGACGAGCCGGGTCGTTCGCGTCGGTCCGCGCCTTCATCGAGAGCAGCGCCCACACGTAGCCGCCCAGCAGCACGAACAGGGTCGCGGTCGCGTACCACATCGCGCGTAGTGGCGGGACGAGACCGATCAGCGCGGTGAGCACCAGGCTCTCGATCAGCACCACGAGCACGCGGCGTCGGCGTTCGCGCGCCCTCGCCTGGGCACGCGCTCGCAGGCCGATGAACGTCGTCCCCTTGCGGGGCGTGACGATCCACCGGCCCTGCGACTCGGTCTCCGCCAGCGTGTCCATGTTCCGCTCGAAATCCTTCATGCTCTTGGCCGACGTGCGTGGGGAGTTCGCCCACGATGGGACGAGGAACGCGGCCCACAGGATGACCAGAGCCGCGAGCAGCAGCCAACCCACCTACCTAACCCCCATGTGTTCGGATCCCCGGTCCGGCACAAGATGTTGGGCTGGGTCTGCAACCTAGCACCGAGGCTAGGGGGGTACAAACACCTCGCGCAAGTTGCTCGGAAGGTCATCGCATCGGCACATCTCGCGATCGTCTCGCGAGCGACTCACTCCGCCGAGTAGTGACCGCTCTTGCCGCCGCGCTTCTCGATCAAACGTAGGCCGTCGACGCGAGCAGCGCGATCGAACGCCTTCGCCGTGTCATAGAGGCTGAGCGCCGCCACCGCGGCAGCGGTGAGCGCCTCCATCTCGACGCCGGTGCGGTCGTGCGCGCGCACGGTCGTGCGAACGCGGATCGTCCCACTCGCCTCGTCGGGCTCGACGAGCACTTCCGCGCCGGTCACCGCGATGGGATGGCAGAACGGCAACAGGTCGGGCGTTCGCTTGACGCCCATCACGCCGGCGATCCGAGCGGCCTCGAGCGGGTTCCCTTTCGGCGTGCCCGCGACCAGCTGGGCGCAGGCTTCGCGCGTCATCGAGACGATGCATTCGGCGACGGCCTCGCGGTCGGTGGCTTGCTTGCCCCCGACCTCGACGATGCGCGCCACGGCCTCCCGCTCCCTCGACATCTAGTCCTCCATCGAACGGAACAGGATGACCTTCACCTGGCTCCCGGTGTTCGCGGTCTGGGTCCCCGGCGGAACGATCGCGAGGCCGTTCGCCTTCGCGACGGTGGCGATCAGGTTCGAGCCGCGGCCGCCGGTCGGCGTGGCCACCCAGCCGTCCTTGGTCCGGCGAACGCGCACACGCGCGAACTGCGTCTTGCCGATCGGCCCGGTGACATCCTCCTCGAGCCTGGCGGTCACCTCGGGCCGGAAGAGCTGCCGGCGGCCCATCATCTTCATGAGCGCCGGCCGGATGAAGGTCTCGAAGCTGACGAACACGCTCACCGGGTTGCCCGGCAGGCCGAAGTAGGGCTTGCCC
>DATAEU010000040.1:0-38959 GCA_036257835.1 Actinomycetota bacterium | reverse complement strand
GTGACGTCCTCGTCGCGGATCTCGACCCATCGGACGGTGGCCCCCGCTTCCTCGGCGGCCATCAGCCACGGCCGGATGTTCGCGTCGTGGTCGAGCTTCGTCACGACGACCTCGTCGCCCGGTCCGAGCGTCCGGCCGACCGAGCGCGAGATCTGGAACACCAGCGACGTCGCGTTCGGACCGAACACCACCTCGTCCGGCTCGGCACCGACCAGGTCCGCGGCCGCGCGGTGCGCCTCGGCGATGACCGCGTCCGTCTCCTGGCTCGTGAAGAACGCGCCGTGCGTGTTGGCGTTGCTGTGCCGCAGGTAGCCGGCCATCGCATCGATCACCGCCTCGGGGACCTGCGTGCCGCCGGGCGCGTCGGCGAACACCACGGGGACGCCGTCGAGCGTGCGGGCGAGCGCCGAGAACCGGGAGCGGACGCCGGCGACGTCGAGGGCGGTCGTCATGGCCGAAGCTTGCCCGACGCGGCTCGACCTCGGCAACCACCGACGGTCATGCCTCGACCAGGTCCCATCCCGGCGGAAGCTCGGGCGTCCGCCATGCCGGGTCCGGCCGCCACGAGGACCAGTCACGGTCGAACGGTGGCCGACCCTCGAGGACGCGCTCGACCGCATCCCCGCCCTCGCGCCGGAGTCGTTCGGCCTCGGCCCGGGTCCAGATGCCTGCGCCGACCGATCGTTCGAGCTCATCCTCGTCCTTCCAGCCCCACGAGCCGTCGGGCCCGATCCATGCGTCGAGCTCCTGATCGAGGTAATCGAAGCCGATCGGCGTCCGCCGCAGCGGCGTCTGGAGGTTGACGTACCACCCGAGGAATCCCCAGGCGGCATCCCAGAACGCCAGGGTCGCGTGCGGCCGGCCCTCCTCGGCGAAGGAGAGGACGTTCGTCCCGGTCCACGTCGTCGGGCGGACCTCCCACGCGTCGCCCTCGACCTCGACGAACGCGTGCAGCGGTGTGCCGTCGAGCGTGTGCGGCACGAACCCGCGCGCGCCGACCGGGACGAAGAACATGAGCGCGTCGTGCCCGTCGGCGACGACCGTCACCGGACGGCCGGTCCAGATGCGGCCGCGCCAGACCTCGCGCAGCACGACGGCGTCGCCCGGCGACCAGCGGGCGGTGCGCGTCACCCGACCTTCGCCGAGAACGCGCGCGCGGCCGCGTCGACGTCTCGTCGCGCGGTCTCGCGGACGCGCCCGACCGCGCTGAGCAGCTCCCGCTTCCTGTCCTCGTCCTTCAACGACGCCGCGTTGATCAGGACGTTCGCGGCCGCGCACTCGACGGCGGCGTAGAGGAGGTAGGCCGCGCTCAGCCCGTCGGAGGCCGCGTTGTCGTTGCCGAGCGTGACGGCCTCGCGGCCCAGGTCGATCATCTGCGCCGCACGCTCGGCGACCCGGAGTGGGACCGAGGCCGCGCCCTCGAACGCGAGCTGGATCGCGCGGCGCCGCGCGGCCTTCTCGTCATCGGTCTCCTTCGGCATGCGGAAGGCGGCCATCACCTCGTCGAACGCCGCCGCGTCGCGATCCGCGAGCTCGAGCAGCTCGTCACGGCCGGCGCCGACGACCGGCAGGATCTCACGCATCCGGTCCCACGCTTCCTCGTAGCCCGCCTTGTCGATCGTCAGGTTCGCGACCATGGCGATCAGCGCCGCGCCGCTCGCGCCGGTGACGGCGGCTGCCGCGCCACCACCCGGGGTGGGGCTGTCCGAACCGAGGGTCTCGAGGAACTCGGCGATCCGCCGGTTGCGGATGCCGTCGTTCACGATGCACCTCCGGGGTTCACGAGCCGCTCCAGGATCTGCGCGTCCGCATCGAACCCCTCCAGTCGTAGGTACGCGACGTCGTCGTCGGCGATCGCCGACTCCGGCGCGAGGCCGACGATCTCGCTCCCCGTGACGTGCATGCCGCGATCGTTCGCCTCGCGCTCGACGGCGTCGAACGCGGTCCGAAGGCCCGTCACCTCATGGTCGACGAGGTTCATCGAGACGGTGACGGCGCCGCCACGCTCCGGGACGGCGAAGCCGATCGCACGCACCGCGCGCAGCCCGCCGGAGGACTCTCGGATCGTCCGCGCGATGTCCTTGGCCGCCGCCTCGTCGTCGCCGTCGAGGTAGACGTTGAACGCGACGAGCGGCTTGCGCGCACCGACGGCGACGGCACCGGCCCGGCCGATCTCGTGTGGGCCGAAGTCGGGCAGGCGCTCGCCGCGCGCGACGGCCTCGCGCAGTCCCTCGTACTCGCCGCGCCGTACCTCGGCGAGGCTGGCGCGTCCGGAGGAGAGGGCGGCGCGGTCGTAGAGGTAGACCGGCACGTCGAGCGTGTCCGCGAGCTCCTTGCCGAACGCGCGCGCGAGCTCGACCACCTCATCCATCGAGACGCCACGTACCGGCATGAACGGGATCACGTCGACGGCTCCCATCCGCGGGTGGCTGCCGTGGTGCTCGTTCATGTCGATCAGCCCGACGGCCGTCGCCGCGCCCGCCATCGCGCTGCGCCGAACGGCGTCGGCGTCCCCGAGCACGGTCGTATCGAGTCGGTTGTGATCGGGATCGGTCTGCCGGTAGACGAGACGCGCGCCGGGCACCCGCAGCGCAGAGACGATCGCCTCGATCACGTCCTCGCGGCGTCCCTCGCTGAAGTTCGGAACGACGGCGACCAGCTCCGACCCCTCGGTCACGGCGCAGACCATACCGTCCGCGGCGCGCGTGGAAGTCGGTCTTGACGGGTGTCGGAGGCCGAGCGTACAGTCGTATCGAATCGAACATATGTTCGATTCTGGTGATTCCGGGTTCTGGATTCCAAGTTCTGGCTTCCAGGGGTTCTCGGCGAGGCAGCCATGTCCAAGCGCTACGACGAGCAGGTCGAGGTCCGTGTCGAACGCGATGCCGGGATGCCGTGCGCCTTCGTCTGGCGCGGCAAGCGGTACGAGGTCGCCGACGTCATCGGCCGATGGCGGATCGAGGGCCGGTGGTGGTCCGACGGACGCGATCGCGAGTACTGGCGGGTCGAGGCTCGGGGCGGCGCCGTGTGGGACCTGTACCACGAGCGACGAGGGGATCGGTGGCACCTCGAGCGGCTGTGGGACTGAAGCCGGGTTCGGCGGCGAGCGGCACCGCGTCAGCGATCCGTTGAGTTCAGGGCGCGTGCGACCGCTCGCAGGTCTCGTACGAATGCCTCCGTCTCCGCGGCTCGGGCGGCGTCGTCGGGGGCGCGGAGGATCGACGAGGGGTGGACGGTGGCCGTGACCAACGGTTCAAGCTGGGTGTCGACGAACTCGCCCCGGTGTTGGGTGACCTTGAAGGTGCGGCCGATGACGCCTTGGGCGGCGGTGGCGCCGAGACAGACGATGACCTTGGGTTTGACCGTGTCCAGCTCGGCTTCCAACCAGGGTTTGCAGGCGCGGATCTCCTCCGCGTTCGGCTTCTTGTGGATCCGTCGCTTGCCGCGCGGCTCGAACTTGAAGTGCTTGACCGCGTTGGTGATGTACACCTTCGTTCGGTCGATGCCGGCGGCCTCCAGGGCGCGATCCAGGAGCTGGCCGGCCGGGCCGACGAAGGGATGGCCCTGCCGGTCCTCGCGGTCGCCCGGCTGTTCGCCGATCAACATGATGTCGGCGCCGGCGGGTCCCTCGCCGAAGACCGTCTGCGTCGCGTTCGCGTACAGGTCGCAGCCGCGGCACTGCTTCGACGCCTCGATCAGCGCCGGCAGCGTTCGACCCGGCGGGAGGAAGTTCGCCGCGGAACGCGCAGGTTCGGCCGCCCTCGCCATCTCGACGGCCCATCTACCCCCGGACGACCGTTCCTACCGATGGCCCTCGATATCGCCCTGCGTACGGTCCTGCGTATGCGCGGAGCCATGACATGGCGTGCGGCTTCGTGCACCTCGACGTCCGCTCGTTCTTCTCACTGAAGGACGGCGCGTTCTCGCCCGAAGACCTCGCCAGCCGAGCGGCTGCCCTCGGCATGCGATCGGTTGCGTTGACGGATCGCGATGGCCTGTACGGCGCCACTCGGTTCGTCGATGCGTGCAGCAAGGTCGGTGTGCGTCCGATCCTCGGGGCGTCGTTGACGGTCGCCGAAGGATCGGTCGGGCAGTCAGGACGATCCGTCGTCGTGCTCGCCGTGGATGCGGCGGGATACGCGAGCCTGTGCCGGTTGATCACCGATGCGCACATGCTCGGGGAGCGGGGAGAGCCGTCGCTCACGGCGGAGCAGGTCTGCGCGCATTCGGAGGGGCTGATCGCGGTGCTCGGGCCGGCGTCTCCGATTGGAGCCCTCGCGGTTGCCGGCCGAGCGTCGGCCGCCGCCGACGCGATAACGCCGTTCAAGGAGGCGTTCGGGGAGCGGTTGTACGTGGCGGTGCAGCAGCGGCTCGAGGCGTCGTCGAACGAGGAGATCCGAGCGCTGCTTCGGTTGGCCGAGCGGACGTCGACGCGCGCCGTCGCGACCAACGCCGTTCGGTACCTGGTCCCCGAGGATGCGTTCCTGGCAGATGCGCTGGAGTGCATGCGCGAGCTGGTGCCGATCAACCAGCACAACGTGAGTCGCGTCAACGCCGAGGGGTGGTTGAAGCCGGCGGAAGAGATGCGCCGGCTGTTCGTCGAGCGGCCGGAGCTGTGCGGCGCGACGCTCGAGATCGAGGAGAGGTGCGCGTTCGATCTCGGGCTGGGGCAGGTCCGCTTCCCCGGATTCCCGACGCCGGCGGGGCGGTCGGCGTCGTCGATGCTCGCCGAGCGGTGCTGGCGAGGGATCGAACGGCGCGGAGTGAAGCCCACGCACGAGGTCCGGGAGCGGCTGAACCACGAGCTGGACATGATCCACAAGCTCGGGTACTCGGCGTACTTCCTGACCGTCGCCGACATCGTCGAGGACATCCGGTCGATGGGGATCCGTTGCGCATGCCGGGGGAGCGCGGCCGGGTCGTTCGTCTGCTACCTGACCGGCATCTCGGATGTCGATCCCGTTCGCCACGACCTCGTGTTCGAGCGGTTCCTCAACCCGCTCCGCGACGAGCTGCCGGACATCGACATCGACGTCGAGTCCGCGCGGCGCGAGGACGTGTACGACATGGTTCTCTCGCGCCACGGCGACGACCGCACCGCGTGCGTCGCGATGGTCGAAACCTACCGAGCGCGCGCCGCAGTGCGCGAGGCCGGCAAGGCGCTCGGCCTGCCCGAGGTCGAGGTCGACACCGTCGCCAAGGCGTTCCCGCACATCGGGGCGCACCATCTCCGCACCGCGATCGAGGAGCTCCCCGAGCTCGCCGGCACCAACATGAACGCCGGCCACCTCGGGACGCTGTTCCGCGTGGCCGAGCGGCTCAACGGCTTCCCGCGTCACCTCGCCCTGCATCCCAGCGGCATCGTGCTATCCAATGACGATCTGATCCACCGGGTTCCGCTCGAGCGCTCGTACCAGGGCTACCGGATGATCCAGGCCGACAAGGACGACGTCGAGCTGCTTGGTTACCTCAAGCTCGACGTGCTCGGCGTGCGGATGCTCTCGGCGATGCGGCACTGCCTCGACGAGATCGCGCGCACCGAGCACGAGAAGCTCGACCTCGACGCCATCCCGCTTGACGACCCGCCGACGTTCGAGCTGATCCGTCGCTCGGACACGCTCGGTTGCTTCCAGATCGAGTCTCCCGGCCAGCGCGAGCTCCTGCAGAAGTTCCAGCCCGACCGCTGGGACGACCTGATCGTCGACATCTCGCTCTTCCGCCCAGGCCCCGTGAAGTCCGACATGATCACGCCGTTCCTCAAGCGCCGAGCCGGCATGCAGAAGCCCGAGTACCTCCACCCCTCGTTCCGCACGGGCACCCAGGAGACCTACGGCGTCATCGTCTACCACGAACAAGTGATGCGAACCGTTGCCGCCGTGACGGGTTGCGATCTCTCCGAGGCCGACCGAGTGAGACGCCACCTCTCCGACGACCTCGAGGTCGACCAGATCCGCACCTGGGTCCTGGATCGCGCGAAGACGAACCTCGAACTGGACGACGAGGCCGCCGAACGCATCTGGCACGAGGTCTGGTCCTTCGCCTCGTTCGGCTTCTGCAAGGCCCACGCCGCCGCCTTCGCCGTCCCGACGTATCAATCGGCCTGGCTCAAGGCTCACTACCCGGCGCACTTCCTCACGGGCATCCTCACGCACGAGCCCGGTATGTACCCCCGACGCCTGATCCTCGAGGACGCCCGAGAGCACGGCATCCCGATCCTCCCCCTCGACGTCAACGCCAGTGAGTCCGACTACGTCGTCGAGGTTGTTCGGGCGTCGGATTGGCGAGCTGAGGACGACATGTACGGGATCCGGCTTGCTCTGAAGGACGTCCACGGGATCTCGGACGGCGAGGTTGAGTCGATCTTCGAGGCTCGCGCGGATCGGGCGTTCAAGGACGTCGGCGATTTCGTCCGGAGGACGCAGGTGTCGCAGCCGGTGGTCGAGGCGATCGCGCATGCGGGTGGGTTCGATCGGTTGCCGAGGGGGACGCGGCGGGATCGGGTGTACGCGGCGATGGTCACGAAGCCCGAGCGGGTGGGGGATCAGTTGGCGCTCGATCTCAGCGGCCCTCCCGAACAGCTGTCGTTGGGGTTGCCGGAGTACTCGGATGCCGAGCGAGTGCGGGCGGAACTGGACGTGCTCGGGGTGGATGCGAGCCGGCATCTCGTGTCGTTCTTCGAGCCGTTGCTGCGCGACCTCGGGGTGGTGCGCGCGGCCGACCTGTGGAAGCAGCGCTCCGGTGCTCGGGTGATGGTGGCGGGAGTGAAGGTGGCGTCGCAGACGCCGGCGGTGAAGAGCGGCCAGCGGATCATCTTCCTGACGCTCGACGACGCCACGGGTCCGGTGGACGTGACCGTGTTCGAGAGCGTGCAGGCGAAGATCGCGAGAACCATCTTCCACTCGTTCGTACTCGCGGTCAGCGGAACCGTTCGTCGAACGGGACGGCGGGGTGTCAGCATCATCGCAGAGGACGCCTGGGAGCTCACGGCGCTCCAGCGCGCTCGGCGCGACGGAACGCTCGCCGACGCCCTCGCCGGACGCGCGACGGACGGGCCGGCCGCTCCTCGAAAGCTGTGGCACGCCAGCGGTGGGTCGGCGGGATGGTGACGTCCCTCCACCCGGACGAGTGGAGGATCGATGGACGACGCGCACCTCGAGCAGGCCGGCCACAGCGCTGGCCCGCTCGCCGAGGCGCCCATCCTCGAGGCGCCGCATCCGCCGGCACCACCCGTCGTCGTCGGGCCCTTTCCGATGGTTGCTGCTGGCGCACGGCTTCTCGGGGCTCGCGTTCTGGGGTTCTACGGGACGGTCTTCGCGGATGCGGCGTTCCGCTTCCACGCCGGCAAGTCCGGCATGGCCGTGCTCGGGACCTCGCTGTCGATCCCGTTCATCCTCGGGAGCCTCCTGCAGGGATTGATCGCCGTCGTGCGCATGCGAGGATCGGGGCGTGAGCGCGTTCCGGCCGGCTGAGCCGATCCTGCATGCCGACCTCGACGCGTTCTACGCCTCCGTCGAGGTTCAGAAGGATCCGTCCCTCACCGGGCGCCCGGTGGTCGTCGGCGGCTCGGGGTCGCGAGGCGTCGTGATGTCCGCGTCGTACGAGGCGCGGCGGTTCGGGATCCGGAGCGCGATGCCGGCCGTGCGAGCCCGGCGGCTGTGTCCGGACGCCGTGTTCCTGCCGCCCGACTTCGAGGCGTACCGGACGCACTCCAACCGCTTCCGCGAGATCCTGCTCTCGGTCACGCCGCTCGTCGAGCCGATCGCCCTCGACGAGGCGTTCCTGGACGTGGCCGGCGCTGTCCGGCTGTTCGGGGCGCCCGCGGAGATGGGGGAGCGGATCCGCGGCGAGGTCCGCTCGGAGATCGGTGTGGCATGCTCCGTCGGCGTGGCGCCCACGAAGCTCGTCGCCAAGCTCGCCTCGCGCGCGGCCAAACCCGATGGGCTCGTGCGGGTTGCCGCCGAGGAGCTGTCGGCATTCCTCGACCCGCTGCCCGCGCGGGCGCTGTGGGGCGTCGGCGAGAAGACGATGGAGGTCCTCGATCGCCTGGGGGTGAGGACCGTCGGCGACCTCGGCCGGACGCCATCTGCCGTGCTCGGGCGGTTGATCGGCGACCAGCACGCGCGGGACCTGCAGGCGCTGGCGACCGGCGTCGACCCTCGAGACGTCGTCCCGTACGAGGCGCCGAAGTCGATCGGGCACGAGGAGACGTTCGACACCGACCTCGACGCCGAGGAGGACCTCCTGCGCGAGATCCTCTCGCTCTCGCACCGCGTCGCCGCGCGGCTGCGGGAAGACGGGTACCGGGCGCGAACGATCGTCCTCAAGGCCCGCCTCGCGAACTTCACGACGCTCACGCGCTCGCGAACGCTCGTGGATGCGACCGACGTCGGCGCCGACGTCCACGCGGTCGCCGCCGAGCTCTACCGAGCGCTTCCCGGTGAGCGACGGCGGGTACGGCTGCTCGGGGTGCAGGCGACGGGCCTCGTCCCAGCCGGGGCGGAGCAGCTCGCGTTGTTGCGGGGCGAGCGATGGGGCGACGTCGAGCGGGCGGTTGACCGTATCGAGCGACGGTTCGGCCGAGGCGCCGCGATGCCGGCGTCGCTTCTCGACCATCAGCCTGGCCACCGGCCGTGACCGAGACGTCCGGGGCGCGACCGACCGGACCTTCGACCCTGGGCGGGCTCGTTCCTATAATCGAGCAGGAGCATCATCGACCCGAGCGACGGTCACGCGAACGCGCGAGCGGACGACGCGACCGGGACCGCCGCACGGATCGAAGGGGACGGCCGTGATGGACGGCCGAAAAGGACGGAAGGTAGACCCGATGCCGCTCTCGCCCGACGAACAGCGGATCCTTGACGAGATCGAGCAACGTCTCGCCGAGGAGGACCCGCGCTTGGCCGACGCCGTCAGCCGGACGTCGTTGTATACGCATCTCGCGCGACGCATCCGCTGGTCCACGCTCGCGTTCCTCCTCGGGTTCATCATGCTCATGTTGTTCCCGGTCTCGTTGTGGGTCGCCGCGCTGGGATTCGGGGTGATGCTGGTATCGGCCTTGCTCGCCTATCGATACCTGCGACAGCTCGGACGCGATCAGGTGCGCGCCCTGCAACAGTCGGGTCGCTTCTCGATCGCGGGTCTGCTCGCGCGGTTCTCCTCACGCTTCCGCGGGCCCACGCCGCCCCCTTCCTGAACGCCTCGATCGTTCGTCGTCGCATGCTGCGCGCTTGCCAGCGTCGCGCCGCCGCAGTAGAACATCGCTCGCCTTCCCCAAGGGCGTGACCGTCTACCGAACGTCGGGTTCCTCCCCCTCGGCGCACCGGGCGCAGCGGTCCATGGTTCGTGAAGTGATGAGGGGTCGGAGGGCGCACGTCCGATGGAGGGGTTCACCGCGCACCAAGCAAGCAAGTTCACCGGCTGCACGCCGAGGCAGCTCCGCTATTGGGACGAGATCGGTCTTGTCAGGCCGTCGGTCCAACGAACGGGAGGACGTCCGGGCGTTCCGCGGCTGTACTCGTTCCGCGACCTCGTTGCGTTGAAGGTCGTGAAATCGCTTCTCGACGGCGGGATGTCGTTGCAGCGCGTCCGGCGCGCGTGGAGCTACCTCAATCGCCGTGCGGCGCTCGACCGGCACCTGTCCGAGGTCAAGCTCATCACCGACGGGCAGAGCATCTTCAAGATCGCCCGGCGCAGCGGCGAGGTCATCGACGCGCTCAAGGAGGGCCAGCTGGCGTTCTTCGTCGCGATCGACGAGATCGCCAGCGGAGTCGAGGCGAAGGTGGGCCAGTTCCGCGAAGACCGGGACCGGTTCGTTCGGGCGCTGCGCCAGGCGGCGGCTCGCACGCAGACCGGCTCCTGACGGGTCAGATCCCCGGTCGGTAGACGCCCAGCAGGCGCCGCGTCACGCCCGTGTCGCGCCGGACGTCGCGGATCGCGACCTTCGCGTCGGCGAGCGCGGCACGTGCCTCCGCCGGCTCGATCTCGCCGTCGGCGTAGGCCGCGCGTGTCGCGGCGGCCGCGAGCCGGCCGAGCTGGCCGTCCGAGAACCGAACACGCTCGTCGAGCCGCCGCCGGTACTCGAGGAGCGTCTCGCCCGACCGTCGGCCCAGCCCGAGGTCGGCGGCTTCGCCGTCGAACAGCCGGAACGCCGCGAGGACCGTCTCGCGGGGCGACCCGCGGCGATGCGCGATCCGTAGCCGTGCCCCCCACTTCACCGCGGGGATCACCACGAGCAGGACCAGGCCGAGCAGCAGCAGGATCGACAGGACCAGCCGGAGCGGCACGCCGTAACCGTCGTCCGGCGTGATGAAGCCGCCCGTCGCCCCGCCGGCCCCGTGCGCACCGGCGAATCCCTCCGGGCGGATGTTCCGGTTGCCGGAGCAGAGCGACGACGTCGCGGGCGCGCGCCGGCCGCCGACGATGCAGCTCCCGGGGCCGCTCGCGGACTGCGACCCCGCCGTTCCGTTGCCTGTCGCGCCCCGCCCGTCGCCGCCCGTCGCCGCCGGCGGTGCGGGATTGAGGTACGAGTTCTCGATCGAGCCAACGGGGTTCGGACGCTTCGGGGTCGGTTCGAACGGCAGCCAGCCGTACCCCGGGAAGTAGACCTCGACCCACGCGTGGGCGTCGTGTGTCGAGACCAGGTAGGACTTGGGCCCGGCGGGCTGGCCGGAGCGGTAGCCGACGGCGACGCGCGCAGGGTAGTTGAGCTCGCGGACCAGCACGGCCATCGCCGCGGCGAACTGCTGGCAGAACCCACGCTTGGTCTTGGTCAGGAAGTCGACCAGTGCGTTCGCGTCGTCGCGTGGATCCACCCGCTCGTCGTAGACGAACCCGCCGGTCTCCGAGAGGCGGTCCATGATCGCGAGGATCCGGCGGTAGGGCGTCGCCGGCGAGACGTTGGCCGTCCACCGCTGCGCGATGTCGGCAATCACCGGCGGCGTGGACCTCGGCAGGTACACGTAGCGGCGGTCCGGCGAGGACATCGTCACGGCGTCGAGCTGTTCGGGGGTCGGGATCACGACGTCCGAGGTGACGGTGTAGCTCGTGTCGGCCGCGAGCGTTCCCGGCGCCGTCACCGTTCCGAGCTGCGCGTTGTAGCGGACCTCCCCCATCGGCCCCGACACCGCGACCGCGGGGTAGGCGAGCGGGAGGGCAAGGTCGTGCTGATCCTGAAGCAACTCGACCTTCTGACTCACGATCGTCGTGGCGTCCGCGGGCGCCTGGACGGTCTGCGAGAGCCCCATGGGCGGCGCGATCGTCGTGCCCCGCTCGCCGCTCGGATCCGAGGTGGTCCACGCCTCGCCGTTGAACAGATCGAGCGTATAGGCGCGCCAGTACGCCGGGAACGCGTTGCCGGTCTCGTCCGTCGACGTGATCTTGTAGAGCGGTACCGGCTGCGACCGCGCCAGGTTGTTGCGGATCGAGATGAACGGATCCAGGTGCGTGCCCTGGCCGCTGCCGGACGAGAAGTCGATGAGCGCGTCGGAGCGGAACCCCGGCAGGACGCCGGGGAACGCGAGAGCGGCGATCACGGCCGTGACGCCGACCCGACGGGCGCCCCTGCCGGCGACCGAGGACAGACGCCGGCGGCCGGGGGACGACCACACCGGTCCCCACTGCCGGATCCGGCGGAGCCCGTCCATGAAGACCACGAGCAGCGCCGCGGCGAGCAGCAGCAACGCGTAGAACGGCCGCGCGCCGTCTTCCAGCACGGTGTCCGCGAATCCGACAAGCGCCACCGGGGGCAGGACGGACAGGAGCGGGCTGCCGGCGCGGATCGCGAGCGCATGCGCCGAGAACGACGCCGTCCACACGGCCGTGAGCGCCGCAAGGATCAGGGGCCGAAGCGGCTCGGAGGGCGCGACCTGTACGTGCGCGTCGTGCCCCACGCGGCCCAACGCCTCGAGGGCGGCGTGCAGCGTCTCGCGCGTCGGCAGCCCGAACCAGGTCGTACCGGGGAACACCAACACCCCGATGACGACGAGGAGCGCGATCGCGCTCACGACCGTGGCGAGCAGCAGGCTGCGGCGCTCGAGGAGCGCGGCGAGCCCGACCGAGAGCACGGCGGCCGCCAGCAGTTTCCAGGTCGCGGCGTGACCGACGAAGACACGACCGAACGCGAACGCCGTCGCCACCGCGAGGAACGCGACGGCGCCGAGCGCGGCTAGCCGCTGAGCGCGGGGAGCGACGTCCTGTTTCGCTGCCATACGTCCTTCAGGTTCGACTCGGGGGACAGGACCAAGACCTCCCAGCCGCTGCGCGACAGGGACAGCCGCGCCGACGAGGCGCGTCCCTCGACCTGCGCGGCGCGGTCGGGCGGGAGGGTCGATGGCGCGACCGGATACACGAGCACCGCGAGTTTCGGACCGAACCCCGCGCCGACCCGGACGAGGCCGGCGAGCTCGCTCGGATCGGGGGGCGCGGTGATCGCGACGAGCGTCGTCTCCGGCGACGCCGCGGCGCGCAGCCTGCTGAGGGCCGGACTGGCGGAGCGCCCGTTGTCGTGCGAGACCCCAGCGAGCGTGTCGAGGAGCTGATCCTGCGAGACGCCCGACGGCGCGAGCTGCGACGTGCCGAGCCGGATGCCGAAGCCGTACGCCGCCAACAGCATGCCGATCGACGCGGCGGCCGAGACACACCGCTCGAATCCGGGCGAGCGGTTCTGGCCGACGGCTGACTGACGTGTGTCGAGATGGATCACCGCGCGCGAACGACGGGTCGACTCGTCCTGACGGATCATGAGCTCACCGCTGCGGGCGACGCTGGGCCAATGGATGCGGCGTAGGTCGTCGCCCTCCTGGTAGGCGCGCATCGTGAAGAACTCCTCACCGGTGCGGAACAGGTGCTTGGCGAGCGAGACCCCGCTCGTCTGCCCGAACGGTGACACCGGGCCCGCCTCGAGCTCCTCGACAGCGGGCGTCACGACGAGTTCCTCGCGCACGGGGAACTCGATCCGCGACCGCGTCAGCGCGAACGGGTCCGACACGTCGACGGACAGCGGGCCGAGCAGGTAGCGGCCGCGCGACTGGGCGACAAGTGTGTACGAGGCCCGAGCGAGCCCGTGGCCCGTGATGCCGGTCAGGACCAACCGTGCCGGACGACCGAGGCCCGGCGGGACGGCATCCTCGAGCAGCAGGAAGGACGTCGACGCCGGGGACTCGTTCTCGATCTCGAGGTCGACGGTCACCCGATGCCCCGGTTGCACGCGCTGATCCGAGAGGCGGCGCCGGACGTGCAGCCGCTGCCTGCTCCACCGCGTGAACGCCACCGCCGCGATCGGCAGCACGGCGAGCCCGACGGCGACGATATGCAGCGTCGGGGAGCCGGCGATGCGCGCGAGCACCCAGAGCCCGAGCGCGGCCGCGAACACGACCACGCCGCGGCCCGATGGCATCGTCAGGCCTTTCCGGTGATGGGGACCGGCACCTCGTTCAGGACCTCGTCGAGGACCGCGGCCGGGCTGCGCCCGGTCATCACCGCGTCGGCCGTGACGATGACGCGGTGCGAGAGCACTGGCGCGGAGAGCGCCTTGACGTCGTCGGGGATCACGAAGTCGCGTTCGTCAGCGCCGGCGAGCGCTCGCGCGGCGCGAAGCAGCATGATCGACGCGCGCGGGCTGGCGCCGAGGTAGACGTCGGGGTGACGCCGGGTGGCCTCGACGAGATCGACGATGTAACGCCGGATCGGCGCCGCAACGTGGACGTGCCGGGCCTGCTCGATCATCTCGCGCACGCCGAGCGCGTCGGTGACAGGCCCGATGTCGGTGAGCGTCGAGCGGACGCCGTGCGTCGCGAGGATCTCGGCCTCGACCTCGGCCGAGGGGTAGCCGATCGCGATCCGCATCATGAACCGGTCGAGCTGCGCTTCGGGGAGTGGATACGTCCCCTCGTGTTCGATCGGGTTCTGCGTGGCGATCACCATGAACGGCGCGCCGAGCTGGTACGTCTCGGTGTCGATCGTGACCTGCCGCTCCTCCATGCACTCGAGGAGCGCCGACTGCGTCTTCGGGCTCGCGCGGTTGATCTCGTCACCGAGCACGATGTTCGCGAAGATCGCCCCCGGACGGAACTCGAAGTCGCCGCGCTCCTGGTTGAACACGTTCACACCGGTGACGTCGGTCGGCAGCAGGTCGGGCGTGAACTGGATCCGCCGGAACGAGCAGTCGATCGAGCGCGCGATCGCCTTGGCGAGCATGGTCTTGCCGACCCCCGGAACGTCCTCGATCAACGCGTGGCCCTCGGCAACGAGCGCAACGAGCGCCAGCCGGATCTCGTGGTGCTTCCCCTGGACGACGCGCTCGACGTTCTCTTCGATCTGATGGAACTGCGTTGCGAAGCGCTGCCAGTCGTGGGTGGGTTCCGGAGCCTCCAAGGGCACCTCCGCGCTCGGGGGGACACTCATCTTACTGAGGAGTACGGATCGGACGGGAAGAGAGTTCCCCGCCGTTCCCCGGCGGGCGGGGGAGGCGGGCAGGAAGCGAAGGCGGCGGAGCTCGAACCCGGCGCTGGACGCCCCGCGCGGCCCCTTGTTCGCTACTAGGCGCCCATGGAACAAGACCGAGGACGGTGCTCCGCCGCCTTCGACGCCGAATCACACCATTGGGATTCGATCGATGCAAGCATCCGGGCGTTCGGAACAGAGGCGCTGGCTATACTCGCTGGACCCGGCCCATGGGACGAGCGCTCGTACTCAACGCGTCGCACCAACCTCTGGCAGTGGTCTCTGCGAGGAGGGCGGTCGTGCTCGTCCTTAAGGACAAGGCCGAGGTCCTCGTCTCGAACGGGATGGTCTTCCGTGCCGAGCGCTACCAGATCGAGGCGCCCTCCGTCCTCCGGCTCCGCCACTTCGTTCACGTGCCCTTCCGCGCGCACGCGCCGCTGACGCGACGCGCGGTGTTCGCCCGCGACGGGTGGAGGTGCCAGTACTGCGGCGCGGCGGCCGAGAACCTCGATCACGTGGTGCCTCGGTCGAAGGGCGGCGCGCACTCGTGGGACAACGTGGTCGCCGCGTGCCGCCGGTGCAACTCGCGCAAGGAGAACCGGCAGCCGGAGGACGCCGGGCTGCGGCTCGCGCGTCAGCCGTTCGCGCCCGCGGACGGCTTCCGGCTCTCGCTCGGGCGGCTCGAGCCCGAATGGGAGCCGTACCTGCCCGTCTGAGACTCACCGCTCCTTACTTTCGGGTCACGCCGGACCCCCGGCTTGCCGTCTGACGGCCGCCGGGGACGTCACATCCGTTGACGCTCGTTGACAGTTCTCATCAGTTCTTCTCCCAACTGTCTTGACGAAGTGGAGCGTCAGTGGGATAAAGGTGGACCGCAGTGGAGGGGAAGGGGAGGACGCGTGGCCGAACTTCTCGGCACGCACAGTTATCAGCTCGACCCGAAGGGGCGCATCAGCCTGCCGTCGCGCTTCCGCGACGTCTTCGCGGACGGCGCGGTGCTCACGCTCGGGCAGGACGGGTGCCTCTTCTGCTTCCCCAGGGCCGAGTGGGAGGCGCGCAGCCGGGAGGTCCGCGACATCCGCC
This sequence comes from Actinomycetota bacterium, assembly GCA_036257835.1. Lineage (GTDB taxonomy): Bacteria > Actinomycetota > UBA4738 > UBA4738 > HRBIN12 > DATAEU01. The sequence continues at coordinate 23,437 of DATAEU010000040.1, read as the reverse complement.
TCTCCGATTCCGAGGGACGTGCCTACGCGCGGATGTTCTTCGGCAAGGCCGAGTCCGTGGAGCTCGACTCGCAGGGCCGTCTGCTCGTTCCGCAACGGCTGCGGAGCGAGGTGGAGATCCGCAAGGACGTCGTCGTGCTCGGTGTGTTCGACCGGATGGAGATCTGGGACCGGTCGGCGCACGAGCGCTACGAGCAGGCCCACGGCGGCGCGTATCAGGCCGGCACGCTGCAATCCGGAGGCAGATAGATGGGGGTCCGCTCTCGACCGAGGTTCGTCGGAGCCTCGAGTTGTTGGTGGTGTCCCCGCGTGTCGTCGGCGTCGAGGTCGGCCTGGGCGTCCTCGCGCTCCACGTGCTCGCCTAGCGAGGGAGCGATCAGCGAGTGAGCGGGGTCGGACACGAGCCGGTGATGGTGGACGAGGTGGTGCGCTTCCTCGGCGGGCGCCCCACCGTCGTCGACCTCACACTCGGCGCCGGCGGGCACGCGGAGGCGCTGCTCGAGTCGGGCGTCGGCCGGCTCATCGGCGTCGACCGGGACCCCGAGGCCGTCACCATCGCGAGCGGGCGTCTGTCCCGCTTCGGCGACCGCTTCGCCGCCGTCCGCGCTCGGTTCTCGGACGTGCCCGTGGAGAACCGGGTCGACGGCGTCCTGTACGACCTCGGGGTCTCGTCGATGCAGATCGAGCGGCCGGAGCGCGGGTTCAGCTTCCGGCACGAGGGCCCGCTCGACATGCGGATGGGGCGGGGACAAGAGGACGAGTCCGCGATGGATCTCGTCAACGCCGCGTCCGAGAAGGAGCTCGCCAGGATCATCTTCGAGTACGGCGAGGAGCGGCGATCGCGCCGCGTGGCCGCCGCCATCGTTCGGGCGCGTCAGCGCCGGCCGATCGAGACGACCGAGGAGCTCGTCGGCATCGTCGTGAGCGCCGTCGGAGGGCGCCGGGGCGGCCCCCACCCCGCGCGTCGAACCTTCCAGGCGCTCCGTATCGCGGTCAACCGGGAGCTCGAGGAGCTCGCCACCTCCCTGCCTCGGGCGGTGGGCGTCCTCGCTCCCGGTGGCCGCGTGGTGGTGATCGCGTATCACTCGCTCGAGGACCGGATCGTGAAGCGATTCTTCGCGGGCGACGAACGGCTCACCGTGCTGACGAAGAAGCCGCTCGTTCCGAGCGCCGACGAGGCCGCCCGCAACCCACGCGCACGCAGCGCGAAGCTCCGGGCCGCCGAGCTCGCTGCGGAGGCCGCGTGAGCGCGGCTGCGAAGGTCGCTCGGCGGCCTCGGGAGCATGAGGCGGGTGATGCGTCGACGGGTTCCGCGGCGCCTCGCAGGGGGCGCGGAGCCGCCACGACGACTCGGCCTCGCGCCTCCGCGGCGCCCGCGAGGCCGAAGCCGATTCCGATACCGAGGCCATCGACGCAACAGCGGTCGGTCGCTCCCCGGCGTGCGGCGGCCACACCCACGGGTCGGACGATGGCGGTCCCCCCGACGGCTGCTCGGGTTGCTCCGGCGGCTCGGGACCGGGGGAGGGTGCGGTTCGCGATGCTCTTCTGCGTCGTGATGGCCGTGATGGTGTTGACGTTGGTCTCGTTGAAGGCCCTGTTGGCACAGCAGTCGTTCGCGGTCGACGACCTGTCGAAGCGTATCGACGCGCTCGAGGGACAGCACCTCGAGCTCGCGAGCGAGCAGGCACAGTTGTCCGCTCCCGGCCGGATCGCCGACTGGGCGCGTCAAAGCGGTATGCGTCTCCCCGACGACATCCGACTCCTCCACGCGCCCGACGCGTCCACGGGGCCGGGCGGGGCGGGCACCTCCGAAGGCGGGACGTGAAGCGTCCGCCGCTGCGACGGCTGATCGCGATGTGCGCGATCTTCGCGTTCGCGCTCGCCTCGATCCTCGTCCGCCTCGCGATCCTGCAGGTGAGCCAGGCGCAGGCATACCAGGCGCGGGCGATGGAGCAGCGCGTGTCGACGGTGACGCTGCCGCCGTGGCGCGGCCGCCTCCTCGATCGCAGCGGCGAGCCGCTTGCGATCTCGGTCCCGGCGCGAGATGTCTACGCGAACCCGCACTACGTCACGTCGCCGTGGTCGACGGCGAAGAAGCTGGCCCCGGTCTTGGACGAGAAGGTGAAACCGCTCGTGCGGCTGCTTTCCTCTACGGGAACGTTCGTCTACGTCGCGCGGCACGTGCCCGTTGACGTCGCCGATCGGATCGCCGGTATGCACCTCGAGGGGATCGACTCGATCCCCGTCAGCGCGCGCTGGTACCCGGCCGGCGCGCTCGCGCCGCAGTTGCTCGGGTTCGTCGACATCGACGGCAAGGGCATCTCGGGGCTCGAGCTCCAGTACGACTCCCAGCTCGCCGGCAAGGCCGGGTCGCGAACGTGGGAGCACGACTCGGAGGGCCGGCCGATCGTCGGCGGCATCGATGTCGAGCGGCCGCCGGTACCCGGCGAGGACGTCGAGACGACGATCGACCGCGACCTCCAGTACCAGGTCCAGACGGCGCTCGCGCAGTACGTCCGGTTGAACCACGCGACCGGCGGGACGGTCATCGTGATGGACCCGAAGACAGGCGACGTGTATGCGATGGCGACGTACCCGTGGTTCGACCCGAACGACCCCGGCGCCGCGCCCGTCGCGAACCAGCGGAACCGCGCGATCGTCGACGTCTACGAGCCGGGCTCGACGAACAAGGTCATCACGGCCGCCGCCGCCGTGCAGGAGCACGTCCTGCCGCTCGACCGGCGGCTGACGGTGCCGTGGACGATGCGGGTCGGGCCGTTCACGATCCACGACTCGCACCCGCACGCGCCCGAGCGGATGACCCTCGGCGACATCGTCGCCCAGTCGAGCAACATCGGCGCCGTGATGGTCGCCGACCAACTCGGCGCGCCGACGATGGCGCGATACCTCTCGGCCTTCGGGCTCGGGCGGCCGACCGGCGTCGACTTCCCCTACGAGGCGCGCGGCATCATGCTCCCGCTCTCGCAGTGGTCGGACGCGAGCCTCGCGACGATGGCGTACGGCCAGGGCATCGCCGTCACGCCGCTGCAGATGATCTCCGTATTCTCGACGATCGCCGACGGCGGCGTCTGGGTCCAGCCGCGCCTGGTCCGAGCAACGATCGATGGCGGCGGTGTCCGGGCCGCCGCGCCGGCCCGGACGCGCCGTGTGGTCAGCGAGTCGACGGCCCGGGCCGTGACGCAGATGCTGACGTACGCCGTGGCCGATGGGACCGGCACCGAGGCGCGGATCGACGGGTACCAGGTTGCCGGGAAGACCGGCACGGCGAGGATCCCGAAGCCGGACGGTGGCTACTACACCGACCGCTCGATCGCGTCGTTCATCGGCTTCCTGCCGGCGGGCAACCCGAAAGTGGTCATCGCCGCCATCCTGGACCGCCCGACCACGGTGTACGGCGGCATCGCGGCGGCCCCGCTCTTCCAGACGGTCGCGCGGTACGCGATCGAGCGGCTGGGCATCGCCCCTGCCGCACCGCTCCCGCTGCCCCCTCACGCGCTCCCGGCCCCATGACGGTGGCGGCGTCGGAGCGCGCGATAGCCGGGGCGATAAGCTCCGGGCCGTTGGTTCCGCACGGCCCTCGATCCCTTTCCGAGCTGGCGGCCGCGTCCCCGGAGCACCAGATCCGGGGTGACGCATCGGTGCGTGTCTCGGACGTCGTCGTCCGCTCGAGCGATGCTCGGCCGGGCGCACTGTTCGCATGCATCCCCGGGACGAACACCGACGGCCACGCGTTCGCCGGCGACGCCGTCGAACGCGGCGCCGCTGCGCTCCTGGTCGAGCGGTGGATCGACGCCCCGGTCCCGCAGCTCCGCGTGCCGAGCGTCCGCGTCGCGATCGGCCCCGTCGCGGCCGATGTGTTCGGCCGGCCCGCCGACCGCATGACCGTCGTCGGCGTCACGGGGACCAACGGCAAGACCACGACCACCTACCTGCTCGAGTCCGTGTTCCGCGCGGCCGGCCGGCGACCGGGGGTGATCGGGACGACCGGCGTTCGCATCGACGGTGAGGTCACCCCGTTCCCACGGACCACGCCGGAGGCGCCCGACCTGCACCGGCTGCTCGCGCGCATGGAGGGCGCCGGCGTCGACGCCGTCGCCATGGAGGTCTCCTCGCACGGGCTCGACCAGCACCGCGTCGACGGGATCCGGTACGCCTGCGCGGTGTTCACCAACCTGTCGCAGGACCACCTCGACTACCACCCGACGATGGAGGAGTACCTCGCCGCCAAGGCGCGCCTGTTCACACCCGGGATGAGCTCGGCCGGCGTGGTGAACGTGGATTCGCCCGAGGGGCGCTCGATCGCCGCACCCGGACTGCCGACCCTCACCTACGCCGTCGACGCCGAGGCTGACGTGCGCGCGCGCGGCATCGTCACGACCGCCGACGGGATCCGGTTCACGGTCGACGGGTCCCTCGTCGAATCGCCGCTCCGCGGGCGGTTCAACGTGGAGAACTGTCTGGCCGCGTTCGCCGCCGCGCGCGTCCTTGGGATCGACGATGCGGTCGCCGTGCGCGGCATCGCGTCGCTCCGCGGCGTGCCGGGCCGGCTCGAGACGGTCGAGCAGGGGCAGGACTTCCTCGTCCTGATCGACTACGCGCACACCCCCGACGGGATCCGTAACGTGCTCCGCGCGGCGAGGCCGCTCGCGCGCGGACGCGTGATCATCGTGTTCGGATGCGGCGGCGACCGTGACCGCGACAAGCGCCCGCTGATGGGGGCGGCCGCCACGTCGATGGCGGACCTCTCCATCGTGACCAGCGACAACCCACGGAGCGAGGACCCGCGGGCGATCATCGCGGCGATCGAGCCGGGCGCCCGCGCGGGCGGCAACCCGTACGAGGTCGAGCCCGATCGGCGCGCCGCGATCGCCCGAGCCGTCGAACTCGCCGCGCCGGGCGACGTCATCGTGATCGCCGGCAAGGGACACGAGACGGCCCAGGAGTTCTCGGATCGGGCGATCCCGTTCGACGACCGCCTCGTCGCCGCGGATGCGCTGCGCGCGGCCGGGAGGCGGGCGTGATGGAGCGATCGCTCGCCGACGTCGCATCGGCGATCGGCGGCACGATCGGCGGCGGCGCCGATCCCGGTGCCGCCGCGTCGTCGGTCGTGATCCACAGCGGCGACGCACGCGCCGGTTCGATCTTCGTCGCGCTCCGCGGAGAGCACGCGGACGGACACGACTTCGTCGACGCCGCGCTGGCGAGAGGCGCCGTCGCTGCCGTCGTGCGGCACGAGGTGGATGCCCCGCACGTCGAGGTCGACGACACGCTGCTCGCGCTGCTCTCGCTCGGCCGGGACGAGCGGGAGCGGATGCGGGACGTCCGCGTCGTTGCGATCACCGGGGCGAACGGCAAGACGTCGACGAAAGACCTCGCCGCCGCCGTTCTCGCGTCTCGGTTCCGGACGCACGCGAGCCCCGCGTCGTTCAACAACGAGATCGGTCTGCCCATGACGCTGCTCGGAGCGCCGGACAACGTCGAGGTCGTCGTCGCCGAGATGGGCGCCCGCCGCGTCGGCGACCTCACGCTGCTGTGCGACATCGCGCGCCCGGGCGTGGCCGTGGTCACGAACGTCGGCGTCGCGCACATGGCGATCTTCGGATCGTGGGACCGGATCGTGGCGTCGTCCGCCGAGCCGCTCGAGGCGCTCCCGTTCGCCGGCGTCGCGATCGTGAACGCTGACGACGCGGTCGCGCGCGAGCTGGGAGCGCGCTCGCCGGCCTCGGTGCTGCGATTCGGTCTCGCCCGCGACGCGGACGTCCGAGCCGAGGACGTCGAGCTCGACCCCGAGGGGCGCGCGTCCTTCGTGCTTCGTCACGGTGACGAGCGCGAGGCGCTCGCGCTGCCCATGCCGGGGGAACACATGGTGTCGAACGCGCTGGCCGCCGCCGCCTGCGGGATCGCGCTCGGCGTGCCGATCGCCGAGGCGGCATCCGCGCTGAAGGGCGCGCGCGTCGCGCGATGGCGGATGGAGACGTTCACCACCGACGCGGGCCTCGTCGTCGTGAACGACGCGTACAACGCGAACCCGGAGTCGATGGCCGCGGGCCTGAGGGCCGCGCGCTGGATCGCGCGCGGCGTTCGGCTGGCGGCGGTGCTCGGTCACATGGCCGAGCTCGGACCGATCGCCGCCGACGAGCACGAGCGGCTCGGCGAGCTCGTCGTCCGCATCGGCGTCGAGCGCTTGGTCGCCGTCGGCGCCGCCGCCGAGCCGATCGCGCGCGCAGCGGTCCGCGAGGGGCTCCTGCCCGATGACGTGTTGATGTGCGCCGATGCGGACGAGGCGATCGCGGACATCCGCTCGTGGGCACGCGAGGGGGACGTCGTGTTCGTCAAGGGGTCGCGGGTCGTCGGTCTCGAGTGCGTCGCCGAGGGGCTGCGGTGAAGTCGATCCTCATCGCCGGCGCCGTGGGGATGGCGGCGACCCTGCTCGGCACCCCGCTCGCGATCCGCCGGTTCCGTGCGTGGGGGTGGGGACAGCACATCCGCGAGGACGGCCCGCACACGCACCTCGAGAAGATGGGAACGCCAACCATGGGCGGCCTCGTGATCGTCGTCGGGATCCTGCTCGCGTATCTCGCCGGACGCCTATCGCTGCCGACGGTCACCGGGGCGGGGCTCGCCGTGGTGCTCGCGACGGTCGGTCTGGGCGCCGTCGGCTTCCTCGACGACTACATCAAGGTGAGGCGTCAGCGGTCGCTCGGCCTGTCGAAGACGGCGAAGATCGGCGGCCAGGCGATCGTCGCGATTGCCTTCGGCCTGGTCGCCGTCAAGGTCGCGAACGTCCCGATGGAGCTGTCGTTCATCCGCGTCACCGGGGTGTCCCTCGGCCTCGGGTTCTACGTCTGGGTGTTCGTCATCCTGTCGTCATCGTCGAACGGTGTGAACCTCACGGACGGCCTCGACGGGTTGGCGTCGGGCTCCTCGATCCTGGTGCTGTCGGCGTACGTGTTCATCTCGTTCTGGCAGTACCGGCACACGTGCGCGTTCGCCCCGCTGTCCGGGTGTTACGACGTCGACATCAACGCCTCGCTCGATACGGCGATCCTTGCCGCAGGTGCGACCGGCGCGGCCGCCGGATTCCTCTGGTGGAACGCGGCACCCGCACAGATCTTCATGGGCGACACGGGGGCGCTCGCGCTCGGCGGGCTGATCGGCGCGCTCGCCATCGTCACCGACACGCAACTGCTGCTCGTCGTCCTAGGCGGGTTGTTCGTCCTCGAGACGATGTCGGTGATCCTGCAGGTGATCGCGTTCCGCGGGTTCGGCCGCCGGATCTTCCGGATGTCACCGATCCACCATCACTTCGAGCTCGGCGGCTGGCCGGAGACGACCGTGATCGTCCGGTTCTGGATCATCGCGGGCATGTGCGTCGCCATCGGCCTCGGCCTGTTCTATGCGGACTTCCTCGTGCGAGCGGGGTCGGGCGGATGAGCGCCTTCTCGGGCGAACGCATCGTCGTGGTCGGCGCGGGCGTCGCCGGCCGCGGCGCCGCGATCGTGCTCGCCCGCAACGGCGCCGAGGTTCGCCTCACCGACGCGGCGAGCGTGCCGGACGGAGACGAGCTGCGCGCGCTGGGCGTGCGCATCGATGACGGTGGCCACGACCCCGCGCATCTGGACGGCGCGACCGCGATCGTGCCGAGCCCGGGCGTCCCCCAGGACGCCGAGGTCCTTCGGTGGGCGGTCGAACGCGGCATCCCGGTCTGGAGCGAGCTCGACGTCGGCGCTCGGCTGTGCCGCGTTCCGTACGTCGCGATCACCGGCACGAACGGCAAGTCCACCACCACCGAGATGGTTGCGAGCATGATGCGCGCGGCCGGACTCGACGCGATCGCGTGCGGTAACTTCGGGCATCCGTTCTCGGTGGCCGCAACCGAGCCGCACGACGCGCTCGCCGTCGAGGCGTCCTCGTTCCAGTTGCGGTTCCATCACCTGCTGCGGCCGTCGGTCTCGGCGCTGCTCAACCTCGCCGAGGACCACACCGACTGGCACGGGTCGTTCGCGTCATACGCAGCGGCGAAGGCCCGGATCTTCGAGCTGCAAGGTGCCGACGACGTCCACGTCGGCAACGCCGACGACCCCTTTGCCGCGCGGATCTCGCACGACGCGCCGTGTCGAGCGGTGTGGTTCCGCTCGACACCGCCGCGGGAGGGCGAGGTCGGGCTCATCCGCGGCGAGGTCGCCGCGCGGCTCGACGGCGAGGAGCGGCTCGGCCGCCCGGCGCTCGACTCGGCCGGGTTTCGTACCGACGCCGCGGCGGCGGCGGCGATCGCCTTGTCGTTCGGGCTCGACGCGGCGGCCGTCCGCGATGGGCTCGCGCGTATGGTGCCGCTGGCGCACCGCGGCGAGGAGGTCGCGAGCGCCGGCGACGTCGTGTTCCTCGACGACTCGAAAGCGACGAACGTCCACGCCGCGTTGAACGCGCTCGCCGGCCGCACGAACGTCGTCCTGATCGCGGGCGGTGACGCGAAGGGCGCCGACCTTGCGCGGCTGCTCGACGGGCTGCCGAGCCTCGCCGCGCTCGTCGCGATGGGTGAGTCCGCGCCGGCGCTCGAGGAGCTGTTCGGCGACCGCATCCCCGTGCGCCGAACCGACTCGATCGAAACGGCGGTCCGGATCGCGTACGAGCTGGCGGCGCCCGCCCGCACGGTCCTGCTCGCGCCCGCGTGCGCCAGCTGGGACCTGTTCCGGGACTACACCGAGCGTGGCGAGCGGTTCGCGGCCGCCGCACGGGCGCTTTCCGAGGAGGTCCAACGTGCGACGAGCTGAGGCGGTGGCCGCGGCGCCGGCGCGTCACCTGCGCGTCGTGCCATCGGAGAAGCGCAGGGCTGCCGTGATCGATGCCGCGGCGGCGCGTCGGACCGTCGGATTGCTGCTCGCGGTGACGGCGTTCCTGACGGTCGGCGGGATCATCATGGTGCTGTCGGCGAGCTCGGTGTACGCGTGCAGCACGGGCTCGTGCTTCGTCTTCTTCGAGCGGCAGTCGGCGTACGCCGTGGTCGGGGCGCTCGCGTTCCTCGTCACCGCGCGGATGCGGTACCCGGTGTGGCGCCGCCTGGCGGTCCCGTTCCTCGGCGCGGAGGTGATCCTTCTGCTCCTGCTGATGCACCCGGCCGCGATCGAGGTGCAGGGATCGGCCCGATGGATCGCGCTTGGTCCGGTGACGATCCAGCCGTCCGAGCTCGCCAAGCTCGCCTCGATCGTGTTCTCGGCGTCGCTGCTGTCACGCCGGCGCCGCCGCCCCGAGGACGTTTCGCAGGTCGCTCTGCCGCTGTTCGGCGGCATCGGCATCGTCGCCGGACTGGTGTTCCTGCAGCCGGACCTCGGGACCACGACCGTCCTGGTCGGAACCGTCGCGGCTCTCCTGTTCGTCGCGGGCGTACGGCTCCGGCTCCTCCTGATCGGAGGCGCGACGATGGGCGCGGTGGCGCTCGCGACCCTGAAGCCGTACCAGTGGGCCCGCATCACGGCGTTCTTGCACCCGCAGGCGAACCGCCAGGACACGGCGTACCAGCTGTCCCAGTCGCTGATCGCGCTCGGATCGGGCGGGTGGCTCGGCGTGGGGCTCGGCGCGAGCCGGCAGAAGTGGATGTACGTACCGAACGCGCACACCGACTTCATCTTCTCGATCCTCGGCGAGGAGCTCGGGCTCATCGGCGAGATCGTCGTGCTGGCCGCGTTCGGCGCGCTGCTGTTCGCCGGCGTCCGTATCGCGGCGAAGGCGCCGGACGCGTTCGGCCGCCTGCTGGCTTCGGGGATCGTCTCGTGGTTCGGGATCCAGATCGTCGTCAACCTCGGCGCCGTCACCGGGCTGTTGCCGATCACCGGGGTCCCGCTGCCGTTCCTGTCCTACGGCGGCTCGTCGCTCGTCGTCTCGCTCGCCGCCGTCGGCATCCTCGTGAACGTCGCGCTGGCGCCGGCTCGCGCGGCTCGGCGGGTTCGGCCGCCCGCGCCGGGACGGAGTGCGCCGTGAACGTGCTGATCGCCGCCGGCGGCACCGCCGGACACATCTCGCCGGCGCTGGCGCTCGCGCGCGAGCTGAGCGACGCCATGGACGCGACCGTGCGGATCGCGGGCGCGCCGGATGGACAGGAGGCGCGGCTCGTCCCCGCGGCCGGGTTCCCCTTCGAGCCGGTCCCCGCCGCCCCGTTCGTGCGCGGACTCTCGCCGCGGAACCTGACCGCGCCCGCCGTCGTGTTCCGGTCCGTCCGCCGAGCGCGGCCGCTCGTCGAGGACGCCGACGTCGTGGTCGGGATGGGAGGCTACGTGAGTGTGCCGGTGGCGACGGCAGCGCTCCGCGCGCGTCGCCCGCTCGTCCTGCACGAGCAGAACGCCCTCCCCGGTCTCGCGAACCGGCTGTTCGCCCGTCCCGCCCGTCGCGTCGCGCTGTCGTTCGCCGACGCTGAGCGGCACCTGCCTCCGCGAGCGCGGACCATCGTGACGGGCAATCCCGTCCGGTCGGCGATCGTCGAGGTCCGCGCGGGGCGCGAACGCTTGGCGAAGGAGGCGCTCGACGCCCTCGAGCTCGAGACGGGTCGCCGAACCGTCCTCGTATTCGGCGGCAGCCAGGGGGCGCGCCGCATCAACCGCGCCGCGTCGGAGGCGATACGCGAGCTCAAAGATCGCTCCGATCTCCAGCTGGTCGTGGTGTCCGGATCCGCGCACCTCGAGCTCGTCCGCGATGCGATCCCGAGCGGCATCGATCTCGTCGTCCGTGTGTTCTCGTTCCTCGACCGCATCGACCTCGCCTACGCCGTCGCCGACCTCGTCGTCTGCCGCGCCGGCGCGAGCAGCGTCGCCGAGGTCGCCGTCTGCCGACTGCCGTCCCTGCTCGTTCCCTATCCGTACGCCACGGGCCACCACCAGGACGCGAACGCCCGCGCGCTCGTTCGCGCCGGAGCCGCGGCGGCCGTCGCCGACGAGTCCCTCACCGGTCCGCTCCTGGCGTCTCGGATCCGCGAGCTCCTGGGCGACGAGGCGCGTCTGGCGGCGATGGGTGAGCACGCCGCGGCGTGGTCGCGTCCGGACGCCGCCGAGGCGCTCGCCCGGGTGATCGCCGAGGCCGCGCGATGACCGAGCGATACGTCGCGCCCGAGGGCTCGATCCCGACGCTACCGGTGCCGGACCTCGGTGCGGTCCGCCGCGTCCACATGATCGGCATCGGCGGCGCGGGGATGCGGAACCTAGCGCGGTTGCTGATTGCGCGGGGCATCTGCGTGACTGGATCCGACCTGAAGGAGTCTGGCGCCGTTCGCGACCTCCGCGCATCGGGCGCCGATGTGTTCGTCGGTCACGCGGCCGAGCACCTCGGGAACCCGGACGCCGTCGTCATCTCGAGCGCGATCACCGAGCGCAACCCGGAGCTCGCCGAGGCGCGCCGCCGCGGGATCGAGGTGTGGATGCGCGCGCAGGCGCTCGCCGCCGCGGCTCGCGACAAGCGGGCGATCGCGGTGTCCGGCACGCACGGCAAGACGACGACGACGTCGATGATCGGCCTCCTGCTCGAGCGCGCGGGGCTCGACCCGACCTACGTGGTCGGCGGCGAGCCGAACGAGAGCGGCAGCGGCGCCCGCCTCGGCGAGGGTGACCTCTTCGTGGCCGAGGCCGACGAGAGTGACGGCTCCTTCCTCTTGTTCGCACCGGAGGTCGGGATCATCGCCAACGTCGAGATTGACCACGTCGACTTCTACCGGAACGGGCTGGCCGAGATCGAGAACGCCTTCCGCGCGTTCGCGGACGCGTCGGCGAACGTCGTCGCGTGCGCCGACGATCCGGGCGCGATGCGGTCGGTCGCCGGCACGACGAGCCGGGTGGTCACGTACGGGACGGGAGCCGGCGCGAACGTTCGGCTCGAGGTGATCTCGATCGGTCCCGGCGGTGCCCGCGGCGTCGTGGCGGCCGGCGACGAGCGCGCCGATGTCCGCCTCGCCGTCGACGGCCTGCACAACCTGTTGAACGCCGCCGCGGCCATCGCGGCGGCGCACATCGTCGGGGTCCCGCTGGTCGTTGCGTCGGCGGGCCTCGAAGACTTCCGAGGCGTGCACCGGCGCTTCGAGCGCCGCGGCAGCGCCCGAGGCGCCGTCTTCTACGACGACTACGGACACGTGCCGACGGAGCTCGCCGTGACGCTCGACGTCGCCCGCCGGACCGGGCCCCAGCGATTGATCGCGGTCTTCCAACCGCATCGCTACGTTCGCACACTCGCGCTCTGGCGCGAGCTCGGGGCGAGCCTGACCGAGGCGGATGTGGTGGTCGTCACCGACGTCTACGGCGCCGAGCAGGATCCGATCCCGGGTGTCACCGGCAAGCTCGTCGTCGACGGCATCAACGCCGCCGACCCGCGTCGCCGGATCGTCTACCTGCCGCACCGTCGCGACGTGATCGCCTTCCTCGATGCCGAGGTGCGCGCGGGGGACCTCGTCATCACTATGGGGTGCGGCGACGTGTGGATGCTCGGCGACGCCGCCATCGAGCGGATCGGAGCCGACGGGTGAGCGATGCGATCGCGCGTGCGGAGGCCATCCTGCGGAACCGTTGCGGCGAGCGCGTGCGGACGTCGTTCTCGCTCGCGCCGCTCACGACGTTTCGGATCGGTGGGCCGGCGGCGTTGTTCGTGGCGCCGGATGGGAAGCAGGACCTGCTCGCGGCGAGCGAGGCGATCCGCGAGACGGACGTCCCGTTCCTCGTCCTCGGGAAGGGATCGAACGTCCTCGTCGACGACGCTGGGTTCTCCGGCCTCGTCCTGCGGCTGGGGCGCGGGTATCGGTGGAGCGCGCGCGACGGCGAGCGCCTCATGGCCGGGGGAGCGATGCCGCTCCCGGCGTTGGCGGGGGTGGCGCTCAACGAGGCGCTGTCCGGGCTGGAGTTCGGGATCGCGATCCCGGGCTCGGTCGGGGGAGCGATCCGCATGAACGCCGGCGCCCACGGCTCGGACATCGCCGCGGTCGTCGAGGCCGTCTCGGTGTTCGACCTCTCCGCGGGGACCGAGCGCACGATCCCGGTCGTGGAGGCGGGTTTCCGCTATCGGAACACAGACCTCCCGGCCGACTCCGTTGTGGTCGCCGCGACCGTCCGGCTGCGGCCCGACGCCGTCTCGGAGATCCGCGCCCGGATGGACGAGATCCGGGAGTGGCGTCGCCGGACCCAGCCGGTCGCCGAAGCCAACTGCGGGAGCGTCTTCAAGAATCCGCCGAACGACTCCGCCGGGCGGCTGATCGACGCGGCCGGGCTGAAGGGATTCGCGGTGGGCGGCGCCTCCGTCTCGCGGAAGCACGCGAACTTCGTCATCGCCGGCCCCGGCGCCACCGCGGCCGACGTCCGCTCGCTGATCCGGCACGTCCGGGAGACCGTCGCGGCCAGAACCGGCATCCGACTCGAACCGGAGGTATATCTCGTTGGCGATCTCGACCCCGCGTCACGCTAAGCCTCAGGTTGAACGTCAGAGCGAACGCCCGGCTGAGCCGGCGCGCCCTCGGCCCATCCGCTCGATCCTGATCGTCGCGGGGGCGAGCACGTTCGTCGTCCTGGCCGGACTGTTCGCCGTGTCCCGGTCGCCGCTGTTCGGGCTGCGGCACGTCGACGTCGCGGGTTCGGGCCACCGTTCGGCCGCGGAGGTGCTCGCCCTGGCGGACCTCCCGCTCGGCACGAACGTCGCCTGGCTCGACACGGCAGCTGTCGCCGCCCGCATCGAGCACGATCCCTGGATCGCCTCCGCGACAGTGACACGATCCTTCCCCTGGTCGGCCGAGATCCGCGTCCGACAGCGCATGCCCATCGCCGTCCTCGCGAGCGCCGACGGTGTCGGGCGAGGGGAGCTGCTGGCCGCCGACGGAACGCTCCTCGGCCCCGCCGTGGGGGGGATGGGCCTTCCGACGATCACGCTGCCGCCCGCAGCACCGGCGACGGTCGGCATGCCGGGCGAGGGCGGAGCGGTCCGCGTCCTGGCCGCGATGTCGCCGGCCGTTCGTCACCGTGTCCGACAGATCGACGTCAGCATCGGCCGAACGCTCACCGCGACCCTGCGCGGCGGCACCACGGTGGCCTTGGGTCCGGCGGTGGACGTGGAGACGAAGGCGAGGATGCTTCGCAGGCTGGTCGCTTGGGAACGCACCACGGGGACGTCGCTCGGTGCCGTCTCGCTCATCGCGCCGACGGCGCCCGCGGCGACGCTCGCCGACTGACGACAGACGGTGGGAAATGTCAGGGTGGGAAGCAACGCCGCCCCGTCGAACCTTGACGGGCCTGTGGTCGGATAGTACGGTGGCCGACTGTACGTCAAGTAGAAATAACAATGGACTTGAAGTTGAGATTCATGGTTCGTCGTTGTTGGGAGTAGCGATCGGGAGAGGCGAACGGCGTTTCCCCAGGTAGTCCCGGGCGACCGGGGTGGAGGGTCATCGATGGATACTCCTCAGAACTACCTCGCCGTCATCAAGGTCGCAGGGGTCGGCGGCGGGGGCGTCAACGCGGTCAACCGCATGATCGAGGCGGGGCTGCGGGGCGTCGAGTTCATCGCGGTCAACACCGACGCGCAGACGCTCTTGATGTCCGACGCCGAGGTGAAGCTCGACATCGGCCGCGAGACGACGCGAGGGCTGGGCGCCGGGTCCGATCCCGATGTGGGTCGCGACGCCGCGGACGAGCACCGCGACGAGATCGAGGAGATCCTCAAGGGCGCCGACATGGTGTTCATCACGGCCGGCGAGGGCGGCGGCACCGGCACCGGCGGCGCGCCCGTCGTTGCCGAGATCGCGCGCAACATCGGCGCCCTCACCATCGGTGTCGTCACACGGCCGTTCGGCTTCGAGGGACGCAAGCGCGCGATGCAGGCCGACGAGGGCATCACGGATCTGAAGAAGGCGGTCGACACCCTCATCGTCGTTCCCAACGATCGACTGCTTCAGGTCTCGGACCCCACCACGCCGATGGTCGACGCGTTCCGCATGGCAGACCAGGTCCTCTACCAGGGAGTCGACGGCATCACGTCGCTCATCACCACGCCGGGGCTCATCAACCTCGACTTCGCAGACGTGAAGGCGGTCATGACGGGCGCCGGCTCGGCGTTGATGGGCATCGGTCACGGCGCGGGCGACGACCGCGCGGAGGAAGCGGCGAAGACCGCGATCTCCTCGCCGCTGCTCGAGTCCTCGATCGAGGGCGCCCGCGGCGTGCTCCTGTCGATCGCCGGCCCGACCGACCTGACCCTGCACGAGGTCAACCGCGCGGCCGACGCCATCACACGCGTCGCGCATCCGGACGCCAACATCATCTTCGGCGCGGTCGTCGACGACGCGCTCGGGGAAGAGGTCCGCGTGACGGTGATCGCGGCGGGCTTCGACAGGCTGACCGAACGCGCGGTGCACGCGGACAGCCGGATCGGTCGCCTGCTCGAGGAGCCGACGCCACTGCCGACGGCGATCGCCGAAGGTCGCGAGCGGGCCCCGGTGCCGTCGATCCTCGAGGACGAGGACGAGATCTTCCGGCCGCCCGAGAGCGTCGCGTTCGATGCCGAGGAGGATCTCGACATCCCCGACTTCCTGAAGAGCTGATCGGTATCGCCCGCCCGCACGTGGGGCGGGAGGCACAACGAGAGGCGTCCTTCCCCCGCCTCTGGCCGCCTCCCGCCCCTTACTCATGCCGTCGCTGGTCTCGAGGGGGACCGGATGTGGCCTCTATGCTGCGCCTGTGACTGCCGTCAAGTTCCGTTGCCCATCGTGCATTCCTGAAGGCTCTTGGTGCTAGACTCCGCTGCCATCGCGTCGAACGTGGCGCGTGCCCGCGAGCGTCTGGCCTCCGCGTGCGAGCGCGTGGGTCGCGATCCCGGGCACGTCCGCATCCTCGCGGCCGGCAAGACCGTTCCGCTCGAGCGCCTGCGAGCCGCGCGCTCGGCGGGGGTCGAGGACTTCGGGGAGAACTACGTGCAGGAGCTCCACGACAAGCACGACGGGCTTCCGGGAGTCCGGTGGCACTTCATCGGCACGCTCCAGAGCCGCAGTGCCCCGCGCGTCGCCGAGCTCGCCGACGTCGTCGAGACGCTCGCACCCGGCCGTCCGACGCAGCGGCTGGCTCGGCGCGCCGTCCAGCGCGGCGTGCGCCTCGATGCGCTGATCGAGGTCGACTTCGCCGGCCGCGGGTCGGGCGTCGGACCCGACCGCTGCGAGGCCTTCGCCGACGACGTGGCGGCGATCGACGGATTGCGGCTCGTCGGACTCATGACGCTGCCGCCCGTCACACAGACAGCGGAGGACGCGCGCCCCTACTTCCGGCGGCTGCGAACGCTTCGCGATCGCGTGGGCGAGTCGCATCCGAGCTGCATCGGACTTTCGATGGGGATGTCGCTGGATTATGAGGTTGCCGCCGAGGAAGGCGCTACTATCGTCCGGATCGGAACGGCGCTGTTCGGCGCGCGGCCGCCGGCCAAAGGACAAGGATAGGCCAGGGAGGAGCGATGCCAGGCGTGTGGAAGAAGACGCTCACATATCTCGGTCTCGTCGAAGAGGACGAGTTCGAGGATCTCGACGAGGTCGCCGCGCAGCCCGAGGCTGCGCCGATCCGCCGGCTCCAGCGTGCTCAGCCCGTCCGTGACGTCTCGACGGAAGTCGACGAGGGCATCGTCCGCACCATCCCGTCGTCGCGCACGACGTCGGCGTCGGCTTCGTCGATCCACAAGTCCGAGCCGCGTCGCTTCAACGAGGCTCGCGACGTCGCCGACCGGTTCAAGAACGGGATCCCCGTGATCATGAACCTCCAGAGCACCGACGACACCATCGCGCGGCGGCTCGTCGACTTCGCGTCGGGTCTCGTCTACGGGCTCGACGGCAAGATCGAGATGGTGGCGAACCGCGTGTATCTGCTGACACCCGCCAACATGGAGGTCTCCGCGGAGGAGCGCGAGCGCCTGGCCGGCAACGACTTCTACAACCAATTCTGACCCGGATCGGTCGGCAGGTTCGTGATCGCCGCCGAGAGCGCCGTCCTCGAGGTCCTGTGTATCGCACTCAACGTGTACCGGTGGGTTCTGATCGCGTACGTGTTGCTCTCGTGGGCGTTCGCCTTCGGGATGCGGCGTCCGTACTCGGGCCCAGGCAGGACGCTGCTCGACGCGCTCGACTCGGCGGTGCTTCCCGTGGTCCGTCCGCTCGGCCGGCTCGTGCCGCCGATCAGGATCGGCGGGATGGGGCTCGACCTCTCCGTGCTGCTGGCGTTCGTTATCCTCTCGGTCCTCATAGCGGCGGTCTGTTGAAGGGTTTGGGGGCGGCATGAAGGAGAAGGAAGCGGCGACGTCGAGCGGATTCGGCGGCCAGAACGCTGCTCGTCTGACCCCGGCCGACGTGCAACAGAAGGAGTTCCGGATCTCCTTCCGCGGCTACAACGAGCGAGACGTCGACGAGTTCCTCGATCGAGTGACCGAGGAGCTCCAGCGGTACGAAGCCGAGGTGATGCGGCTGCGCACCGAGCGTGCCTCCTTCGACCCCGCATCGTTCGACCTCGACGCCGAGCAGCAGCGGATCCTCGCCCAGGCCAAGGAGCGCGCCGACGCCATCGTCCGCGAGGCCGAGGCGCGCGCAGCCGGCATCCCGACGGCACCGGCGAGCGACACGCGAGCGGTCGTCGCGCCGTACCTCAATCGGGAGCGCGAGTTCCTCCAGAGCCTGGGATCGCTCGTGCAGGGGCACGCGCAGACCATCAAGACGATGGTCGAGGAGGCGCGCCGGCGCGCGGAGAGCACTCGCGACCCCGACTCGCCGTCCTCGCCGATCGTCCCCGCGGACACGACCGCGGCCGGGCAGATCGTCGACGCGGACACGACCGCGCCCGGGTCGGCCGCGTCGCAGACCGACACGGGCGGTGCGGATCGACGGGAACCGGGGGTCGCGACGAGCGAGGGCGACGTCGTGGTGCTCGGCGTCGATCAGCCGGTTCGCGCGTCGGCCGAGCGCCGGGCCGACGAACGGGAGCCCGAGGACGCTCGCTCGCTCCGCGAGCTGTTCTGGGGCGAGGACTAGCGCTGGCTCGCGGCGCTCACACGCGCCGCAGCGTCACGCGTACCTCGGACCCCTCGACGTCGGCCGTCTGCTCGAACGTCCGAGCCTCGATCGCGTTGCGCCGGAGCTCGATCGCGAGCGTCTCGCGCGCGACCACGTCCGCGAACGCGTCGAGCGCAGCCGCAACCTCGCCGCTCGCCTCGATCCCAAGGACGATGCGGTCCGAGACGTCGAGGCCGGCCGCCTTCCGCGCGTCCTGCACGACGCGGACCAGCTCGCGCGCCAGGCCCTCCCGCCGGAGCTCGTCGTCGAGGTCCAGCTCGAGCGCGACCGTGAGCCCACCGTCGCCCGCCACGCCCCAGCCCTCAGTGGTCTCCTGAAGGAGATCCACGTCGGCCGGCTCGAGCACGACGTCTCCGCCCTCGAGCGGCACCGGCACCGAGCGGCCGGCCGCGAGCTCGGCGGCGAGCGTTCCGTCGTCGCCGGCGAGCGCCGCCGCGAGCGCCTGTACGCGGTTCGCGAGACGCGGGCCGAGGGTCTTGAAGTTCGGCTTCGCACGCCACCGGCCGAATCGCTCGGCCGAGTCCGCGAACTCGACCCGCTTCACGTTGAGCTCCTCCGCCACGTGTTCCAGGAGCGGCCGCAGGACCTCGCGGTCGCCGGGGGAGTGGACGACCGCCTCGAGCAGCGGTTGGCGCACGCGCACCTTCGACTCGGTCCGGACTCGCCGGCCGAGCACGACGATCGCCCTCGCAGCCGCCATCGCCTCGTCGAGGATCGGGTCGGCGGCGTCGGTGACGGGTCCCGGGTAGTCGGACAGATGAACGGAGACGGGACGGCCGTCGCGTCCGGCCGCGAGGTTGCGCCACAGCTCCTCGGCCACGAACGGCGTGAATGGGGCGAGCATCTGCGCGACCGTCACGAGACACCCGTGCAGCGTCTCGAACGCGGCTCGAGTCTGCGCGTCCGCCTCGCCGGCGGGATCCCAGAACCTGCGCCGGGTCCGGCGCACGTACCAGTTCGACAGGTCGTCGACGAAACGCGCGATACGCCGTCCCGCGGCGGTCGCGTCGTACCGCTCGAGTCCCTCGCGCGTCCGCGCCACGGTGTCCGCGAGCTGCGAGAGGATCCAGCGGTCGAGGGGCGGGCGCTCGGCCGGCGGCGTGGTCGGTCCGTCAGACGGGTCGAACCCACCGGCATTGGCGTACGTGACGAAGAACGCATACACGTTCCAGAGGGTCAGCAGGAACCGGCGAACCGTCTCATCGAGGATGTCCATGCCGACGCGCCGCTCGGCCCACGGCGAGCCCGACGTGACGAGGTACCAGCGAAGCGCGTCGGCGCCCTGGCGGTTCAGCACGTCCCACGGGTCGATCACGTTGCCGACGGACTTCGACATCTTGCGCCCGTCGGCGTCGACCAACAGACCGAGGCAGACGACATTGCGATAGCAGAGCGCGTCGAAGTGCAGGACGCCCTCGGCCATCAACGTGTAGAACCAACCGCGCGTCTGGTCGATGGCCTCGCTGATGAAGTCGGCGGGGAACCGGTCGCGGAACGCGTCCAGCCCGCGGCCGAGCGACGGGTGATAGCCCCACTGCGCGTAGGGCATCGCGCCGGAGTCGTACCACGTGTCGATCACCTCCGCGACGCGACGCGCCTCCTCGTGGCACGCGGGACACGCGAACGTCACCTCGTCGATCGACGGCCGGTGCGGGTCGATGGCGGTGACGTCGCGGCCGGCACGTTCCGATAGCTCGGTCAGCGAGGCGATCGCGGTGTCGTGGGCATTCGGACACCGCCAGATCGGCAGCGGCGTGCCCCAGTAGCGCTCGCGCGAGAGCGCCCAGTCGACGTTGTTCTCCAGCCAGTCGCCGTATCGCCCGCGCTTGATGTGCTCGGGAAACCAGTTGACCTCGTCGTTGACCTCGAGGAGCCGGTCCTTGACCACCGTCGTCCGGATGTACCAGGAGCTCCGCGCCATGTAGATCAGCGGCGTCGAGCAACGCCAGCACAGGGGATAGGTGTGCTGGATCGTCCCCGCGCGTAGCACCAGGCCGCGCTCGTCGAGGTCGCGCGTGATGTCCGGATCGGCGTCCTTGAAGAACGACCCGCGGACGAACGCGGGCGCGAGGTCCGTGAACCGCCCTTCGCCGTCGAGCGGCTTGAACACCGGCCACCCCTCGCGTCGGCCGACGTCCATGTCATCGGCGCCGAACGCCGGGGCCAGATGGACAACCCCGGTGCCATCCTCGAGCGATACGAACGACGCCGCGACGATGCGGTGCGCGCCCTCGACGTTCGGATACAGGGCCGCGTACGCCGCGCCCACCAGCGCGGCGCCGGGAAGCCGGATGCCGGTGTCCGTCCAGTCGGGCAGGACGCGCTCGCGCAGACCCTCCGCGAGGATCAGGCGCTCGCCGTCGCGTTCGACGACGGCGTACCTGGCGTCGTCGGCAACGGCGACGCCGGTGTTCGAGATGAGCGTCCACGGCGTCGTCGTCCAGCCGAGGAGCGACGCACCGACGAGGCTCGCATCGCCCGGGACGTCGGTGAGGCGGAAGCGAACGAAGACGCTCGGGTCGGTGACCGCCTCGTAGCCGAGTGCGACCTCCGCGTCCGACAGCGGCGTGCCGCAACGGGGGCAGTACGCGGTGATGCGGTCGGCTTCGAAGAGCAGTCCCTTTCGGTGGAGCTCGGTGAGCGACCACCACACGCTCTCCACGTACTCGGTGTTCATCGTCCAGTACGCGTCGTCGGTGTCGATCCAGAACCCGATGCGTTCCGTCAGCCGCTCCCACTCGTCGACGTAGCGCGTCACCGATTCGCGGCAGCGCTTCACGAACTCGGCGACGCCGTACGCCTCGATGTCGCGCTTGCTCGTGCTGCCGATCTCCTTCTCGACCTCGAGCTCGACCGGCAGACCGTGGCAGTCCCATCCGGCCTTCCGCGGCACGCGGAACCCGGTCATCGTCTTGAACCGCGGATACAGGTCCTTGAAGGTCCGCGACTCCGTGTGGTGCAGCCCCGGCTTGCCGTTGGCCGTCGGCGGACCCTCGTAGAACACCCACTCGGGAGAGCCGGCCCGCTGCTCGAGGCTCCGATGGAACACGTCCGCCTCGCGCCAGAACGCGAGGATGCGGCGCTCGAGCTCAGGGAAGCTCACCTTCGGGTCGACCGGCTCGAACCGCTGCATCCGCTCCACCTCCCGTTCCGAACGTCCTGCACAAACGAAAACGCCCCGTCCCCCACCGGGGACGAGGCGTGGGCCCCGCGGTACCACCCCGCTTGCCGCGTCCTCGCGGACGCGGCCGCTCCGCGGCCGCTGAACGTGCCGAGCACCGCGTGGTGCCCGGGCCGTTGCACGGCCTGCCGCTGTCACGGGCGGACCCGTCCGCATCTACTCGGGCGCCCGGCTGGTGCCCGGTTCGGGCGGAGGCTCGGGGAGGATGTTCGA
Organism: Actinomycetota bacterium; assembly: GCA_036257835.1. Taxonomy (GTDB): domain Bacteria; phylum Actinomycetota; class UBA4738; order UBA4738; family HRBIN12; genus DATAEU01. The sequence continues at coordinate 1,974 of DATAEU010000040.1, read as the reverse complement.
AGGGCCGGAACCGCCGGGCTCGCACCGTCCCCGGCTCGCTGCGGCTCGGGATCCCTCCTACTCATTCCCGTCGTCGCCGTTCGGGCCATGCTACACGCGTCGTGGCGCTCGTCACCGTTCGCGTGGTTCCGCGGTCCGCTCGGACGTCGGTCTCGCTGGACGAGAGCGGGCGGGTCGTCGTGCGGGTGAGGGCGGCCCCCGAGCGCGGTCGCGCGACCGCCGAGGCCGCCCGTGCGCTCGCCGATGCGCTCGCAGTCGCGCCGTCGAGCATCGCCCTGCGGACGGGCGGACGCTCGCGGACGAAGGTGTTCGTTGTCGAGAGCCTGTCGCACGACGACGTCTTGATGCGTCTGCGAGCAACGCGCGAGCCGTGATTGTCGGGCCTATCGGTGCGTGCTACCGTCCCCGGCCATGGCCGTGAAGTCGCCATACACGAAGAAGGAGCTCGACGACCTGCGCGTGCGCCTCGAAGACGAGCGCAGCCACCTGCAGGCGCAGTTGACCGCCATCCAAGAGGCGACGTTCGCTGCGACGCAATCGGATATCTCCGGCGAGGTGTCGTTCGACGACGACAGCGCCGACGCGGGCACCTTCACGTACGAGCGCGAGCGGGACCTTTCGATCGAGAACAACATCCGCGACCTGCTCACGAAGATCGACCGCGCGTTGACGCGGATCGCCGAGGGCAGGTACGGGCTGTGCTCAGTCTGCGGCAAGCCGATCGAGAAGGCACGCCTGAAGGCGCTTCCGTACGTCGACCTGTGCATCAAGGACGCACAGGCGCAGGCCCGCCGCTGATCGAGGCCGCGTGAGCCCGCGGCGCACGCCGCCCTGGGTCGTCCTGTTGGCGATGGCGGCGATCACCTACGCCCTCGACCGCGCGACGAAGCTCTGGGCGGAATCGACGCTCCCGGGGCGTCCGCCGATCGTCGTGATCCCGCACGTCCTGGATCTCGGGTACACGACGAACTCGGGCGGCGCGTTCGGGCTGGGGGAGAGCGCGTGGTGGATCTTCGCGATCGCTTCCATCGCGGTCTCGATCGCGATCCTCGTGTCCGCGTTCCGTCTCCGCCGGGTGTTGAGCGCCGTCGCGCTCGGACTGATCCTCGGCGGCGCGCTGGGGAACCTGACCGATCGGGTGATCCACGGCGACGGCCTCTTGCGCGGGCACGTCGTCGACTTCGTCGACTTCCACGTGTGGCCGGTGTTCAACCTGGCCGACACGTGCATCGTGGTCGGTGCCCTCCTGCTCGCGTTCTTCGCGGTGCACGGCGAGGAGGGGTGAGGTGCCGGAGTCCTTCGTCGCGGAACCGGGCCGGCTGGACATCGTCGTCGCACAACGCCTGGCGATTCCCCGCGCCGAGGCGCAGCGCGCGATCGCGAAGGGACGCGTCCTCGTCGACGGCCGGGAGCTCCCCAAGTCGCATCGACTCGTCGGCGGCGAGCGCATCGAGGCCGACGTCGGCGCCGAAGAGCTTCCCGCCGAGGGCCCGCCCGTTCCGCTCGCCTATCGCGACGACAACCTCCTGGTCATCGACAAGCCGGCCCGGTTGCCGACGCATCCGACCGAGCACCACCGCTCGGGCACGCTGGTCAACCGGCTGCTCGGGATGGGGCTCCCGCTCTCCTTGGTTGGAGGGCCGCTCCGGCCGGGGATCGTGCACCGGCTCGACGCCGGAACGTCCGGGCTGATGCTCGTTGCCTGCGACGACGAAACGCACATCGCGCTCGCCGCGATGCTGAAGCGTCACGACGTCGATCGCCGGTACCTCGCGCTGGTACGCGGCGCGCCGGCGGCGGACCGGTTCGCGATCGAGGCCGCGCTCGGCCGTGTGGGGGCCCGCGTCCGGGTGGACGTCACAGGCGGCCGGCCGGCCGAGACGGCGATCGAGGTGCGCGAGCGGTTCGCCCACGCGTCGCTGCTGGAGGCCGCACCGCGGACGGGCCGGACCCACCAGATCCGCGTGCACCTCG
>DATAEU010000037.1:0-27436 GCA_036257835.1 Actinomycetota bacterium | reverse complement strand
GCGACGTTCGCGAGCAACGTCTGCGCGCACATCCCCTCGAGCCACGCGCGCGGATGGAGGTCGATGCCGCAGCCGGCGTCCAGGAGCTCGAACCGCCGCGGCCGGGTGAGCTCGATCACGACGCGGTTCGCCGAGACGTCCATGACCGAGTGGTGACGACCGGCGAGCCGGCGCCGCGCGTCGTCGACGATGGTGTCCGCGGGCTCGGTCTCGGACACGACGAGCCATTCGTCGGGACCGAGCCACAGCGCCTCCCCGCGGTCGACACCCGACCACGTGTTCGGGTCGATCGGGAGCCCGAGCGCGCTCGCGGCGTCTTCGTCGGCGCGGATCGAGACCTGCGATCCGAGCGGGATCGCACGAGCACCGGCATCGGCCAACTCACGCTCGCGCGCGTCGAGCGCCGTCACGCGGCGTGGTTCAGCCATCGCGGCGTCTCCCCTCACGGTCGTAGAACAGCGGTTCTGCGACCGTCGCCGCGATCGTCCGGTCGAGGAGTGGCACGAACACCGTTCGTTCGTACAGCGCGTGGCCGTTTTCGAGCATCGCCAGCGCGAACGGGCGGCCGAGCGCGGCGCTCCGGTACGACGACGTCACGTGACCGGCCATCGGCATCGGGATCGCGCCGGTGTCCTCGAGGACGAGCTGCGCACCCTCTGGAAGGAGCGCCGATCGATCCTCGGGCAGCAGCCCCACGAGCTGCTTGCGTCCCGGCCTCGACGTGTCCGAGCGCGAGAGCGACCGCCGGCCGACGAAGTCGCCCTTCGACATGTTCACGATCCGATCCATCCCGAGATCGAACGGCGTGACCGTCCCATCGGTGTCCTGACCCACGATCACGAACCCCTTCTCGGCGCGCAGCACATGCATCGTCTCCGTCCCGTACGGCGTGATGCCGAACGGTTCGCCGGCCGCGATCACCGCGTCCCACACGTGCAGCCCGTACCAGCCCGGCACCATGACCTCGTACGACAGCTCTCCGGTGAAGCTCACTCGCGCGATGCGTGCGGACGCTCCGGCGACGGTTCCGTCGCGGAACGTCATGAACGGGAAGGCATCGTTCGAGAGGTCGACGTCGGTGCCGACGGCGGACAGGACGTCGCGCGCGCGCGGGCCGGCGATCGCCACATCGGCCCACTGCTCGGTCACGCCCGTGCAGGAAACGCGCAGGTCCGACCACTCCGTCTGCAGCCACTCCTCGAACCGGTCGAGCACCATCGCCGCACCGGTCGTCGTGGTCGTGACGAAGAACCCGTCCTCGGCCACGCGCATCGCGACCCCGTCGTCCAGCACCATCCCGTCGAGCCCGAGCATGAGCCCGTACCGGATCGAGCCGACGCCAAGGTTCGACATCCGGTTGGTGTACATCCGGTCGAGGAACACGCTGGCATCGGCCCCGACGACCTCGATCTTGCCGAGTGTCGTCGCGTCGAGGACGCCGACGCCGTTCCTTACCGCCAGGCATTCGCGCGCGACAGCGTCGTCCATCGACTCCCCGGCCCGAGGGAGGTACCACGGCCGCTTCCACTGTCCGACGTTCTCGAACACGGCGCCGGCCTCGACGTGGCGTTGGTGCATGGGGGTCGTGCGAACGGGATCGAGCAGGTCGCCGCGGTACGGGCCGGCCAGGGCCGCGTACGAGACGGGCAGCGATGGTGGCCGCGCGTTCGAGGGTCCCTGCGCGCCCGGGCCCGTCTCGAGCAGTTGGTTCACGATCTCCGCGGTGATGACGCCGCTCGTCCGGCCCTGATCGACGGCGGTACCGATGTGGGTGGCGCGCTTGACGTGCTCGACCGACGTCAGGCCGGCGTCGAGCGCGGCGGCAACGTCGGCGACCGTCTGATCGCGCTGGAGGTCGACGAAGTGGCGCGAATAGTCCTCGGCGGGCACGAACCAGTACGGCGTCCCGGCCGAGACCTCGCCGGCGGCGGAGCCGACGACGCGGAGCCATGGCGGGCCATCGGTCGGGACGAAGCACGCACCCCCGGCGTCGAAGCGCGTTCCGCCGCCGATCGATCGCCAGAGAGCGAGGTCGGGGTTCCAGCCGCCCGAGACGAGGAGCGCGTCACACTCGATCGTTCGTCGCTCGCCGCTGGGGCCCTCCAGATGCACCGCCGTGAGCGCGCCGTTCCCGTCGGTCCCGCCGTTCCCCTCGGTCCCGGCGATCGTCCAGCCGAGCAGGGGCTCGACACCATCGGTATCGATGCCGGTGACGTCGCTCCGGACGTCGACGACGGTCACGTCCGTTCCGGCCTCGCGCAGGGTCGACGCGACGGTGTGCGCCGGCGAACGGGCGGTGAAGATCACGACGTGTGGTCCCACCAGGACGCCGAACCGGCCGAGGTACTCATCGGCCGCGTTCGCGAGCATCGTTCCCGGTCGGTCGTTGTCGGCGAACACGATCGTCCGCTCGATCCCTCCCGTGGCGAGGACGACGTCGCGGGCGCGGACGTGCCAGATCCGGTCGACTGCGCCCGCGCGCTCGAGGACGACCGCGTACCCATCGTCGTACAGACCGAGCGCGGTCGCCCGTGTGCGATACGTGACACCGTCCGGGCGCCACGTCGTTCCCGACCCCGCGAGATCGCGCTCCCGTTCGACGAGCAGCACGCGATCGCCGCGGCTCGCGGCCTCCTCCGCCGGAGACAACCCGTCGTGCCCGCTTCCGATCACGAGCAGCTCGACGTGGGTGCGTCGGTGCTCTACGCGGCGGTTGACCGCGGTCCCCGCGGGGCGCAACCGGCCGGTCCCCGTGCGGCTCTCGGCGACGAGGCCGTCGGCCAGCTCGACCATCGTCGCCGCGACGATCGGGTCGAACCACGGCTCGGAGACCTCGACGTAGGCGTTCGGCTCCTCGGGGCCGGCCGTCATGACGCCGCGAGGGCGCCCGAGGATCGGCGAAAGGAACCCACCGCGAACGCCGTTCGCCAGCAGCGCCGATGCGAGGGTGTCGCCCTCGAAGCCCTCGTACTCCACACCGTCGAACCGGAACGCGACCGGCCTCGACCGGTCGATCCAGATCCCACCCTCGTGGAGCCGGATCACGCCGGCGGCTCCTCGCCGATCCGGTACGAGCCGCGGATCTCGTAGGTCGAGGTGTCGCGGACGAGGTTGAACCACCGCCGGCACCCGGCGGTGTGGACCCATCGCTCCGACCACGCGCCCCTCGGGTTGTCCCGCATGAACAGGAAGTCCGCCCACTGCGCATCGCTGAGCGCGTCCGGATCCGTCGGGTACGCGACGTGCGCCTGCCCTCCGTACCGGAACTCGATCTCGTCGCGCGGGCCGCACCACGGACACGGGACCAGCAGCATCAATCGCCCTCGATCCCGTGCTCGGCGTCGAACGCCTTCACCGCTCGCTTGGTCGCCGTCCGCCGCCAGGCCTCGATCAGCAGCTCGTGCATCTCTTGCCGGTCGACCTTCGAGATGCGGACGCCGATCCAGCCGCTCGGTCCGACGTAGGGCGGGACGAAGAACGTCTCGGGATCCATCGCGACGAGCGCCCGCTGCTCGTCGTGACCGTTCTTGACCCACGCCTGACGCTCGCGGTCGGTCAGCATCACGAAGATCCTGTTCCGCACGCGGAACGTGGCGTCGCCCCACGTCGCTCGCTCCTCGGCGCCGGGGAGCGACAGCGCGAGCGTACGGACCGTCGAGGCGCGCATCGTCGGTCAGTGCGCGACCGCCGCGGCGCCGTGCTCGTCGATCAGCGCCCCGCTGGTGAACCGGTCCAGCGCGAACGGCCTGGCCAGCTCGCCGGCCTCACCGTTGGCGATCAGGTCCGCGTACGCCCATCCCGAGCCCGGCGTCGCCTTGAACCCACCCGTGCCCCAGCCGCAGTTGAGGTACACGTTCTCGAGCGGCGTCGTCGAGATGATCGGCGACGCGTCGGGGCAGACGTCGACGATCCCGGCCCACGTTCGAAGGACCTTCGCGTTCGCGAAGATCGGGAAGAGCTCGACGGCGGCCGCCATCTGATGCTCGATCACGTGGAATGAGCCGCGCTGCGCATAGCCGTTGTAGGCGTCGATGCCGGCCCCCATCACCAGCTCGCCCTTGTCTGCCTGCGACACGTACACGTGGACGGCGTTCGACATGATGACGCAGTCGAGGATCGGCTGGAGAAGGACGGAGACGAGCGCCTGCAGCGGATGCGACTGCAACGGCAGCCGGATGCCGAGCATCGAGGCGAGCACGCTCGTGTGCCCCGCGGCCGCGAGCGCCACGCGGCCCGCTCGGATGTCGCCGCGGGTCGTCCGCACGCCCGTCACGCGGTCGCCCTCGCGGACGAACCCGGTCACCTCGGCGTGCTCGACGATGTCGACGCCGAGCTCGCTCGCGCGCGTCGCGTACGCCCAGGCGACCTTGTCGTGACGGGCGACGCCGCCTCGCCCCTGCAGCGTCGCGCCCATCACCGGGTAGCGGACATCGGGCGAGACGTTGACGATCGGGCAGACCTCGCGTACCTGGTCCGGTGTGAGCCACTCGGCATCGACGCCGTTCAGCCGGTTGGCGTACACGCGCCGCATGCTCGAGCGCACGTCGGACAGGTTGTGCGCAAGGTTCAGCACCCCTCGCTGGCTGAACTGCACGTCCCAGTCGAGCTCGCCCTCGAGCCCTTCCCACAGCTTCAGCGAGTGCTCGTAGATCGCCGCGCTCTCGTCCCACAGGTAGTTCGAGCGGATGATCGTCGTGTTCCGGGCCATGTTGCCGCCCGCGAGCCACCCCTTCTCGACGATGCAGACGTCGGTGATGCCGTGGTTCCTGGCCAGGTAGTACGCGGTCGCGAGACCGTGTCCGCCACCGCCGACGATCACGACGTCGTACGACGGCTTCGCGTCGACCGAGCGCCAGTAGCGTAGGGATGTCGCCATGGCCTCGAAGCCTGTCGAGCGGCTCGCCGGGCGTCAAACCACACACGGGCGCCTTGTGCGCGGCGCGCTCGTCGGGCGAACATGCAGCCTCACTCGAGGAGGCGGTCATCGCTCGAAGCAGCTTCGCCGTTCGGTTCGCCGTTGCCGGCGTCGTCGTGCTGGCCGCGGGGTGCACCTCGCCGCCGCCGCCGCGTCCGCCCGTCGAGACGCCGCCACCGGGGTCGATCGTCGCGTTCACCGAGAACTCGAGCAGCCCGCTCGTGGCATTCGACGTGCGGCGGGCGACCGTTCGCGGCGTGGACGGAGCCGTGCGGAGCCCGGTGGCTTCGATCGCCGGCCTCTCGGGCGACGGCCTCGTCGGCGTGGCCGTCACGGGTCGCGGGTCGGCGTCCGTGTTCCGCGTGACCCGCACCGGCGACGCGGCGCCGATCGGCAAGGCGCTGCCCGGCCCGCGCGACGCGGCGTACCACTCGCTCGCCGTCGCCGGCGGGCGCGCGATGGTCGCCGACTGCGACGCCGTCGCCGTCCTCGACCTGGCCGGCCCGTCGAGGTGGCGAACGGTCGGCGACGGCTGCTGGGCGGCGTTGTCGCCGGACGGCTCGCGCGTCGCGTTCTCGCCCGACGGCCGCCGCGTGTTCGAACGCGAGATCCGAACCGGTCACGCGCGGCCCATGTTCGACGTGTCGGGCCTCGACCTCGGGACCGGGCGAGAGACGAGATTGTTCGGGCCGCCGTCGTGGGGTCCCGACGGTATCGCCTTCACGGTAGTGTCCGGCGATCAGGCGGCCTTCTATCTCGCGCGGCCGAACGGCGCGCTCGAGCGGCTGCTGCAGGAGCGTCTGCTGAAGACGGTTCGGCCACCCGTGCTCGCGTGGCAGCCGAACGGCGGGCTGCTGGGCGCGATGGACGACCTCGGGAGCGGCGGCGTGGTGCGCACGTTCGATCCCGCGACGGGTGCTCATCGGGTCGTGGCGCTCGACCCCCTCGCATTCGACGGTCTGGTCTGGTCGCCGGACGGGTCCTCGCTCGCGACGCTCACCTCTGGCGGGTTTCTCCTCGTCGTCGGGACGGACGGCTCATGGCGAGCGCGCGTAGACACCACGTGGAGCTCGATGCTCGGATGGCTCACGTGAGCGGACTGCGCGCCGCGCCGTTCGGCTGGCTCCGCCGCCTCCTCGTCCTGTCGCGGTACCCGGCCGTCGGCCTCGCGGTGTTCGCGTCCGCCACGATCCTCGGCATCTCGGCGGCGGCCGCGCCGTTGTTCGAGTCGTCGGTCGCGACCAACGTCGTGCAGCTCGGTATGCGCGACGCTGGCCGCGTGCTCGCGTCGATGACGACCCGCGTCCAGCTGGCCGACGACGTCGTCGGCTACCAGCAGCGGACGCTCGTCGACGCCGTGCGCGCCGTCCCCAACGTCGGTCGCGTGACGACGACACTGTCGGCGACGGGTCTGCGAGTGCAGCCGGCGGACGGCGGGAGGGCGAAGTCGGTGCAGCTCGTTTCGCGCGGTGGTTTCCTGTCGCACGTGCACGTCCTCGCGGGCGAGTCCGACGCGAACGGCGTGTGGCTCGCCGAGAGCCTCGCCGGCGCGATCGACGCGGGTCCCGGGGACGCCGTGCTCATCCGGGCGGGCGCCCGCTCGGCCACCGCGACCGTCGCCGGAGTGTACCGGGACCTGTTCGTCGGCGTGCCCGATGCGTTCTGGGCCCCGCTCTCGGCCAAGATCTACCCGACCGCCGAGGGCGAGGCGCCTCCGCCGTCCCCCATCCTTGCCGGCCGCGCCACGATGCTCACGCTCTCGACGACGCTCGAGCTGTTCGGCACCGCGCGGTGGGACGTGCGCGTGACGTCCGATCGCTCGGCGTTGGCCTACGACGCCGCGTCGCACGCGGCGGCCGGTGTCCGCCGGCTGGTCGCCGAGGTCGCGTCGCCGGCAACCCCGGTGGGCTCGGCGTTGCAGGCGCCGGGAACGGCGGCGCCCGTCGTCGACGTCGTCCGCGATGCGCGCGCCACGCGGGACAGCATCGCGGGTCCCCTGCGGACGTTCTCGATCGCCGGCGTGGTCGCCGCGCTCGTCGGCCTTCTCGCGTCGGCCGTGTACGGCGTGCGTCGTCGGCGGACCGAGGTCCGCATGCTCGACGCCCTCGGGCTGTCGCCGGCCGCGCTCGGCGCCCGGGCGCTGCTCGAGACGGCGCTGCCGGTCGCCGCCGGCGGCGCCGTCGGATGGCTGATCGCGCGGATCGGCGTCGCCGTCGGCGGACCGACGGCCCTGCTCGATCCGAGCGCCGTCGCCGGATCGGTGTGGCAGGCGGCGCTTGCGGCGGTCGCCGGCATCGCGGTGACCGCGTTCGGAACCGTGTCGGCGGTGCGGGCCGAGACCCAGCCGGCGGGGACGAGGTTTCGCGCGGTGGCCCGCGCGCCGTGGGAGGCCGTCGCCCTCGCGCTCGCCGCCGCCGCCCTCTACGAGATCCTGAGCCGCGGCACGGGTCCGGCCGTGTCCCCGGACGGCGCCGTCCACATCGACGCGTTCCTGCTGCTGTTTCCGGTGTTGTTCATCGCGGGCGCCGCCGGGCTGGCGGTCCGTTCGCTGGTGAGCGGCCTCCGTCGCGCGTCGGGGGCAGCGGTCCGGTGGCCCGTGCCCGCGTACCTGGCGACGCGCCGGCTCGCGTCCTCGCCGCGCATCGCGCTCCTGCTCACGACGGCCGCCGCGCTGTCCGTCGGTATCCTCGGATACGCCGGGACGATCGGTCGCTCGCTCGACATCGCCACCAACGACAAGGCGCGGCTCGTCGTCGGTTCGGACGTCTCCGTTCCGGCGCCCGCGTCCCTCCGGCTCCCGCCCTCGCCCGGCCTGCACCCGACCGACGTCGTGCGCGTCACGGCATCGCCCGCATCCGCGCCGGGCGAGATCACGATCCTCGGCGTCGACCCCGCGACGTTCGCGAGCGCCGCCTTCTGGGATCCCGGCTTCGCGGACCGCCCGCTGGGCGAGCTGCTCCGGGACCTCGGGCGCGGCGGCACGTCGCTGCCCGCGCTCGTCGTCGGCTCCTCTGCGAGCGTCGGCGAGATCGATCTCGGCGGCTTCGCGATTCCCGTCACGCCCCTCGAGCGAGTCCGCGCCTTCCCGGGTCAGGGAACGGGCTCGACGCTCGTGGTCGCCACGCCGGTGCTGGAGCGCATCCTCGCGTCGCACGGCATCTCGCTCGATTCGGTCGGCGTGACCTTCCTCGTCTGGGTCCGGGGCCCGGTCGCGCGCGCGACCGCGTATGTAGAGGGGCTCGGGCTCTCGTCGTCCGCGGTCCGGACGGCGGCCGCGTTCGTCGGCGCGCCGCGGTTCCGGGCGGTCTCCTCGACGTTCGTGTTCATGGAGCTGCTGGGCGTGTTGGCTGCGGTGGTGGCGTTGCTCGGCGTGGTGCTCTACCTGCAGGCGCGCCACCACGCGCGTCTGGTGTCGTACGCGATGAGCAGTCGCATGGGCCTGACCCGCGGCGGGCACCGGGTCGCGGTCTTCCTCGAGATCGGGTCCGTGCTCTTCGCGTCCGCCGTCGTCGGCAGTGTCCTCGCGCTCGTCGCGGGCGCCGTGCTCTCGCCGTGGGTGGATCCGTTCCCGGCGCTCCCGCCGTCGCCGGCGTTCCGGCCGCCGATCCCGCTGTTCGCGGCGATCGCGGTCGCGGTGCCGGTCACGGGCGCGGTCGCGGCGGTGATCGTGCAGCGAAGGACCGACCGCGCGAACGTCGCCGAGGAGCTGCGCTATGCGGGCTGAACCCTCGGCGGCGGCGATCTGCGACTCCGTGGTGAAGGTCTATCCGTCGCCCGGCGGTGACGTGATGGCGCTCGCGGGCGTCGACGTCACGTTCGAGGCCGGCGTGGTGACGGCGCTCGTCGGTCCGAGCGGCTCCGGCAAGTCGAGCCTCCTGCGGATCGTCTCGGGCCTCGATCGCCCGACCGCGGGCCGCGTCGTCGTCGGCGGCATCGAGACGTCGTCGTTGTCGTCGGCGGGCCTGCGCGCGATGCGCCGGCAGAGCGTCGCCTACGTCTGGCAGCGGCCGGCCGAGAACCTGGTCGGGCATCTCACCGTCGGCGAGCACCTGCGGCTCGCGGCGCGCGTTCGCCGCGCGGGGGCAGGGTGGGCAGACCGCGCGCGGGAGGCCCTCGAGCTCCTCGGCCTCGAGGATCGCGTCGATCACCGCCCGCATCAGCTCTCGGGCGGCGAGCAGCAGCGGGCCGCGTTCGCGGCGGCGGTCGTGGGCGACCCGGCGCTCGTTGTGGCGGACGAGCCGACCGGCGAGCTCGACTCGGCGTCGGCCGAGGACGTCCTCGCCGCCGTGCGATCGCTCGCCGACCGCGGCACGACCTTCGCGATCGCCACGCACGACCCCGCCGTCGTCGCCGTGGCCGAGCGCACCTACCATCTCCGCCACGGTTCCCTCGCGGCGGAATCGACGACGGACCGCCCGCTCGCGGTGATCGACAAGGGCGGTCGGATCCAGCTGCCACCCGAGTGGCGCGACCTGTTCCCCGACGCCCGCGCGCACATCGAGATGGACGAGGACGGCATGAGGATCGTGCCGCCGTGAGCACGACGGCCGCCACGATGGCGCCGCCGCTGCTCGCGCTGCGCGACGTCGCGAAGACGTACCGCCGCGGACCGGAGCTCGTGCACGCGCTGCGCGGCGTGACCTTCGATGTTCGGCCGGGCGAGCTCGTCGGGCTCGTCGGCCCGTCGGGCTCGGGCAAAACGACGGTGTTGAACGTCGTCGCCGGCTGGGAGCCCCCCGACGAGGGCGCGGTCGAGTGGCGATCCGTGGGCCAAACCCCGCCGCTGGGATGGCGGTCGATCGCGATCGTTCCGCAGGACCTCGCCCTGCTCGAGGAGCTTCCCGTCGCCGAGAACGTGGCGCTGCCCATGCGCCTCGATCCGACGCTCTCGCCGGTGATGCCGTTGCTGGACCTCGCAGCATCTCTGGGGTTCGAGGACCTGGCCGAGCGGATGCCCAGCGACATCTCACTCGGCGAGCAGCAGCGCGTGGCGATCGCGCGTGCGCTCGTCGCCGGTCCGGAGCTGCTCCTCGCCGACGAGCCGACGGCGCATCAGGACGAGGTGTCGACCAAGCGCGTGCTGTCGGCGATCCGGGTGGCGGTGGATCGCGGCATGGCGGCGCTCGTCTCGACGCACAGCCCCGAGGTGATCGAGGCGCTCGACCGCGTGCTGCCCATCCGCGACGGCCGCATCGCGTCTCGATAGCCGCAACGCGGTTGACACGGATCGAAGGCCCGGCCTAGCGTCCGGCCGTTGCGCCGCAGGAGGCGGTCCTGTCGAACGACGAGATCTCGGGTCTTCGCTCGGTCACGCGCGCGCTGCGGTCGCTCGAGCTGATCGGCGAGGCCGGCGAGCTCGGCGTGACCGAGCTCGGGCGGCGCCTCGGCGTGCACAAGGCGACCGCGTCCCGGCTCGCGGCGACGCTCGCCGGCCACGGCTTCGTCGAACGAGATCCGGCGACCGAGCGCTACCGACTCGGGTTCGCGCTCGTCGCCCTCGCCGGCTCGGCGATGTCGAACCTCGACCTCGTCCGCACGGCCCGTCCGGTTCTCGAGGGGCTCGCCGAGCGCTCGCGCGAGACCGTCAACCTCGGCGTGATGGCGGGCGACGCGGTCGTGTACCTCGACCAGGTCACGGGAACGCGTTCGATCGTGGCGGTGAGCTGGGTCGGCCGGCGCACGCCGTTGCACGACACGTCGAACGGCAAGGTGCTGCTCGCCTACGCAAACGAAGCGGATGCCGAGCGGATCCTGTCGAGGCCGCTCGAACGCGCGACGCCGAACACGACCTGCGACCCCGGCGAGCTCCGCGAGCAGCTCGCGCTCGTGCGAGATCGTGGGTGGGCGCAGACGCTCGAGGAGCTCGAGGAGGGGTTGAACGCCGTGGCGGCGCCGGTTCGCGACGCGGAGGGAACGGTGATCGCGGCGCTCAGCGTGTCGGGCCCGGCGTTCCGGATGCCGGAGGTCGATCTGCCCCGGATCGCGCAGAACGCCGTCGACGCGGCGAGCGCGATCTCGCAGCGGCTCGGGTTCGCGCAACGGAGGAGGACCGGATGACGACCGACTGGAACCGGTACGCCCGTCCGGCCGACTCGATGATCGAGGCCGTCGGACGGACGCCGATGGTGCGCCTCAAGAGGACGCTCGCCGAGCCGCAGGCCCTGTACGCGAAGATCGAGTGGTACAGCCCGACGGGCTCCGTGAAGGACCGGATCTACTCGTTCATCATCCGCCGCGCCGAGGAGCGCGAGGAGCTCCGCCCGGGCATGACGATCCTCGAGGTGACGACCGGCAACGCCGGGATCGCGTGCGCCGCCGTCGCGGCGATGGAGGGCTACCCGTGCACGATCGTCATGCCCGAGGGCATGAGCGAGGAGCGCAAGAAGCTGATCGACGCGTACGGCGCGACGCTCGTGACGACGCCCGGCGGCGAGTCGGACATCGAGATCGCGCTCGCCAAGAAGGACGAGATGGTCGCCGGCGAACCGGGCAGGTATTACGTGCCGGCCGAGTTCGAGAACCCGGACAATACGCTGGCGCACGAGCGCTCGAGCGCGCCCGAGGTGTGGGGGCAGATGGACGGTCGCATCGACGCGGTGATCGCGGCGCAGGGCACCGGCGGCTGGATCAGCGGCGTGGGCCGGACCCTGAAGCGGCTCGATCGGGACATCAAGGTCTACGCGGCAGAGCCGGCCGAATGCGCGCTGATCTCCGAGCGGCAGTGGGGGACGCACGGCATCGCCGGCATCGGCGACGGCATCGTGCCGGCGAACCTCGACCTCGCGACGCTCGACGGGATCGTGACCGTGTCGACCGACGAGGCGTTGGACACGGCTCGGCGTCTGGCGCGCGAGGAGGCCGTGCTCTCGGGGCCGTCGGGGGGCTGCAACGTCGCCGCGTGCCTCAAGGTGGCGGCCAAGCACGCGGAGCTTGGGCGGATCGTGACGCTGATCCCCGACAGCGCGATGCGGTACTTCAGCGGGCCGCTGTTCGGCGAGCGCGTGTACGTCGACGTCCCGGACCGCGAGGCCGAGCTCGACCCGGAGTCGATCGCCCGCCTCGACGAGCACGCTCACCGTCTCGAGGTCATCCACTAGTCCACCGTGGACTACCGCCTCGTGCCGTTTGACCGATCGAACGCGACGACGGTGCTGTCGTGGGCTCGGACGGCCGAGGAGCGCGAGGCGTGGGCGTCGATCCGCGGGAAGGCCGACGTCTCGATCTTCGACCGGTGGCACGCAGACGACGGCGTCCATCCGTTCGCGTTCCTCGTGGGCGATCGTCTGCTCGGCTACGGCGAGGTCTGGGAGGACCCGGACGAGCACGAGTCCGAGCTCGCCCGGCTCATCGTGGATCCCAAGATGCGTGGCCGAGGCGTGGGCCGACGCATGGTCGAGCTGTTGTCGGAGCGCGCTCGAGCGCTCGGCTACGACGACGTGTGGGTCCGCGTTGTTCCGTCGAACGACCCCGCGATCAAGGCCTACTCCGCGGCCGGCTTCGTTCGAACGACGCCGGAGGACGAATCCAGCTTCAACGAGGGGCAGCCGCGCGAATACGTCTGGATGCGTCTCGAGTCCTAGGAGAGCTCGGCCTCGACCGTGAGGCGCACGGCGGTCTCGAGGTCGCGCGGTGAGTAGCCGAGCTCGCGCCTCGCCTTGGCGTCGCTCGCCCAGTAGGTGACGCCGTGCGCGGCGCTGATCAGCTCGCGGAGGTTGGGCGGCTGGCGCATCACCTTGCCGATCACGGGTCCGAACGGCACGCCCATCCTCAGCATCCACGTCGGCATCGAGAGCCTCGGCGGCCGTTTCCCGCCCGACCGCGCGGCCAGCGTGATCACCTCGGCAAGCCGGGTCGGGTGGCCGCCGATCACGTACGACTCGCCGAGCCGTCCCCGCTCGTGCACGGCAGCGATGCCGGCAGCGGCGTCGTCGAGATACACGATCGTGACGCCGAGGTCGTCGAGGAATCGCGCGTGCAGCTTCCCGGTCGCCGCCTGACGGATCAGGGTCCCCATGCTCGAATGGTCGCCGGGGCCGATCGTGACGGTCGGCATCGCGATGACGATCGGGATGCCGGCGCCGATCCGCTCGAGCGCTGCCTCGTGCGCCAGGTACTTCGTCTCGTCGTAGTACGACACGTACGGCTCGCCGGCAGGCCGTTCATGCGTCTCGTCGACGACGACACCGTGGGTGTTGCCGAACGCGTTCGCCGTCGAGACGTAGGTGATCCGCTCGGCGCCCGCCTCGGTCGCGGCGTCGAGCACGTTCTCGGTGCCGGTCACGTTCGCTGCGAGCATCTCGGGACGATCCTTGGCCCCGATCCCGACCTTGTAGATGCCGGCGTTGTGGATCACGCCCTCGAATCCGCGGATCTGTTCTCGCAGGCGCGCCCGGTCCGAGAGGTCGCCGTCGACCAGCTCGCAGTCGAGCGCCTCGAGCGTGGCGCCTTTCGACGGCGTCCGGACGAGCGCCTTCACCTCGTGGTCGTGCTCGCGGAGCGTGCGCACGAGCGCCGTGCCGATGTAGCCCGTCCCGCCGGTCAGGAAGATCCGCACCGCGTTATCGAACCACGAGGAGCCACCCGAGTCGTGGATCGAAGCGTTGACACGCGCCGAGTGCGGGCTACCAACTCCGGGGAAGTCGAAACGGATCGGGTAAAGCCCGGCGCCCGCCGAGGGTCATCACGGCGTCGTCCCGAACATCGCCCTTGACGAGGACGCGTCCGTATGGGAGCGCGTTCCAGCCGAGTCCCTCGTAGAACGGAACGTTCTGCACGTCGCAGAACAGCATCCCGACGTCCGCTGTCCGGTCGATATGTTCCGCGGCACGTTGCATGAGCGCGCTCGCATGGCCCTCGCCGCGGAACTCCGGGAACGTGAGCACCGCCCCGACGCCTCCGACTCGCAGCGGCCCGTCATCCGCCGGGAACGACAACGGAAGGACGAGCGCGTGGCTGATCAACAGCCGGCCGGCGGCGCGTATGAAATGTGTCGGCGACGGGTCGTCCCAGATGCCGGTGCGGAATCGCGAATCGCGGTGCAGGCTCTCGCCCCAGACGAGTCGGACGATGTCCCAGAGCTGAATGTCGAACTCGCGCGGGAATTCAGCGTGCTCGTAGACGAACTCTTCGATCGGGGGCGGCGTCATGGCTGACCTTGAGAATAGGACGATGGAGAGCGAGCCCTTACGGGCTACTCGATCGCGGACTCGGCCTCGAACGATTCGACGTCGAGTTTGGCGAGATCGGCAGAGACCCGCCGAAGCGCCTCGCGTACACGCGCGGTGCCCTTGGCGATCCGGGCCCCGCGCGAAACCGTCTGCTGGTCGAGCCGAACGACGAAGGCGCGCTCGAGGCGCCATCAGCCGAGATGGTAGGCCGCCGGGCAGGAAGCCCCCATTGAACGACGGTTCAACTGCCGCATATGCTCGCGCCGGAGGTGACCCGATGGCGTATCCGATGACCGACGAGGATCGGGCGATCCAGGACAGGATGCGGCGCTTCGTCGACGAGGACCTGATCCCGTTGGAGGTCGAGGCCGAGATGAACGGCGGCGTCATCCCCGCCGAGGCCGAGGAGCGCCAGAGGGCCAGGCTTCGCGAGATGGGTCTGTCGGCGATCAACATGCCGAAAGATCTCGGCGGCGACGGGCTCTCGATGTTCCAGCAGGTCCTCGTCAGCGAACAGATCGGCCGGGTGACGAACGCCCTGGGGTGGGTGCTCTCGACCGGGCCGCTGTGGGCGGTGGAGGTCTTCGACGACGACCAGGTCGAGCGCTACCTCAAGCCGATCGTTCGCGGCGAGATGCACGAGTGCTACGCGATCACCGAGCCCGGTGCGGGATCGGATGTCGACGCGATCGAGGCGACCGCTCGCCTCGACGGCGACGAGTACGTCCTGAACGGCCGCAAGTGGCACGTGACGTCGTTCAACAAGGCGGGTCTCGTGTTCTTCCAGGGCCGGTTGGTCGGCGGGGACCACGAAGGCGAGCACGCCCTGTTCATCGTCCCGAACCCGACGCCCGGGATGAACCTCGTGGGCAACCCGCCCTACTCGCACACGTTCGCGCACCATCACGCGATCCTCGACTTCGAGGACGTGCGCGTGCCCGCCGCGAACCTTGTCGGCGCCGAGGGCGACGGCATGGGGTTCACGTACGCGTGGTTCCGGTACGAGCGGCTGATGATCGCCGCCCGCTGCTGCGGCGCGGCCGAGCGCCTGATCGGCGAGGCGACGACGTTCGCGAAGGAGCGTGTGCAGTTCGGTCAGCCGATCGCCGAGTTCCAGGCGATCCAGCACATGCTCGCGGACTCGCTGACCGAGCTCTGGGCGGCGCGCCTGATGACCTACCGCCTTGCGCAGGAGATCGACGAGGGCGCGGACGTGAAGATCCAGCACGCTCATTGCTCGATGGCCAAGCTGTACGCAAGCGAGATGGCCAACCGCGTCGCCGACCGGGCCGTCCAGATCTTCGGCGGCCGCGGGTACATGCGCGAGAACGTGGCTGAGCGCTTCTACCGGGAGCTTCGCGTCGACCGGATCTGGGAGGGCACGTCCGAGATCCAGCGCAACATCGTGTTCGCGCAGCTGTCGAAGCGTGGAGCGCGCGAGCTGGTGGGGTAGGTGGTCTCGAACGGTCGTTCCACTATTTGGAACGGGTTCCCACATGGTGGGACAACCTGCCCCGGTCGAGCTCGACGTTGTCGCCGCCGCCGGCTGACGGACGTAGCATGATCTCGTCTACATCGCGGGGTGGTCGGATGCGGTTCGGACGGTTCGGCTTCGGTTCGATCGAGATCGACGGCACGGCGTACGACCACGACGTCGTGATCGATCACGGACGGATCAGGAAGCGGAAGAAGTCGCCCTCCAAGCCGCTTCGGGCTCGGTACGGCCACACTCCCCTGTCGCAGGCGGAGGACATCCCCTGGCGGTGCCGGCGGCTCGTGATCGGGACCGGCGTCGACGGGATGCTGCCGGTGACGGAGGGTCTCGTCCACGAGGCGAAGAGGCGCGGCGTCGAGCTGTTCATGGCGCCGACCGTCACGGCGCTCAAGGAGCTCGAGCGCGATCCGGCCGAGACCAACGCGATCCTCCACGTGACCTGCTGAGACGCGGCCGCTCAGGTACGCGGCCCGGCTCGGCGCGGCTCGATTACATGGTTCGTGCCCAGATCGCGCCCTCGAGCACGTACGTCGCTTCGTCCTCGCGTTCGTGCACGGGAAGCGGCGCTCCGTTCGACGTGGTCGCACGCGGGTATCGTCCTGGCATGGACGGTCGTGGGTACGTCGACGAGAACGCCCGGGAACTGGCGCGGATGCGGTCGATCGTCGAGCGAGTGTCCGACGCGCAGCTCGGGCTGCCCGTGAACGATCATTGGACCGTCGCGGCGGTGCTCGGGCACATCGCGTTTTGGGACGGGCGAGCGCTCGCGCTCGGTCAGAAGCTCCAAGGCGGCATGCGGTTCTCGCCGTCCGATGACGAGCCCGAGGACGTCGATTGGATCAACGACGCCAGCCGCCCCTTGATCCACGCGGTCCCGGCGCGCGAGCTCGCACAGCTGGCGGTTCGGATCGCGGAGGAGACGGACGCGCTCGTCGCGGCGCTGCCGGCCGAGCGGATGTGGCCGGACGATTCCGACAGCCCGCTGAACCCGATTCGCGCGTCGCATCGAGGCGAGCATCTCGACGACGTCGACCGAGTCCTTGGCGAAGGCGGCTGAACCGGGCGTTACGCTCCTCGGTCGCGCAGCATCGACCGGGCGATCACGAGCCGGTGGATCTCCGAGGTGCCGTCCCAGATCCGGTCGATACGCGCGTCGCGCCAGAACCGCTCGATCGGTGCGCTCTCGACGACGCCCATCCCGCCGAAGACCTGCACCGCGTTGTCGGTCAGGCGGCCGAGCATCTCGCTGGCGTAGAGCTTCGCCATCGAGCAGTCGGCGTCGGTCGCCTCGCCCAGGTCGAGCTTCCACGCCGTTCGGAGCGTCAGCAGCTCGGCCGCCTCGAGCTCCGTTCGCATGTCGGCGAGCTTGAAGCTCACACCCTGGAACGACCCGATCGGCTTGCCGAACTGTTTCCGGTCCGCCGCCCAGGCCGCGGCGAGATCCACGACGCGCCGGGCGCGCCCGACGCAGTTCGCCGCGACCATCACCCGGCCGTCGTGCAGCCATCGGTTCGCGAGCTCGATCCCGCGTCCCTCCGTGCCGAGCACCTTCGAGTCCGACACGCGGCAGTCCACGAAGGTCAGCTCGCAGTGGCGGTACCCGTGGTGGCCGACCGCTCGCGCGCCGATCGACACCTCGAACCCCGGCGTTCCCTTGTCGAGGAGGAACGCCGTGATGCGTTTCCGAAGGCCGCGCTCGACCTCGTCCTCGCCCGTCACCGCGAAGACGATCGCCACGTCGGCGACGTCGGCGTTGCTGATGAAGTGCTTCCGACCGTTCAGCACCCAGTCAGCACCGTCGCGCTCGGCGCGCGTCCGGATGCCCCTCGGCGCATCGGAGCCGGAGTCCGGCTCGGTGAGCGCGAAGCATTCGGTGACCTCGCCTCGGGCCGCCGGCAGCAGGTACCGCTCGCGCTGCTCGCCCTCGCATGCCATGAGGATCCGCGAGGGCCGGCCAACGTTCGTCTGCAGCGCCCAGCTGGTCGCGCCCAGCTCGCGCTCGAGCAGCGCCAGCCCGAGGAAGTCCAACCCCCCGCCGCCAACGTCCGACGGGAGGTTCGCGGCGTACAGCCCGGCCGCGATCGCACGGTCGCGGATCCGCGTGGCGAGCTCGGGGGGGACCTCGCCCGTGCGCTCGACCTCGTCCTCGAACGGCATCAGCTCGCGCCGGACGAACGACCGAACGGTGTCGACGAGCATCATGTGCTCGTCGGAGAGCGAGAAGTCCATCGGAGCGGTGTTTACGTGGCGGCCGGCTCGAGGTCGAAGCCGAGCTCGCGGGCGGTGACGTCCCACACCGCCCGGTGCATCCGCTGCGGTGTGACCTGGCTGTCGTTCATGATGACCTGGATGGCCAACCCGTCGATCAGCGAGCCGATCCGCATGGCGAGCTCGTCGGCGTCGCCCGGCCCGAACTCGCTCGCGGCCTGACCGGCCCGGATGATGTCGGCGATCGACTGCCGCCAGCGCTGGTCGAGCGCCTCGCGGTCCTTGGCCATCTGCGGGTCGCGGAGCGCCCGCACCCACACCTCGATCCACAGCGCCCACTCGTCGAGCCGGCCGTACTCCGGGAGGTAGCCGGGAACCGACAGGTCGACCAGCCGCTGCAGTTGCTCCTTGGCGCTCGGGATGCGCCGGATCTCGCGCGACATCCGCAGGTAGAACTGGTCGTTGGCGTACGTGAGCGCCTCGGACAGCAGCCGGTCCTTCGACTCGAAGTAGTAGAGGATGAGTCCCGGCGAAACGCCGGCCGCCTCGGCGACGTCCGAGATCCGGGTCTCCGCCAGTCCGCGTTCGGTGATCACCCGCGCCGCCGCGTCGAGGATCTCCTGGTGCCGGTCCTTCTGCGGCCTCGGGCGCGTGGTCACCGGGCGATCCTTCCTCTCGGTCCTGAACGCCGCTCAAACGAGCGGTGCCTCCTGAACGGAGGTTCAGCGCACGATATCGGGTTTCTCCGGGCTGTCAACGGCGAGGAGCGCTCGCCGGCTTGACCCGCCGTTCAAATCTGCGCGAGAATGCCGCCCGGCTCGCGTCCGCCAGGGCGAGGGGCCGGGGAACGGGCCAGGGAACGGGAAGGAGCGTGCGGCCGATGGCCACCAACACCTACGACGTGATCGTGATCGGCGGGGGCCACAACGGCCTCATCAGCGCGGGGTTCTTCGCCAAGGCTGGGGCCCGGGTCGTCGTCCTCGAGGCGCGCGAGCGGGCCGGCGGCGCCGCCGACACCAGCAGCCCGTGGCCGGACCACCCCGACTTCAAGGTCTCCACGTACTCGTACGTCATGAGCCTGATGCCGCCCACGATCATCCGCGAGCTCCAGCTCGCGAGGCACGGCTACGACGTCGTTCCGTTCGGCCCGTACTATCAGGCGTATCCGGACGGCCGCGCCATCAAGATCTACGCGGACGACGCCGCCAAGTCGCACGAGAGCATCTCGCAGTTCTCGAAGAAGGACGCGGACGCGATGCCCGACTGGGAGGCGTGGCTGAAGAACGTCGCCGACGTGATGGGCCCGATGCTCCTGCGCGTCCCGCCGAAGGTCGGCTCGATGGCGCCCGGCGACCTGCTCGACACGATCGCGGCGGCGTGGAAGGCCCGCAAGCTCGGGGTTCGCGGCGTCGGCGACGTGACGAAGCTCTTCACGATGAGCGTCACCGACCTCCTGAACGAATGGTTCGAGTCCGACGCGGTGAAAGGCATGCTGGCCGTGAACGGCATCATCGGGACGTGGGCTGGCCCCGACGAACCGGGCACCGCGTACGTGATGCTGCACCACTCGATCGGCGACGTGGGCGACGGCCATCTGGGGTCGTGGGGTTACCAGCAGGGCGGCATGGGGGCGGTCTCGGCCTCGTGCCAGCGCGCCGCCGAATCGTTCGGCGCCGAGGTGCGCACCACCGCCCGCGTAAAGAAGATCCTCTCCGAGAACGGACGGTTCGTCGGCGTGGCGCTCGAGAACGGCGAGGAGCTGCGCGCACCGGTCGGCGTCACGACGATCCATCCGAAGATCGCGTTCCTCGACCTGATCGAGCGCGACCAGCTGCCCGAGACGTTCGTCCGCGACATCGAGCACTGGAAGACGCGCTCGGGCGTGGTGAAGATCAACGTCGCGATCGGCGAGCTTCCGGACTTCATCGCCGACCCCGGCACCAACCAGCAGGACCACCACACCGGCTCGGTCGAGCTCTGCTTCTCGCCGCGGTACGCGGAGGAGGCGTTCCAGGACGCGCACATGGGCCGGAAGGCCTCGATGCGGCCGTTCGTCGACGGCGTCATTCCCACGACGCTCGACAAGCACCTCATGCCGGAGGGCGTGCACTTCTTCTCGATGTACACGCAGTGGGTGCCGGACGACTGGAACAAGGTGGCGCACGGCGACGAGCTCGAGCAGTACGCCGACCGGATCTTCGACATCTACACGGAGCTCGCGCCGAACTTCAAGAGCTCGGTGATCGACCGCCAGATCATCGGCCCGTACGACATGGAGCAGGACGTCGGCCTGATCGGCGGCAACATCTTCCACGGCGAGCTTTCGGTCGATCAGCTCTTCCACATGCGCCCGGCGCCGGGCTACGCCGACTACCGCACGCCGATCAAGGGCCTGTACCACGGCTCCTCGGCGACGCACGCGGGCGGCGGCGTGATCGGCATCCCCGGCTGGCAGGCGTTCCGCCAGGCCAAGAAGGACAAGGCTGTCGGCTCGAAGAAGCAGTAGCGCGTCCGTGACTGGGGGGTCTGGGGGCTCAAGCAGCGAGCGCGAAGGCGCGAGCGGTAGCCCCCAGGAAGAACGGGGGTCTGGGGGCTCAAGCAGCGAGCGCGAAGGCGCGAGCGGTAGCCCCCAGGAAGAACTCGCTCGTCAGGCGGCGGTGCGTCGGATGCTCGAGGCGCGCTCGATCGCCGTCGTCGGCGCGAGTGTGCGCGAGGGATCGGTCGGCCACCAGAGCCTGATCGAGATCCGGGACGGCGGGTACGAAGGCCGCGTCTTCCCGGTCAACCCCAAGTACGACGAGGTCCTCGGCTGGCGCTGCTACCCGAGCGTCGCCGACATCGGCGAGCCGGTCGACCTCGTCATCCTCGCCGTCTCGAACGCGCTGCTCGAGGGGCAGCTCCGCGCCGCCGCCGAGGCGGGCGCCGGCTCGGCGGTGATCTTCGCCAGCGGGTACGAGGCGCCGCGGGACGGCGTGCCACCGCTCACGCAGCGGCTCGCGGCGATCGCCCGCGACACCGGGATGGCCCTCTGCGGCGGCAACGGGATGGGGTTCGCGAACATCGCCGAACGCGTCCGCGCCCTCGGCTTCTACGAGCCGAAGGATCTGCGGCCGGGCGGGCTCGTGTTCATCAGCCATTCCGGGTCCGGGTTCTCGGCGATGCTCCACAACGGTCGCGGCCTGGGGTTCGACCTCGCGGTGTCGGCGGGGCAGGAGCTGGCGACCACCGCGGCGGACTACCTCGTGTACGCGCTGGAGCGCGACGGGACGAAGGCGGTCGGCCTGTTCATCGAGACGGCGCGCGATCCCCTCCGGTTCGAGCGGGCGCTCGAGCGCGCGGGCGGGCGCGACGTGCCGGTGCTGGCGCTCAAGGTCGGGCGCGAGACGCTGGCCCGGCGGATGATCAGTGCGCACTCCGGCGCGCTCGCCGGCGAGGACGGCGCGTACGAGGCGCTGTTCGAGCAGCACGGCGTGCTGCGGGTGGAGAGCCTCGACGAGATGGCCGACGCCCTCGCGTTGTTCGCGAGCGCCCGGCGGGCGCCGGCCGGCGGTCTCGCGAGCGTCCACGACTCGGGCGGCGAGCGCGCGCTGCTGGTCGACGCGGCCGCGTCGGCCGGCGTCCCGTTCGCGCACATCTCCGAGACGACGACGACGCGGCTCGCGGACCTGCTCGACCCGGGCCTGGAGCCGGTGAACCCGCTGGACTTCTGGGGGACCGGCAAGGACGCGCGCGAGGTCATCGTCGGCTCGATGCGCGCGCTCCTCGATGATCCCGACACCGCGGCGCTCGCGTTCGCCGTCGACCTCACGACCGAGGACAGTCCTGACATGGGCTACATCGGGATGGCGAAGGACGTGTTCCCGGAGACCGACAAGCCGTTCGCGATGCTGTCGAACTTCTCGAGCGGCATCGACCGGAACGACGTCAAGGAGCTCGAGGACGCCGGTATCCCGGTGCTCGAGGGGACGGCGACCGGTCTCGCCGCGTTCCGGCACCTGTTCGCGTACCGCGATCACCGCTCGCTGCCGGCGATGTCCGGTTCGTCGCCGGCGTCCGACGACGTGCGCGAACGGTGGGCTGAACGTCTGCGTTCGGGGGAAGCGTTCGACGAGGCCGAAGGGCTCGCGCTGCTGTCCGACTACGGCGTGCCGGTCGTCGACGTCGCGCGCGCGGCATCGCTCGCGGACGCACGGGGGGCCGCGATCCGCCTCGGGTGGCCGGTCGTGCTCAAGACCGCGGCGCCCGGCGTGCAGCACAAGTCCGAGGCCGGCGGCGTGGCCGTGGGGATCGAGGGCGGGACCCAGCTCGAGGCCGCGTACCACGAGATCTCGTCGAGGCTCGGCCCGGAGGTCACCGTATCGGCGATGGCCGCGCCGGGGATCGAGATGGCGCTCGGGGTCGTCCGCGACGCGCAGTTCGGCTCGCTGGTCCTCGTCGCGGCCGGCGGGATCCTCATCGAGGTCCTTAGCGACCGTCGGCTCGCCATGCCGCCGATCGACGAGGCGCGCGCGATGAGACTGATCGAGCGGCTGAAGGTCCGGACGCTGCTCGACGGCGTTCGTGGGCAGCCGCAGTCGGACGTGGGCGCGCTCGCGCGAGCGCTCGTCGGCCTGTCGTGGCTGGCGGCGGACCTCGGGGAGCACCTCGAGGCACTCGATGTGAACCCGGTCATCTGCGGCCCCGGCGGTTGCATCGCCGTCGACGTGCTCGTCATCCCTCGGTCGGGCTGAGGCCGCGGGAGTACCATCGAGCCGGAGGCGCGATGATCGCCACACCCCAGCGAGACGCTTCGCGCGCCGGTTCGATTGGTGTGATCGTCGCCGTGCTGCTCGGTATCGGTGTCGCGGTCCTCCGATCGGTCAACGCCAATCCCGTCGAACGCTCCGTGCAGGTGGCCGGGACGATCGCCTTCGCGACGGTGTTCGCGGCACCGGCCGTCCTCGGAGCGATGGGGCTCCGGGGAAGGCGATCGTTGTTCCTCGCGGCGGGTGTGCTCGAGGTCGTCCTCGGATCCCTCGGGCTGGTGTCGCTCATCGGAGTCGTGTTCTTCGTGCCGGCCACGCTGTTCTTCATCGCTGCGGGCCGGCCGGACGGGACTCCGAGCCGCACGTTCCGTGCGCTCCTCGCGGTCGGCGTCGCGACGGTGCTCGGAGCCGCCGCGTTCTTTGCCCTCTTCCAACGCGACGACCCCGTCTGCTGGGCTCGGGTCGGCGCAACGCACCGCATCGTCGCGCTCGATGTCTCTCGCTTCGTTCACGGCACGACGGTACGCATGGACTCGCGCGATCTTCCTCTCGGGACGACTGACTCGGGTTGTACCAGCGACACGATCTCTTCGCGCGAGGCGGGCACGGCGATCGGGATCGTCGCTGTGATGCTCCTCTTCGCATGGGTGCTGACGACGCCGTCCCCTCGGCCTGCGTCTCCGACGGTCGCCACCGGGGCTGCCTCGAGCTAGCGCCGCTACGTGGGTCCGCGGGCGAACACCAGCAGCCGGTGCCACTCCTCGAAACCGAGCGAGCGGTAGAGCGCCTGCGCCGCGGTGTTCGAGAGCGGCGTGCGGACGATCGCCCCCTTCATGCCGGTGTCGCGGAGGCGCCGCATCCCCTCGAGCATCACGGCGCTCGCGAACCCTCGGCGGGCGAACCAGGGATGCGTCGCAACCGGCTCGAAGTTGCCGAACCGGCTGATCGGGTCCGGCCACCCGATGCAACACGCCGCGGCGTTGCCGGCGTCGTCCTCCGCCACGAGGTCCCAGCCGCTCGGGTAGGCGGGTGACCGCGCGAAGGTCGCGTACTCCTCGACGTACGCGGAGAGGGGACGCTCGACCTCGAAGGCCGCGTGGGTGACCGTCGCGCGACCGCTGACGTCGTCGCCGGTCTCGAGCGCTCGGACGCGCGCCTGCGGTGCATCGAGCTCGTCGAGCGCCCGGCGGAACACGATGATCGCGTCGCCGGTCGCCCGGTATCCCGACGCCTCGAGGCGTTGGCACCCGCGGAGGTCGAGGTCCGAGGCGTACCGGAGCGCCGCCGGATGCTCCGAACGCACCCACGTCTCGACCGCGCGGCGGAATCCCTCGTCGAGCGGCGTGTCGAGCAACCGCGGCGCGACGACGTCGATGACGTCGCCTTCGTCCGACATCGCCCAGCCGAGGATCCCGCCGGCGTCCTCCCACACGACGCAGAGGTTCGCGAGCTCGTCCGGCGTCTTCGGCGCCCACCCGATCCACCAGGAGACGTCACCGGGGTGGACGTAGGAGCGATCGGGCGCGTCGCGGAGCCCCTCGCCGACGATCCGCCGCATCGCCTCGAGGTCGTCCCAGCCCCGGTAGGGCCGAAGGATCTCCGCCACGATGTGGACGCTAGACGAAGAAGCTCGGGTCGGGGTTCGTCCCCGGCGGCCAGCCCGGATACGTGTCGCCGGGGTATTTCCACGGCGTGCCGTAGCAGGTGCCGATCGCCTGGAGGATCTTCGGCTTCCGAGGCTGCCTCGCGAAGTCGAAGACGTGCTCGAAGTTGTGCGTGCGCTCGATCCTGGGCGTGAGGTAGTCGAGCCCCCAGTTGTCCTCGATGAACTTGAGCGGGGTCGAGAACTCGCCCTCGGCGTCGTCGATGTAGCCGCGCTTCGCGTAGGGCGACAGGACCAGCATTGGCACGCGGAACCCGAGCCCGATGTCGTCGACCGCCGGCGGCTGCACGTGGTCGTAGAACCCGCCCCACTCGTCCCACGTGACGAACATCGCCGTCTGCTCCCACGACGGACTCTTCATCAGCGCGTTCACGACACCCGTCACCCAGTCGTGCGCGAAGCACGTGTTCTCGGGCGGATGATCCGAGAGCTCGAACCGCGGCGTGACCCACGTGACGGCGGGAAGGCGATCCGCCTCGATGTCCTTCACGACGTGGTCGACCGAGCGGATCGTGTCGCCCTCCCGCCACAGGTCCGAATGGAACACCGGGCCGATGCCGTTCAGGGCGTTCCAGAAGTAGCCGCTCTGCCCGGGGTCCGCCGCGTAGTACGCCCACGAGACACCCGCACGCTCGAGCTGCTGGGGCACGGTCTCGAAGTCGAAGCACGTGTCGTGCTTCGTCAGGTTCCCCTTGTCGTCTTTGACGAGGACGAACACGTCGTCCCCGACCGCGTCGCATCCCCACGACTTGAACAGGCCGTTCTTCGTCTTGCGCACGCCGATGTTCTCCGGGTTGTCGAGCACGCCCCCCGACTGGCCGGCGACGAAGAAGAAGTGGTTGGGGTACGACGGCCCGGCGGCCGAGGAGTAGAAATTGTCGCAGAGCACGTACTCCCGAGCCCACGCGTAGTAGTTGGGGATGCCGCGTTCGTCGAACTGTGTGTACGCCCACGGGTCGCCGAACTGCCCGTTGCCGAACCCGTCGTACTTCCCGCCGTTGACGTCGTTGAGGAACGCCGAGCGATCGTGCGGGAGGTCGCCCGGGAGCCACTGCGGGCAATCGCGAAGCGGCACCTCCTTGCCGTACAGGACGCCCGTGCGCGATCCGCGGCTGCCCGGGAACCGTCCGAACAGGTTGTCGTACGACCGGTTCTCGAGCATGACGTACACCACGCGCTTGATCGGCCACCGCGTCTCCTGGCCGACGACGGGTGCCGTGGCCGTGAGCATGCTCGTCGGCTTCCGGCCGCCGCCGGTGCACGCGTACAGCGTCGCGCCGGCGAGCGCAAGCGCGGAATCACGGAGGAAGCGTCGTCGAGGGACGCGTTCGATCTCGGAGTCGTGCTGGTGGTCCGGGCGACCCACGACGACCGAGCCTAACAGTCGCGCCGCGATATCCTCGCGCGAGCTCGTGCGACGCAGACCTTCTCCTCGACCGCGTCGGTACCCGATCGTCGTCGCCGTCCTCGCCGCGGCCGCGTCGACGTCCGCGTGCGGCGGCGGCGGCAAGGTGCCACACCCGACGAGCGCCTCGAGGCCGGTGATCCATCCGAGCGGTTCGGCGTCGGTGGTCGTGACGACGTCGCCGGTGCCGCCGCCCTCACCGCCCGCGTCGCCGCCGCCGCGGAGCGGTGAGACGACGAGCGCCTGCGTGAACGGCTGGGTCACGCCGGCGAAGGACTCGCCGAAGTTCACCTCGCCGCTCGGCGTCATCCGGCGGACGACCGGCGTCAAAGGACCGCTCGTCGTGACCGATCTGCGGTACTTCACGGGGCCGGAGTCGCCCCCCTCCGACAAGGGCTACCTGTTCGTCGTCGAGCGTTGGTACGTCCGTCTGTACGCGCGGCGCGACCCGGCGTTCCAGGGTCGGTTCCTGGTGGAGGCCCGTCGATACGGGCAGGGCGTCTCGGCGGTCGCCCCGTACGACACGCACGGGTTCCGTTCGCCAGACTGGATCGGGTTCCAGTACGACAGCGCCGACACGACGGCGAAGACGTATCCGGGGCTGCCCGGGCAGTGGGAGGGGACGCCTTACGACTTCGTGAAGGGCGGCGAGGGGCTGGACCTCCCGGGGCTCCCGATGCAGGTCGTCGGCTGTCTCGACGCGACCTGAGCGCGCCACGCTTCAGACGGACGGCCAGCCGGCATAGACGCCGGAGCCGCGTTTGCGGAGCTCGTTGCCGATGACCATCCGTTGGATCTCGGACGTGCCCTCCCAGATCCGGTCGACGCGCAGCTCGCGGTAGAGGCGCTCGACCGGCTGCTCGCGCATGTAGCCGCGGCCGCCGTGGATCTGCACGGCCCGGTCGACGATCCGCCCGGCGGTCTCCGAGCACACGAGCTTCACCGCCGAGGCGAGCGCGTGCAGCTCCTTGCGCGAGACGCCGCCGCGGCCGGCCTGCCACGCGACGCGGTACAGCATCGACTTCGCGGCCATGAGCTCGGCCGCCATGTCGGCGAGCATGAACTCGATCGCCTGGTGCTCGACGATCGGCCTGCCGAACTGGATCCGCGTGTTGGCGAACGCGAGCGACAGATCGAGCGCGCGCGTCGCCGCCCCGACCGTGCGCGCCCCGATCATCAGCCGCTCCTCGACGAACCAGTCCTTGGTCAGCTCGTAGCCCTGCCCGACCGCCCCGAGCACCTTGTCGCCGCCGACGCGCACGTCCTCGAGCGCGAAGATGGGGTGCTCGAAGACGAACGTGTGCATGTACTTCGGCGTCCGTACGACGCGAACGCCCGGGAGGTCCTTGTCGACGAAGAACACGGTCGGCTTGCCTGGGTCGGCGTCGACGTGCGCGTGGACCAGCAGGAAGTCGGCGACGTCGCCCGACGTGACGTGCCACTTGGTCCCGCTCAGGACCCACCCGTCGCCGTCGGCTCGAGCGGTCGTCTCCACCATCGTGGGGTCCGAGCCGGCGCCGGCCTCCGTGATGGCGTAGGCGTCGCGCCGTTCGCCGCGGCACCCGGGCCGGAGGTACTCGTCCTTCTGCGCCTCGGTCGCGACCTTCAGCGGGATCGACGGCCGCCAGGGCAGGTCCCAGAGCGCGCCGGTCGCGTGGCCCCACTGCTCCTCGATCAGCATCTGCTGGAAGAGGTCGTAGCCCTGTCCACCGTCCTGCGGCGCGTGGTTGATCGCGTTGAAGCCCCACTCGAGCACCGCGGCCTTGGCCTCGGCGTGGCTCTCGGCGGACAGGCCGTCGTTGTCCTCGCACTCCTGCTCCCGCGGCAGCAGCACCTCG
>DATAEU010000034.1:0-14630 GCA_036257835.1 Actinomycetota bacterium | reverse complement strand
GATCTCAAGCCCGGGGTCGGGCCACCTGAGCTGGCGGAACGTTCCGGAGTCGACATCGACGATCGTTACCGCGCACGTCTCCGTGCCGTCGAAGCAGGCGGCGCCGATCAAGACCTGGCTGCCGTCCGGCGACCAGTTCGGGAACGCCGAACCGCCGAAGTACAGCTGCTGCTGGTGGCTCCCATCCGGGTTGGCCGTGTAGGTGACTGTGTGGCCGAGCGTATGGTCGAAGCGGGCGAAGGCGATCTGGCCGTTGGGGCCCGGCGTCTTACCGTGGGCCGGACCACCCGTCCCCAAGAAGACCAACATCATCGTCGTGGCCAGCGTGAAGATCCGAGACCACCGCTTCATGGCTTCCCCCTTCCGGAGAACGGCTCCGTCCTCCCGTCACTCGCAGCGGAGCCCGGAAAAGTTGAGGGCCGGAGGGCCAGGCTTCGGGGTGGCCGATGTCTCGGAAATGATCCGGTCGCGGAGAGGACGTGGAGTCTCTCGGACTCCACGATCGCTCCCCGTTATCTCCACGCGGAGGCGGACGGGAATCGAACCCGCCTGGGAGCTCTCGCCCCCACACCGGTTTTGAAGACCGGGGGGCCCACCAGGCACCCTGACGCCTCCGGCCTCAGGATACGGGCCCATCCTCCGTCGCCGGATGCTTGCTCGGGCGCCGTCCGTCGCTAGTCTGACCTGGACTAGTTCGTCGAGGAGAGGCCATGCCCGCCGCGAAGGTCGAGACGCTCGTGCTCGGCATGCTTGCCGAGCAGCCGATGTACGGCTACGAGGTCCTCGAGCGGCACCGCGAGCGCGGCGGTACCGAATGGGCCGGTGTGGCTCGAGCCTCCGTCTACCAAGGCCTCCAACGGCTCGAGCGGGACGGCTACGCGACGGCGCGCGCCGAGTCCGGCGGCGAGGGACCCGACCGTCGCACCTACCGGCTGACGCGGGCCGGCCGAGCGCGGCTGCGGGAGGCGCTGCTCGCGGGGTTCGACGCCGAGGGACCGTACGAGACCGAGGTCGCGGTGCCGCTGGCATTCAGCCACTTGCTCGACCCCGTCGAGGCGCGCGACGCGATCGGCAGGCGCGAGACCGTCGTGCGGGATCGGATCGAGCGGCTCGGACAGGAGCGAGAATGCGTGAGAACCACGAGCGCCGCAGGCCGGATGCACGCCCTGCGGCTGCTCGAGCAGCAGATGGCGTTCGCGGAGGCCGAGCTCGTCACGCTGGCCGCCGTTCGGCGAGATCTCGCCCGCTCAAGGCGGTGATCCGACGTGTCGATGGGCGCGTCGGAGGGCTCCTCTAGCATGGGTGTCGTGGAAGCGGCGTTCTTCGATCTCGACAAGACGATCATCTCGCGCTCCAGCTCGCTCGCCCTGTCGCGGCCGATGTACCGCGCCGGGATGGTCTCGCGAGGCGCGTTGCTGCGCGGCGCATACGCCCAGCTCGTCTACCTCCTGGTCGGTGCGGACGAGAAGAAGCTCGAGCGCCTGAAGGAAGGCATGCTCGCCCTCACCAAGGGGTGGGAGCGCTCGCAGGTCGAGCTGCTGGTGCAGGACGTGATCATCGACGTGATCGACCCGTTCGTGTATCAGGAGGCGCTCGACCTGATGGAGCTCCACCGCTCGGAGCGGCGACGTATCTACATCGTCTCATCGTCTCCGGAGGAGGTCGTGCGTCCGCTCGCCCGGCATTTCGGAGTATCGGGCGTCATCGCGACGCGGGCCAAGGTCGTCGACGGGCGGTACACGGGCGAGCTCGCGTTCTACTGCGCGGGCGAGGGCAAGGCCGACGCCATCCGGGGGCTCGCCGACCGCGTCGGCATCGACCTCGAGGGCTCGTACGCCTACTCCGACTCCATCAGCGACCTGCCGATGCTCTCGGCCGTCGGCCACCCGGTCGCCGTCAATCCCGATCGCGAGCTCCGCCGCGAGGCCGAGCAGCGCGGCTGGGACGTCCGCGAGTTCCGGCGTCCGGTCCGGCTCCGCACCCGGATCGTCACGGCGGCCTCGCACCCGCGGACGCAGGTGGCGGCCGCTGCCGTCGGCGCCGTCGCCGTCGCGGCGATCTTCGGCTGGGTGGTCTTCCGCTCACGTGTGGGTGGGCGCCTCGGCCGCCAGCGACACGCCTGAGGCGACCGGGTCCCGGCGCTCGCGACCATCCGATTCGCGCGATCTCTCCGCTCCGGCGTACGCTGCCCTCGTCGCCGAGAGGTGACCGCGAAGGGAGCAGAAACCCACGCGCGTCCTGCCGCGGGAGGCATGCTCCGGGGCGCGCCGCGTGCCGGCGGCCCCCGAGCAGAGTGACAGCGCATGTCTCGCTGCTCCCTTCGCGCTTGTCCGGGTCCGTGATCCTCGCGGAGCCGCACGCGATCGCGTTCAGCGCTCCGGCGGACGCCGGTACTCGAAATGCATCCCGTCCGGCACGACGAACGTGCCACCCCAGATGAAGCCCCAACGTTGGAACACGCGGACCAGCCGCGGGTCCTCGTGCGGCGGCGCGCCGAACGGGTTCTGCGGAACGTTGATGTCGACGGCGATGCCCCACGTGTGGTGCGAGATGGCCTGGTGCGGGTCCCGGTTGTTGTACCGGCGCGCGTAGCAGCCCGAATAGCTCGTGATCGTGTCCTGCAGGCCGCGCCGCGCCAGCTCGCGCAGCGCGCCGCGCAGCTGCGGAAACAACGCCACGTTGCAGGTGACGTTGCCGAGGATCGGCACGTGCTCCGTCGCGATGTGCGCTCGCTCCCACACCGGGTCGATCTTCAGGTAGCCGGGACGGGCGGGGTCGGGCGCCGCCGCGAACTCGCCGAACAGCAGCTTGAGTTGCACCGGCGGCAGCACCGCGTCGCCTTGGCGGAAGTACGGAGTCTGACCCGGCGCGCGGACCTGCACCGGGAGGCCCTGCGGGACGAGCGGCTTCAACGCGCGCATGATCATCCGGTCGGTCGCCGGGCCGCGCGGCTGGATCAGCGCGTACCGGTCGTGCGTGAGGCCCAGCGCCTTGGCCCGGGTTCGGGAGACGAGCAGCTCGTTGGCGCCGACCAGCTCGTCCGGCAGCACGGCCGAGATCGCCACGTCGACCGAGCCGAACCGGAGCACGGCGCCCAGGCCGAGGTGCCGGAGCTCGGCGCTGCTCTCGCCGAGGACGCCGTATCCGTCCGCGAGATCCGCGACGACGCCGCGATCGACGGGAGGCAGGAAGGGTGCGTACTCGGCCGGATCGACGGCGGCGACCTCGAGCGGGATCGAGAGGCCGGGCGGCGGGTCGTCGACCACCTCGCCGGTGCTCGAGAACGAGCGCGTGAGCCAGGCGAGGTCGGACTCGACGACGACGTCGCGCTCCACGAGCGGGACGGACGGGAGCGACGCGCGGAAGCCTGCGGGCAAACCGCCGGGGGTCCAGGCGAGGAAGGTTCCCGCCGCCTGGCGCTCGGTCGCCGCCGGGACCGGTGGAGCGTCCGAGAGCGGGCTGCCCTGCGGGCCAGGCACACGCGCGGCGCTCTGCAGCGAGAGCGTGACGATCGCGCCGGCGACGAAGCCGGCGACGAGACCTCCCGCCGCGCCGGCGGTCCGCCGAATGCTCATGCAGGGCCCGGCGATCCGGCGCTCGCCGGCATAGCCGCGGACGATCCGAGCGGCGTGGAGACTGCCGCGGGGCGCATCGACGCCGCCACGCCGAGGAGATCCGCGAGCTCGAGCCCCGAGCCGTCCAGCGAGTAGTACACGCCCGCCTCCACCCACTCGAGCTGGTTGCGGTCGGGCGACCAGCGGCCGGCGACCCCTCGCACGCTGATGGCG
Source organism: Actinomycetota bacterium (assembly GCA_036257835.1). Lineage (GTDB taxonomy): Bacteria > Actinomycetota > UBA4738 > UBA4738 > HRBIN12 > DATAEU01. Next base: position 10,842 of record DATAEU010000034.1, on the reverse strand, counting down.
AACTGTCGCGGTGCAGAGCCCGGCGGGAGCGCGGTCGCCGCCTCCTCGTGCAGCCGCAGCGGTCCGGCGTCGGCGAGGTCCTCCTGAACGAAGTAGAGGTTGACCGACGCCGTTCCCGACACGGTCACGGTCTCGACGCTCGCGAGCGAGTAGCCGGCGGGAGGCGTCGGGACGAGCAACGTGAACGGCACCGCCGCCGCGGCCTCCGCGAGGCTGACGCGCCGCGTCGTCCCGAGCGGCGACGCATTGGTGAGCCACCGGGACGGCAGAGGCGCGGCGCGGACGTCGAGCGACGCGGCGGCGCCGAGGAGCTGCTCGCGCGAGAGGTTCGTCTCGAGGTAGAGGTCGCGGCCGTCGGCGGTGTGGATCGCGAGACGCCGGCCGTGCCGGTCCGAGGCGGGGGCGTAGTACGCCGTGCCGACGCCGTCGATCTGGACCTGCTGCGAGTGGACCCCGACTGGACCGAAGAACCGATCGCCGCTCGATACGTGCGTCTCGCCGAGCTTGAGCCACGAAAGCCCGCTCGAATAGGTGAGCACGGCGTCGTCGCCCTCGCTCTGGGGGAGGACCGCCCGGTAGAGGGGAAGGCCGTCGACACGGGTCGGCGCCACCGGGGCGAAGCGGACGCTGCGCCGGATCTCGTCGATCGTCGCCGCCCTCGCACCTTCGTCGGTCGCCGAGCGCACGTGCGGGATTCGGAAGGCCGACGCGTCGGGTGCCGTCTGATCGATCGAGACCGCCTGGACCTGGAAGATCGGGACGCCGGCCGGCTCGTCCGGGATCCCGAACCGGAGCTGCCACTCGTCGCGGTTGGGGCCGACCGCCGGATACACCGTGTAGCGAAGCGGGAACCAGTTCCGGGCGTCGAGCCACAGCTCGACCCGGTCGCCCGGGAAGAACGGCCGCCACCGCCCGCCGAGGTCGAGGAACGGGAACAGGGAACGCGCGCGCTCGAACGGCAGGCGCACCTCGATCGCCGAGCGGCCCATGATCCGGCCGGCCCGCACGACCTGCATCTCGGGCGCGTCGACGAGCGTCGACACCGGCACGACCAAGTCGGTCGGCGCCGGTGTGGCCGACGAGAACGGCAGCCGGTTCCGCACGACCTGTTCGCGCGCCGGACACACGCCGATCGGGCAGGCCGACGGCGCGACCAGGTAGGAGGACCGGCCGTTCACGATGAGCTCGAGGTCGTCGGCGGCGAAGCGCGTGCCGGCGCCCGGCGTGTGATCGGCGAGATCGAGCCGGAACTGCTCGGGTGCGCGGAACGCGACGTTCATCGACAGGTCGCGGCGCTTGGCCGGACCGGCCGGATCCCGTTCGGTGACGGTGAACGTGGCCTGGTACGCGCGAACCCTCGACGCGGCGTCGGCGACGCTGGCGGACACGTCGGCGGCGCTCGCGATGGTCGTCTGCTCGTCGGCGTGCCACGGCCCGCCGACGGTGAGGCTCCCGGCGACGAGCCCGACGACGAGCGAAGCGGCGACGGCGCCGAACGCGCCGAGCCGCCGCACCCGAGGCGGACGCCGCCATCCGGCGAGAAGCGCCCGACGGCCGGACGCCGTGTCGGCGCGGACGGCGCGCATGATCGGCTCGACGAGGTCGGGGACGCGCTCGGCGACGCCGAAGCGCGCGGCCTCGCGAAGACGCCACGCACCCGACTCGAACGCCCGGCACGACGCGCACGATGCCAGATGCCGGTCGAGCGCCGCCGCCGTTCGGCCCGACAGGCGCTCGCCGTCCATCCGCTCGGAGACCGCCCGGCGCACGTCGTCGTGGTTCACGGCGCACCCTCCGAGCTCTCGTCGACCGCGAGCGCCGCCATCATCGCGTGGCGGGCGCGATGCATCCGGCTCTTCACGGTCCCGACGCGAACGTTCAGCACGTCGGCGGCCTCCTGGTACGAAAGGCCGAACACCTCGATCAACAGGAACGGCTCGCGGTGCTGGGGCGAGACCGCCGACAACGCCGCGTGCAGCTCGGCACGCGCCTCGGGATCGGGCGGGCCGAGCGGCGCTACCTGCTCGCGCGTCTCCTGCCCGGTCCTGCGCCGGATCGCGTCCATCGCGCAGTTGCGCGCGATCCGGAACAGCCACGACGTGAACTTCGAGTCTCCCCGAAAGGTCCGCAGGAAGCGGAACGCGCGAAGGAACGCCTCCTGCGTGACGTCCTCGGCCATCTGGCGATCACGTGTGAAGTGGTACGCGAACCGCCAGACATCGGCCTGATAGTCGCGGACGAGATCCTCGAACGCACGGACGTCGCCCGCGCGGGCGCGCGCGAGGGTGCGAGGCTCGGGGTCGTTCACCTGGCCCCTCTCAGTCCGGGTGCTCACTCACAGCGTAGGCCCGGGGCGCGCCGTCTGCTCGGCCGACCGAACGCTGGGCGCGTCGGGCTCCCTCCTCTCGCCCGGGATTCCGCTCCGTACGACCGGGCGGCCGGGGCGGTGGTTCCCGGAGCCGAGCGGCGTCAGCGGGCCAGGGAAGAGGAGGGGTGCTCGAGCCGCTCGGCAAGACGCTCCGCGCGCTGCGCGGCTTCCTCCATGCGGCCGGCGGTGACGGCCCCGGTGATGGCGAGGAGCTCGGTCTCGACCCGCGCCGAGATCCGGCCGGTCCCCGAACGCATCAGCCGTTCGAGCTTCGCGACGGCGGCATCCAGGCGGGGTACGGGAACAGGGTCGCCGACGAGCACGACCCGCTCCCGGCGATTCCTCCATGCAGCGAGGTCGATCACGGCACCCATCGATCGGAGCGTAGATCCGCCCTCTGACACGTTCGAGCATCCGGGCCGTGCGTCACCCTCCCGGCGGCCGTTCGGCCCTGTGCCCGGCCCCGGCGCGTGCCTACCGTCGGCTCGAACAGGAGGCACGCATGGACTGTCCGGTCTGTGGTTGTCCCGTCGACGCGGCCGACGACGTGTTCGTCGCGTCGTGCGGCTGTTGCGATGCGATATGGCTCGTCCGGATCGAGGATCAGACGCTCGACCACGTGCTCGTCGGCGCCGAGGGCTGAGAACTCGCCGGCTCGTCCGCCGGCCCGGCGTGAACCGGGCGCGCTCGAGAAGCGTCTAGGACGATGATCGAGCCGTTTCCCCGACGCTGAGGCGTGCCTCGCAGCGCACTAGGGTACGGCTAATGGGTTCCGGAACCCGGGGAGCGAACGCGTGGCCCAACAGCTCCGGGAGCCGGCCGAGCGCCACCTGCCGCCTCGTCCGGCCCTCGTCCCGACCTCGACCGCGGATCGCACGACGGGGGCGACCGGCGGGATGCGATGGCTGCCGGCCGACGACCGCCACTTCGCCTCGGCGGTCGGGCTCCTCGTCGTCGTGCTCCTCGCCGCGGCCGTGGTCGCCGCGGGCCTCGTGCCCGCGTTCCTGGCCGTCGGCGCGTCGGCGGACGCCGTCGACCGGCGCGTCTTCAGCAAGATCGACACGCCGCTCAAGGTCCCGCGCATGGCGCAGCGCTCGACGATCTACGCCGGGGACGGATCGATGCTGCAACACGTCAGCCTGAACTACAACCGCCGGGTGGTTCCGCTGCATGCGATCGCGAAGGTGGCGCGTCGAGCCGTGCTCGCCGTCGAGGACGCCGGCTTCTACAGGCACGGTGCGATCGATCCGTCGGCGATCCTGCGCGCCGCGATCACGAACGCGATCTCCGGTCGCATCGTCGAGGGCGGCTCGACGATCGCGCAGCAGTTGGTGAAGGACACGGTCGTCGGCGACCAGCGCACGTTCTCGCGGAAGCTGCACGAGGCCGCGGACGCGATCCGTCTCGAAAACACGTACACCAAGAAGCAGATCCTCTCGATGTACCTGAACGAGATCTACCTCGGGAACGGGACGTACGGCCTCGCGACGGCCGCGGAGTTCTACTTCGGCGAGCACCCACGGGATCTGTCGCTCACGCAGGGGGCGCTCCTGGCCGGCCTGATCAAGGCGCCGGAGTTCTACGATCCACTCGCGTTCCCGCACCGTGCGACGCATCGCCGCAACCACGTCATCGACCGCATGTACACGCTCGGCTGGATCACCGCCAAGCAGTTCCAGCACGCGCGGCACGCGCCGCTCGGTCTGTCCGATCGGATGCGGCACGCCGTCCAGTCCGGACCCACCTCGTACTGGACGCAGTTCGTGATCAACCAGTTCCTGCAGAACCCGGCGTTCGGCAAGACCACCAAGCAGCGTGCGCGCCTGCTCTTCCAGGGCGGCGTTCGCGTGTATACGAGCATCGAGCCCAATCTCCAGCGCCAGGCCGAGGCGATCATCGAGCAGCGGATGAGTGGCCCCGGGATGCCGCAGTCCGCGCTCGTGTCGATCGATCCGAGGACCGGGCAGATCGAGGCGATGGCGGTCGGCAACCAGCCGTGGGGAACCAACAACCAGTACAACCTGGCGGTCGATCCGGGCGGCGGCCGCACGGCCGGCAGCTCGTTCAAGGTGTACACGCTCGTCGCCGCGCTCGAGGAGGGGATCTCGCCGAACGCCGTCTACAACGGCGACTCGCCGAAGACGATCCCGAGCTGCGGCGGTGGTGAGACGTGGACGCTGCACAACGCGGAGCCGGGCGGCGGCTCGTTCCCGCTCTGGCTCGCGACGGCCGACTCGGTGAACACCGTGTTCGCACAGGTCATCAACCAGGTCGGCCCCGAGAAGGTGGCCGAGGTCGCCTACCGGATGGGCATCACGAACGAACTCGTTCCGGTCTGCCCCCTGACGCTCGGGACCTCGCCCGTGACGCCCCTTCAGATGGCGTCGGGGTACGCGACGCTTGCGAACCGCGGCATCCACTGCCAACCGGTCGCGATCACGCGCGTCGTGAACGCCAACGGCGAGACGATCTTCGACGCGAAGCCGCAGTGCGAGCGCGCGATCCCGCGCGACATCGCCGACGAGGCGACGGCGATGCTCGAGAACGTGATCAAGATCGGAACGGGAACCGCGGCGAACATCGGCCGTCCGGCGGCCGGCAAGACCGGCACCGGACAGGAGTTCCAGGACGCCTGGTTCGTCGGGTACACACCTCAGCTCGCGACGGCGGTGTGGGTCGGCTACGCTCGAGCCGAGATCCCGATGCACTACGTGCCCGGGTACGGCGAGGGCTTCGGCGGGACCCTCGCCGCGCCGATCTGGCACGACTTCATGCTGTATGCGCTTCGCGACCTGCCACCGCTTGGCTTCCCGCCCGCGCCGATCCCGTTCGGGTACGGCTACGGGTCGTCCTCTTCCTCCTCGTCGACGACGACGGCACCGACGACCGCACCCGCGCCGTTCCCTCCTCCGATCGGTGGGGGCGGGCCGGGCAACGGGAACGGGAACGGCAACGGGAACGGGAACGGCGGTGGGCCGGGGCACTGACCGGGGCCAACCGCCCGCCCGCCGCGTGAGCTGCGGGCGCGAGCAATGGCGGACCGTCGAGAAATCCGCCTCACCGTGCCGCGTCCGTCCGACGCCGTGGTCGTCGAAATCGGCCGGGCTGGGGATGGTCCGCTTGTGCATCGTGGCGTAGCGTCCGCCATGCACCGACACGCCGCCGCCGCGGCGGCGTGCTTCTCTCCTCTCCCTCGCTTCCCCGCTTGGTGTCGTCGCGTCGGAGGCCGGGATGGAGAACGTCGCTCGGGTGGTGCTCGCGGTTGACGAGCACGACGTCGCCGAAGAGGTCATGCACTTCCTCGACCGCGCCGGGGTCGCGCACGTCGTCGCCACCGCCGTCGACGAACGGCAGCTGGCCGAAGCGGTTCGGCAATTGGACCCGGACGCCGTCGTTGCCTCGCCCTCGCTGCTGCGCCGCGGCGTTCCGTCCGGCGGTCGCCCCGTGCTCGCAGTCGACACGCGGGAGTCCGTCGGCTCGCTCCGTGCCGCGATCCGGGCGGGGGCGAACGGCTTCTTCCTGTGGCCGCAGGAGCGCGACGAGCTCGCCGCCGCGTCGCGTCGGACGGCGCTGGCCGCGGTCGAGCCCGGCAGCGGCGGCCGGCTGATCGCGTTGCTGGGATCGCGAGGAGGCGCGGGCACGACGTTCCTCGCCACGCACCTCGCCGCCGCGTACGCGCGTCGCAGTATGGACTGCGTCCTGGTCGATCTCGATGTCCTGTTCGACGATCTCGGCGCGGCGCTCGGCATCCCGGTGGACGAGCCGGTCCCGACGCTGCTCGACCTGCTGTCCGAGGATGGCGTCGTCGCAACGGAGCGGCGGCCGTGGACGCACGCCGCGGGGTTCCGCGTCATCCCGGGGTCGGCCTCACCCGACGTCGCGGTCCTCGATCCGGAGGACGTCGTCGCCGTCCTCGACGCAACGACGCGGGCCAGCGACATCGTCGTCGCGCATCTGCCCCGCGCCGTCTCGCCCGTCGCACGGGCCGTCGTCGCACGCGCCGACGAGGTCGTCGTGGTGCTGACGCTCGACGTCGCTTCGTTCCGCGCGGCGAAGCGCAGCATCGAGGCGTTCGACGTTCAGGACCGCTGCCGGTTCGTCGTCAATCGGGCGGCGCGGGCGGACGTGGCCGTCGCGGACGTCCAGCGCGTCTTCGGGCGTGGGGCGATCGGCGTCGTTCCGGCCTCGAGCGCGGTTCGGACGGCACAGGACCGAGGTGCGTTGCTGCCCGGTCGCGGCCGCGTCGCTCGCGCGATCGACCGGATCGCGGTGACCCTGCTGGGGGGATCGGCATGACGCCGGCGGCGACGGATGTTCGACGCGAGCTCCACCGGCGGTTGATCGGCCGTGTCGACGTGCACCGCCTGCGTCAGGTTCCGGGCGCCGAGCGCCGGCTGCGCGTGCGCGAGGAGGCGCTCGCCATCCTGCGCGAGGAAGGGCACATCCTGCCGCAGCGGTCGCTCGCGCGGGTGATCAACGAGGTTTCGGACGCGGTCGTCGGGCTCGGGCCCATCGAGTTCCTGCTGAAGGATCCGGATGTGACCGAGGTCATGGTCAATGGACCCGACGACGTCTACGTGGAGCGAAGGGGGCGGATCGAGAGGGTGGCGGGCCGTCTGTTTGAGGGGGAGGAGGCGGTCCTTCACGTGATCGAGCGCATCGTGGCCCCGCTTGGCCTTCGGGTCGATGAATCATCACCTTGGGTGGATGCTCGACTGTCAGATGGCAGCCGGGTGCACGCGATCGTTCCGCCCCTTTCGCTCTGCGGTCCCGCGCTCAACGTCCGGAAGTTCGCGCCGGTGCCTTTCACGCCCGAGCAGCTTGTTCGCGGCGGAACGCTCGGTCCGCGCGCGCTCGCGTTCCTTGCGGCGTGTGTGCGCGGCAGGGCGAACCTCGTCGTCTCGGGCGGGACCGGCTCGGGCAAGACCACGCTCCTCGGCGTCCTCTCGGCGTTCATCCCGGACGACGACCGTGTCATCACGATCGAGGACGCCGCCGAGCTGCGGCTGACCAAGCCGCACGTGCTCGGCCTCGAGGCGCGACCGGCCAACGTCGAGGGACGCGGCGAGGTGACCGTTCGGGATCTCGTTCGAAACGCCCTCCGCATGCGGCCGGATCGGATCGTCGTCGGCGAGGTCCGCGGCGGGGAGGCGCTGGACATGCTCCAGGCGATGAACACCGGTCATGACGGTTCGCTGTCGACCGCACACGCCAACTCGGCGCGGCATCTGCTGTGGCGGCTCGAGACGATGGCGATGATGTCCGACGTCGATCTGCCGATCGATCACGTCCGGGCGCAGGTGGCATCCGCGATCGACGTCGTCGTCCACACCGCACGGCTCCCGAGCGGCCGGCGTGTCGTCACCGAGGTCGCCACGGTCGACGAGCTCCTCGACGGTCAGCACGCGACCACACCCGTGTTCGTGTTCCGACCGCGTGAGGGGCGAGCGGGCTCGTTCGTCTGCATCGGCCGAGCGCCGGAACTCCGTGAGCGACTCCGCGAGCGCGGCGAGACGTTGCCCGCGGCCTTGTTCGCCGAGGGCGAGGATCGCTCATGACCGTGGCCGCTGCGGCCGCTGTGTTCGCGCTCGCGGGACCGTCGCTCGCCGCGACCGCCGTCGTCGTCCAAGACCGCGCCCTCGTACGCCGAGCGCTCGCCCCGGGTCGCCCGGCTCACGCCGGGCTTGCGTCCGGGGTTCGATCGGCGTTTCGCATAGCAGGCATGACCCTTGCCGCCGCAGTCGCCGGGACCGTCGTCGCCGGCGCCGTCGGTGGGCTCGCTGCCGGCGTGGCCGCTGTCATGGCGCCGCGAGTGCGTCGGCGCCGGCGCCTGTTCGCCGAGGAGGCGGCGCTCGAGGACGGCCTGGCCGACGCGGTGACCGTGATGGCTGCCGCGATCAGGGCCGGCCGATCGATGAGGGGGGCGCTCGAGGAGGCGGCGGAGCGCGTTGCGTCGCCGCTCGGGCCGCGGCTGAGCGCGCTCGTCGACCGGGTGTCGCTCGGCGAGCCGGTCGACCGAGCCGTCCTCGACCTCGCTCGGTCGGTCCCGGGGCCGGACGCTCGCCTCGTCGCCGCGGTGATCGGCCTGCACCAACGCGCGGGCGGCGACGCGCCCGCCGTGCTCGACCGCGTCGCCCGGACCCTGCGCGAGCGGCGGGCGTCCGCGCGCGAGGTGCGGTCCCTGACCGCTCAGGCACGGCTGAGCGGCGCGATCCTCGGCTTCCTCCCGGTCGCCTTCTTCCTGTTCCTCGCCGTGACGTCGCGTTCCGACGTCGAGCGCGCCCTCGCCTCGTCGACCGGCCTCACCGCGATCGTCGTCGGCCTGATGATGCAGGCGACGGCGTTCCTGTGGATCCGCCGGCTCCTCCGGGTGGATCCGTGATCGCCTCGATCCTTGCTCCCGGCCTCGCGGGCGTCGCCGCCGGCTGTGCCGTCGCCGCGTCGGCCGCCCGACGACACCCGGTGCTCGCGGCCGTCGTCGTCGGCGATCGATGGGTGCCGACCGCGCTCGAGCGGGTCGGCTCCGCCGGGCTCGCGCGGCGCGCGGTCGGGGCACGCGAGCTGAGTTCCCTGATCGCGGCGGCGCGGTGGTCCGTGCCCGTGGAGACGGTCGTCGGCTCGGCGGTCGGGACCGCCGCCGTGGCGGCGGCCGTGTGCGTCGCGATTGGTGGTCCCGTCGTCGCGCTCGCGCCGGTGCTGGCGGCGCTCGCGCTCCGAGCACCGGCGTTCGTCGTCGCTCGGGCGGTGCGGCGTCGGGCGTGTGCGATCGACCGCGACGTCCCATTGCTGCTCGACGTCGTCTCGCTCGCGTCGCACGCCGGCTTGCCGCCGCCGGCCGCGCTCCGCCGGGCCGTGGACGTCATCGACGGGCCGCTCGCCGACGAGCTCGCGGCCGCCCTCGCCGACGTCGATCTCGGCGCGCGATGGCGCGAGCGCCTCGAGCGTCTCTCGGTCGACCTCGGTGTCACCGATCTCGGGCGCACGATCGCCGTTCTGATCCGATCGGAATCGATCGGATCGTCGACGATCGAGCCGATCTCGATCCTCGCCGAGGAGATCCGTGGCGCTCGCCGCGCCGCCGCCGGCGAGCGCGCTCGGAAGGCGCCCGTGCAGATGCTGTTCCCCCTGGTGTTCCTCGTCCTCCCCGCGTTCCTCCTCCTCACGGTCGTGCCCGTCCTGGTCGCGACCCTCGGATCCATCCGCTGATCGAGAAGGAGGTGGTTCATGCTGCTCTCGTGGTACATCCGCGCGCGTCTGCGGCTCGAGGAGGAGGTCGCCCAGACCACGGCCGAGTACGCGCTTGTGATCCTCGCGGCGGCCGCCGTTGCCGTTGTGCTGATCACCTGGGCGCGATCGTCCGGCAAGCTGCCGGCGTTCTTCAACAACATCATCGATCAGGTCGCGGGCAGCGCGCAGTGACGCAAGGCGACGAGCGGGGGTCGGCGGTGGTGGAGTTCGCCCTCGTCATGCCGCTGCTTCTGCTCGTCGCGCTCGCGCTCGTCCAGATCGCCGTGATCGGCCGCGACCGGCTGGTGCTCGAGCACGCCGTGCGCGCCGGGGTCCGGCAGGCGTCGATCGATCCGGACGACGCCGCCGTCCGGCAGGCGATCGACGACGCCGTCGCGCCGCTCGACCCGGCCGGTGTCGCGGTCCAGATCGATCGCGGCGGGACCTTCGGCGATCCCGTCGTGGTTCGCGTCGATTGCGAGGTTCCCGTCGCCGAGCCGCTGGCCGGGTGGTTGCTTCCCGCGTCGGTCCATCTCGGCACCGAGCTCGCGATGCGGCAGGAGTTCGGGTGAGGCGCGACATCGCATCCGACCGGGGATCGGTCTCGATCGTCCTCGTTGCCCTGCTCGGTGTGGTCGTGCTGCTCGCGACCGGCGTCGCGGACGCCACCGCGGCGCTGCACGCCTCGGAGCGAGCACAGAACGCCGCCGACGCGGCCGCGCTCGCCGCCGCCGAGGAGATGGCGATGCCGGCCGGACGGACGCCCGAGGACGTGGCCGCCGAATACGCCGAGCGCAATGATGTGGTGCTCGTCCACTGCGCATGCGATCCGGAAACGTTCGAGGCGGTCGTCACGGTCCGCGTCCCGGTCGGGCGGCTGTGGCTGTTCGCCGACGATCTCGTCGCGGACGGATCGGCGCGGGCGGTCGTCGTGTTGCCCTGACGCGTCGACGGAGCCGCTCGCGACGGCGTGGAGACCCACCCAGTGACTCTCAGCCCTCTCTCAGCGTGGCTTGCGGTTCCTTTCATCCGGTGGAGGTTCGATCGTCCCGAGCGCCGACGGGCGCAAAGGAGGTCGTCGGCGATGCCGGGCTTCGGTGATGGTGGTGGACCGTGGGGCACGCCGGGCGCGGGGCACCCGCTGATGGGCGGGCCCGGACCGGGTCATCCTGGCTGGGCGCCGCTCGTTTGGGGGTGGCTTCCGGCGCTGCTGTTCGGAGGTCTGATCGCGCTCGTCGTCCTCATGT
>DATAEU010000032.1:0-1852 GCA_036257835.1 Actinomycetota bacterium | reverse complement strand
GATCGACTGCTCGACGTCGGGTGCGGCACGGGCGCGGCCTCGAGATCCGCGGCGTCCCTCGCCGCCTCGGTCGTCGGCATCGACCTGTCGCCGGAGATGATCCGGCAGGCGCGCGACCTCGCGGAGGGCATCGGGAACGTGGACTTCGAGATCGCCGACTCCGAGCACCTGCCGTTCGGCGACGGGACGTTCACCGCGGTGCTGTGTTCGAACTCGTTCCACCACTACCCGGATCCGCGCCGAGCGGTCCGAGAGATGGCCCGGGTACTCGCCCCCGGCGGCCGGATCGTCGTGGGTGATGCCTGCGGGGACCTCGCGGCGGCGCGCATCGCCGATGCCTTCCTCCGTCGGTTCGAGCCCGGACACGTCCGCCTGTACCGCTCCGGAGAGCTCGGGTCCTTCCTCCAGGACGCCGGGCTGTCGCGGGTCGAGCTCCGGAGGCTCTCCGGGGGCGGCTTCGCGATGGTCCGAGGGATCGCCGCCTAGCGGACCGGTCGTTCCGCGCCCGCTCCGATACCGTTTCCGGTATCGACGCGGTCCGGGAATAACCGCGTCATCCCCGAGACCTATCCTTGGTGAATCCATGGCCATGACCCCCTGCCAGGTCTGCGGCGAGCCGCTCCCCGAGGGCGCGAGCTTCTGCCCGAACTGCGGCTCGCCCGTCGGCTCCGCGCTCGGCACCGAGGAGCGCAAGATGGTCACGGTGCTGTTCGCCGACCTGGTCGACTCCACCGGTCTGGCCCAGCGCCTCGACCCCGAGCGCGCTCGCGAGATCCTCGGCCTGTTCTTCGAGGCGGCGTCCGAGGAGCTCCTCGCGCTCCGCGGCCGCGCCGAGAAGTTCATCGGCGACGCGGTGATGGCGGTGTTCGGCCTGCCGACCGTGCACGAGGACGACGCGCTCCGCGCCGTCCGGGCCGGTCTCGCGATCCGAGCCCGCACCCGCCGCCTCAGCATGGCGCTCGGCCTCACCAACGAACCCCTCGACGTCCACGTCGGAGTCGAGTCGGGCGAGGCGGCCACCGGCCTCGGGCCGGCCGGCCAGCTCCTCGTCACCGGGCCGGTCGTGAACGCCGCCGCCCGGCTGCAGGCGGCCGCCGGTCCCGGCGAGGTGCTCGCCGGCGAGACCACGGTCGCGCTGACGGCCAACGCGGTCTCCTATGGCGACCGGCGGCAGGCCATGGCGAAAGGCTTCCACGGGGACATGATCGCCGGCTTCCCCGTGCAGACGCTCACGCCGCGTTCGGCCCGCCGCACGATCCCGTTCGTCGGACGTTCGAGCGAGCTCGCGATCCTTCGCGAGAGCCTCCACCGCGCCACCAGCACCGGCCACCCGGTGCTCGTCAGCGTCCTGGGCGAACCCGGCATCGGCAAGTCGCGCCTGGCCGACGAGCTCGTCGCGGGTCTCGACGACGACGTCCCCGTCCTCACGGGCCGCGCCCGGCCGTTCACCGACACGGCCACGTTCGCGCCGGCCGCGACGATCGTCGCCGAGCTCGCCGGCCTCGAGGAGGACGAGCCGCCCGACAAGACCCGGCGCCGCATCCACGAGCTCGCCGACCGCACGGTGCCGCCCGGCGACGCCAAGCGCCTTGTCGAGCGGCTCGCGCTCCTGTTCGGGATGGCTGAGCAGCGCATGCACGCGTCGTTCGTGCAAGACGTGCAGGCCGGGTTCGTCGCGCTCGTCGACGGCCTCACGCGCGAGAAGCCAGCCGTCCTCGTGTTCGAGGACGCGCACGAGCTCCGGCCGCCGATGCTCGAGCTGATCGAACGCCTCGGCTCGCCGGCCCGGAGCGGTCAGCGCAAGGCGCTCGTCCTCGCGCTCGCGCGCACCAGCCTGCTCGACGAGCGCCCG
>DATAEU010000023.1:0-22551 GCA_036257835.1 Actinomycetota bacterium | reverse complement strand
GACCGCAAGATGCTGAAAGAGGAGGTCGACGAGGAGGACGTCGCCGAGGTCGTCAGCAAGTGGACCGGCATCCCCGTCGCGCGGCTGATGGAGGGCGAGATGCAGAAGCTCCTGCATCTCGAGGACGCCCTGCACGAGCGGATCGTCGACCAGCGGGAGGCGGTGACGGCGGTCGCCAACGCGATCCGGCGGTCGCGCGCCGGGCTGTCGGACCCCAGCCGCCCGATCGGCTCGTTCATCTTCCTCGGCCCGACCGGCGTCGGGAAGACCGAGCTCGCGCGGGCGCTCGCCGACTTCCTGTTCGATGACGAGCGGGCGATGGTACGGATCGACATGAGCGAGTACCAGGAGCGGCACACGGTATCGCGCCTGCTCGGTGCGCCTCCCGGCTACGTCGGCTACGAGGAGGGTGGCCAGCTCACGGAGGCGGTTCGCCGTCGCCCGTACACGGTCGTCCTGCTCGACGAGATCGAGAAGGCGCACCCCGACGCGTTCAACGTCCTGCTGCAGGTGCTCGACGATGGGCGGCTGACGGACGGCCAGGGACGGACGGTCGACTTCCGCAACACCGTCGTCATCATGACGTCGAACCTCGGGTCGGTGGTGTTCACGGACGTCACGGCATCGCCGGAAGAGCGCCGCGAGAAGGTCCTCGCCGAGGTGCGCGCGACGTTCCGGCCCGAGTTCGTGAACCGCGTCGACGAGATCGTCGTGTTCCAGCCCCTCGGCCGGGACGAGATCGCGCAGATCGTCGACATCCAGCTCCGGCAGCTGCAGGGGCGGCTCGCGGACCGCAAGCTGGAGCTCGAGCTCACGCCGGCCGCTCGCGACTACCTCGCGAACAAGGGCTACGACCCGGCGTACGGTGCGCGGCCGCTGAAGCGTGTGATCCAGCGCGAGGTGCAGGACGCGCTCGCCATGAAGCTCCTCGGCGGCGAGGTCCACGAGGGCGACCGGATCGTCCTCGACACCCGGGACGGCCTGCTCACGTTCGACCGTGAGCCCGAAGGCTCCGGCCTGTGAGCGTGACCCCCGGACGCCCGGACCAACCGCACGAGCCGCGGCTGACGCGCAGCCGGTCGAACCGGATCATCGCCGGTGTCTGTGCCGGTCTCGCCGATTACCTCGGTGTCGACCGAGTCCAGGTCCGGATCGCCTTCGTGGTGCTCGCGTTCGGCGCGGGCGTCGGTATCGCGCTGTACGTCCTCGCGTGGATCCTGATCCCGGAGGAGGACCCGAACGCGCCGTCGGTGCCGCGGCCGAGCCAGGCCGAGCCGGGCGAGTCCGCTCGGCTGGTCTTCGGGGTGCTCCTGATCGCCGTCGGCCTCGTGCTGCTGGTCGATCTGCTCGTCCCCGGGGTTACGCGGTTCGTCTGGCCGCTTGCGCTGATCGCCCTCGGGGGCGTGATCATCCTGCAGTCCTCCGCGTGGCGCCGATGAGCCTTCGCCCCCCCGAGCCGGCCTCGTCACGGGCGCCAGACGTCCACGCCGGCCGGCTGCTGCTCGGCCTCGCGCTCGCGGCGCTCGGCGTCCTGTGGCTGTTGCAGGCGCTCGACGTCGCGACGATCGACTGGAACCTCGGCCTTCCGATCGCCGTGATCGCGATCGGCGCCGCGCTCCTGGTGGCCGGTCTCCTCGGGCACGGGTCGGGAGGCCTGGTCGTGCTCGGCATCGCCCTCACGGTGCTGCTGCTCGCCTCCACGGTCGTCGACGTTCCGCTCGGCGGCGGCGTCGGCGACCGGACATATCGCCCGACGACCGTTCGATCTCGGTCGTACGAGCTCGCGATGGGGCGGCTGACGATCGATCTCACGCGTATCGAGCTCCCCGAATCGCTCCCGGCCGAGATCCGTGCCTCGGCGCACGTCGGCGTCGGCCAGCTGCTCGTTCTCGTCCCCCAACGTCTCCCCTGCGTCGCGACCCATGCGAAGAGCGGTATCGGCGGGGTCGACGTGTTCGGCCGGTCGCGCGAAGGCTTCGGAGCCGAGTACCGGACCGACGCGGTGTGCTCGGCAGCCCCGGTGCTCCATCTCGATCTCACCGTCGGGATCGGGGAGGTGGAGGTTCGGCGTGGCTAGGGACCGGGACCGCGGTGCGATCGTCTTCGGCGTGTTCTTCGTCGTCGTCGGCGTCGCGTTCCTGCTCGATCGACTCGACGTCTGGACGATCCGGGCGAGGTACCTGGCGCCGATCCTGTTGATCGCGTTCGGCATGGCGGTGCTGCTCGGGGCTCGGAGGTCCTCCCGGCCGCGGACCTAACGGCGGCTTGCTTCACCGGTCGGGCCGGTGTACCGATACGCACGAGATGGAGATCGGCGTCTTCGTCCTGTTCGGGCTCGTCGCGCTGGCTGGCGCGTACGCCGCCTACTACTTCCGGAAGAAGCGGCGGGAGGAGCTCGCCGCGATGGCGTTCCGGCTCGGCCTCGAGTTCTCGTCCGACGATCCCTTCGGATGCCTGACGTATCCCTTCGCACTCCTCACCAAGGGCGACGGGCGCGGCGCCGAGAACGTCATGTGGGGCACGTGGCAGAACATGCCGGTCCGCGAGTTCGACTACTGGTACTACGAGGAGAGCACGGACTCGAATGGCAACCGCAGCCGCACCTACCACCGGTTCTCGTGCGCGGTCACCGAGATCGACGCCGCGTGCTCGCACCTCACGATCGACCGCGAGAACCTGTTGACGGGGCTCGCCGACCACATCGGCCTGCACGACATCGAGTTCGAATCCGCCGATTTCAACCGCGCCTTCAACGTGAAGTCCAAGGACCGGAAGTTCGCCAACGACATCGTCGACGCGCGGATGATGCAGTGGCTGGAGCAGACCGACGGCGGCTTTCATTTCGAGGTGTGCGGGAAGTGGCTCCTGGCCTTCGGCAAGAAGCGCCGTCCCGACGACCTGATCCCGCTGATCGGCACGCTCCAGCAGTTCCGGGAACACGTGCCCCGCGTCGTATACGAGCTCTATCCGGTCGCGTAGGCTGACGCCGGGTCTTCGTAGGTTCCGGCAGAGGCAGAAAGGACCGTTCGATGGCACCTCTCCTGGTCATCATCGCGATCGTCGCGATCGTCGCGATCGGGCTCGTCGTCTCGTACAACCGGTTCGTCTCGCAGAAGCAGCTGATCAACGACGCGTGGGCGAACATCGACACCGAGCTGCGGCGCCGGTACGACCTGATCCCGAACCTGGTCGAGACTGTGAAGGGCTACGCGCAGCATGAGCGCGAGGTGTTCGAGAACGTCACCCGGGCGCGCGCCGCCGCGATCGGCGCGACGGGCTCGCCGGCGCAGCAGGCGGCCGCCGAGGGCCCGTTCGTCGCCGCCCTGCGTCAGCTGTTCGCCGTGGCCGAGAACTACCCGCAGCTGAAGGCGAACGAGAACTTCCTCGCGCTTCAGCAGGAGCTGTCGAACACCGAGGACCGCCTGCAGACCTCGCGGCGCTTCTACAACGCCAACGTGCGCGACTACAACCGCCGCGTGCAGTCGTTCCCGTCGAACACCATCGCCAACATGTTCCACTTCCAGGTCGCCGAGTTCTTCGAGGTTCCGGACGCGATCCGCGAGGCCGGTCCACCGCAGGTCAACTTCACGCGGGAGGGCCCGGGGGTGTCGTTCGGCTCGCCGGGGACCGCACCTGCCGAGCGCTCGACGACGCCGGAGGGGACGATGCCGCCCGTGCCGGGAGGCGCTCCCGCTCCCGACGCGCCCCCACCGCCTCCGCCGCCCGGAACCTCGTAGCTTGCGGACTCCGCCCTGCGGTGCGGTGCCAGACTACGTCGGTCATCACCACGCAGGAGGTGCGCTCGTGCTCGACCGATTCACCTGGTTCCGCCAGTCGGCGATGCGGTACGCCGGCGACGGGATGACGCTGTACATCGACCCGTGGGGCACCCGTCCCGAGGACGCGCCGGCCGACCTGATCCTGCTCACGCACGCGCATTTCGACCACTTCCAACCGGAGGAGATCGAGCGGCTGCGCATGCCCGACACGAAGCTCATCGCGCCGCACGACGTTGCCCGCGAGCTGTCCGGGGACGTCACGCCGGTCGCCCCCGGTGAGTCGCACGAGGTCAGCGGCCTGCGGTTCACGACGGTCCCGGCCTACAACATCGCCGAGCAGCGCCTGCAGGCCCATCCGAAGGAGAACAACTGGGTCGGCTACGTCCTCGAGCTCGACGGACGGACGTACTACCACTCCGGCGACACCGACCACGCCGCCGAGTTGAACGATGTCCGGGCGGACGTCGCGATGGTCTGCATCGGCGGCGACCCCTTCACAATGAACCCGGAGGAGGCCGCCGGCCTCGTTCGCACGATCGGGCCGGCCCTCGCGGTTCCGATGCATTTCGGGTTCGTCGTCGGCGATCGCTCCGACGCCGACCGGTTCCGCGAGGCGGTGGCCCCGATCGATGTGCAGGTACTGGATCCGAAGGCCGGGTGGGGCCCGCCACCCGACGGGTAGCATCCTGCCGTTCAGCTCGGCCGTTCCGTCCTGGGAGGCAGTCATGGAGCTCGGATACGACAAGCCGCTGTACATCCTCGCGTTCGACCACCGGGGGTCGTTCCAGAAGAAGTTCTTCGGGGTGACCGGTCAGCCGAACGCCGAGGAGAGCGCCAGGATCTCCGACGCCAAGACGGTGATCTTCGAGGGGCTGCAGCGCGCGCTCGACGAGGGCGTGAGCCGCGAGGCCGCGGGTGCTCTCGTGGACGAGCAATTCGGAGCCGACATCGCGCGCAAGGCCAAGGCCGACGGGCTCACCCTCGCGATGCCGGTCGAAAAGAGCGGCCAGGACGAGTTCGACTTCCAGTACGGCGACGACTTCGGCGCCCACATCGCGGAGTTCGATCCGACCTTTTCCAAGGTGCTCGTCCGGTACAACCCCGAGGGCGATGGCGCGATGAACGAGCGCCAGAGCGAGCGGCTGCAGCGCCTCGGCGACTGGCTGCACCACCACGGTCGGAAGTTCCTCTTCGAGCTTCTCGTCCCCGCCGAGCCGCAGCAGCTCGCGGCCGTCGGCGACGATGCCGAGCGGTGGGACAAGGAGGAGCGTCCGAAGCTGATGCAGCAGACCATCGCCGAGCTGCAGCAGGCCGGCGTCGAGGCCGACATCTGGAAGATCGAGGGGATCGACCGGCGCGAGGACTGCGAGATGATCGCCGAGCAGTGCCGCGCGGGCCCGGGGCGCGGCAACGTTGCGTGCGTGGTGCTCGGGCGTGGCGCCGACGACGCGGCCGTGGACCACTGGCTGCGGATGGGCCGCGGCGTTCCCGGATACATCGGCTTCGCCATCGGCCGCTCGATCTGGTGGGACCCGCTCAAAGCGTACGTCGACGGCGAGGAGCAGCGCGACGAGGCCGCGTCGCGGATCGCCGCGAACTACCGCCGCTTCATCGAGGTCTACGAGACGGGATAGGAGGGCACATGGCGGTCATCAAGACGATCGACCTCGTCGGCGTCTCGACACAGTCGTGGCACGACGCGGCGCAGCAAGCGCTCGCGGAGGCGGCCAAGACGATCCGCGCGATCGAGGGGATGGACATCCTCGACACGAGCGCGGTCGTCGAGGACAACACGATCACCGAGTACCACACCCACGTGCAGATCCGCTTCCGGCTCGAGCGGTAGCGCGCGAGCAGCGAACCGAGAGGCGAGAGGGGGACGCGCGCCGTGCCGGCCGCGATCGTGCTCGGAACGCAGTGGGGTGACGAGGGCAAGGGTAAGGTCGTCGATTACCTCGCCGACCGCATGGACTTCGTCGTCCGCTACCAGGGCGGGAACAACGCCGGGCACACGGTCGTCGCCGAGGGGCAGACGCTCAAGCTCCACCTGATCCCCTCGGGCATCCTGTATCCGCACATCATGTCGGTCATCGCCGACGGCGTCGTCGTGGATCCGCGTGTGCTGCTCGAGGAGATGGACACGCTCGCCGGGCTGGGAGTCGACCTGTCGAAGCTCGTCATCTCGGGCAACGCGCACCTGATCATGCCGTATCACCTCGAGATCGAGCGCGTGATCGAGCGCTTCCTCGGCAAGAACGCCCTCGGCACCACGAAGCGTGGGATCGGGCCGGCGTACGGCGACAAGGCGGCACGGATCGGCCTGCGCGTTCAGGACCTGTTCGACCAGAAGATCTTCCGGGAGAAGCTCGACGTCGTCCTGAAGGAGAAGAACCTCGTCCTGACGAAGGTGTACGGGCGTCTGCCGCTCACCCCCGATCGGATCCTCGAAGACTACATGGGGTACGCGGAGCGCCTTCGCCCGTACCTCGCGGACACCTCCAGGCTGCTCCACGAAGGGCTGCGCGCCGGGAAGAGCGTGATGCTCGAGGGCGCGCAGGGGACGCTGCTCGACCTCGACCACGGGACGTATCCGTTCGTGACGTCGTCGAACCCCGTCGCCGGCTACGCGCTCGCCTCAGCCGGCATCGGTCCGTCCTGGGTCGAGCGCGTGATCGGCGTGACCAAGGCGTACGTCACGCGCGTCGGCGCGGGGCCGTTCCCGACCGAGGAGACCGGCGAGATCGGCGAGACGCTGGTCGAGCGCGGCGGCGAGTTCGGCACGACGACCGGACGCCGGCGCCGGACCGGATGGTTCGACGCGGTGATCCTGCGGTACGCGGCGAGGATCAACGGGTTCACGGAGCTGTTCCTCACGAAGCTCGACGTGCTATCGGAGCTGTCGCCGATCCGCGTGTGCATCGCGTACGACGTCGACGGCGAACGGCACGAGGACGTCCCACCGCACCAGTCGCTGTTCCACCGCGCCCGGCCGGTGTACGAGGAGGCCGAGGGGTGGTCCGAGGACCTGGCCGAGGTCCGGTCCTTCGGCGATCTTCCGGGCGCCGCGAAGGCGTACGTCCGCCGGCTGGAAGAGCTCGTCGACGTTCCGATCGGCGTCGTGTCGGTCGGGCCCGCCCGCGAGCAGAGCCTCCCGGTCCGCCAGGGCCGCTCGTGAGGATCCTGCTCGTCGGCGGCGGCGGCCGCGAGCACGCGCTGGTATGGCGGCTCGCGCATGACCCGGCGGTCGACCGCCTCTACGCCGCCCCCGGCAACGCCGGGATCGGCGTCGACGCGCACCGCCTGCCGATCCGCGCCGACGACGTCCCGGCCCTCGTGGACGCCGTCGAGGCCGAGGGGATCGACCTGACCCTCGTCGGCCCCGAGGCGCCGCTCGTGGCCGGGCTCGCCGACGAGCTGCTCGCCGGCGGGCACCGGGTGTTCGGTCCGACCAGGGGCGCCGCGCGGATCGAGGGCTCGAAGGCCTGGGCCAAGGAGCTGTGCGAGCGGTACGACATCCCCGCGGCGCGATCCGTCACGATCTCGGACATGGACGCCGGCCTCGAGGCGCTCGGCCGGTTCGATCCGCCGTACGTGATCAAGGCCGACGGGCTCGCGGCCGGCAAGGGAGTCGTGATCGCGGAGACACGCGAGGACGCGCGGGTCGCGCTCAAGGCCGCGCTGGTCGACCACGCCTTCGGCGAGGCAGGGTCCCGCGTGCTGGTCGAGGAGTTCCTCGAGGGCCGCGAGGTGTCCGCGTTCGCCCTGTGCGATGGAAGGGAGGTTCTGCCGTTGGTCATGGCGCGGGACTACAAGCGCGTCGGCGACGGCGACACCGGCCCGAACACGGGCGGCATGGGCGCGTTCTCGCCCGTGCCGTTCGTGGACGACGCGACCGCCGATCGCGTTTGGGACGAGATCGTCTCGAGGACCGTGGCGGGTATGCGCGCCGAGGGCGTCCCGTACCGGGGCGTCCTCTACGCCGGCGTGATGCTCACGGACGACGGCCCGAAGGTCCTGGAGTTCAACTGTCGGTTCGGCGACCCCGAGGCGGAGGCGATCGTGCCCCGGCTGAGGTCCGACCTCGGCGAGCTCCTCCTGGCGTGCACCGAGGGCAGCGTCGAGGAGTACCGCGCGGTCTGGTCGCCAGAGGCTTGCGTGACGGTCGTGATCGCCTCGGGCGGGTACCCGGCGAGCTACGAGACGGGGATCCCGATCGAGGGCCTCGACGCAGCCGCCGAGGTCGAGGGCGCGCTCGTGTTCCATGCCGGGACCGAGGAGCGAGACGGTAGAGTGGTCACCGCGGGGGGACGAGTCCTCGCGGTCAGTGCGCTCGGAACGGACATCGGGCGCGCGCGGGAGACGGCGTACGAGGCGTGCTCCCGGATCGCGTTCGAGGGCGCGCACTATCGGCGGGACATCGCGTTGCAGGTGGCGGAGGAGAGCGAATGAGCGACGAGCCAACGGTGGTCGGCGTCCTCGCCGCGTCCCCGGCCGAGTTGGCCACGATGCAACAGGCGACCGCGATCCTCGAGAAGCTCGGCGTCGGCCACGAGATCCGCGTCGTCTCCGCCCACCGCAACCCCGACCTCGTCGACGAGTACGCGCGGACCGTATTCGAGCGGGGGATCAAGGTGATGATCTGCAGCACCGGCATCTCCGGCCATCTCGCGGCTGCCGTCGCCTCCCGAACGATCGTGCCCGTGATCGGGGTGCCCATCGCCTCCGACCAGATGCCCGGGGATCAGGCGCTCGTCGTCACGGCGCAGATGCCGATGGGGGTCCCGGTGGCGACCGTCGGCGTCGACGCGGCCGTCAACGCGGCGGTCCTCGCCGCGCAGGTGGTCGGGGTGTCCGACTCCGAGGTCCAGAAGCGGCTGTGGAAGTTCAAGGACGACCTGGCGGAGGGTCTGCGGCTGTGACGTCCGGCGAGGGGTGCGCGTGATCCCTCGATACACGCTCCCCGAGATGGCGGCCGTCTGGTCCGACGACGCCCGGCTGTCCCACTGGCTCGAGATCGAGGTCCTCGCGGTCGAGGCGTGGGCGCGGCTCGGGCGGATCCCCGAGACCGAGGCACGGCAGGTGCGCGAGCGGGCGACGTTCGACCTCGACCGCGTCAACCAGCTGGAGAACGTGACCAAGCACGACGTGGCGGCGTTCGTGCAGGACGTCGGCCGGTCCATCGGGCCGGCGGGACGCTGGGTGCACTTCGGTCTGACGTCGTCGGACGTGCTCGACACCGCGTTCGCGCTGCAGCTGCGGGACGCGGCCGATCTGCTGCTGTCGCGGCTCGAGCGCCTGCTGGCGATCGTCAAGCGTATGGCGCTCGAGCATCGCGAGACGGTGATGGTGGGGCGAACGCACGGAGTGCACGCGGAGCCGACGAGCTTCGGCCACAAGGTCGCCCTGTGGGCGTTCGAGCTGGACCGCGACCGCGAACGGCTGCGGCGCGCGCGCGAGCACGTGTCGGTCGGCAAGATCTCTGGTGCGGTCGGCACCTACGGCCAGGTCGAGCCCGCCGTCGAAGAGGAGGTGTGTTCGCGGCTCGGGTTGCGGCCCGCCGAGGCATCCAGCCAGATCGTGCCGCGGGACCGTCACGCCGAGTACATGGCGACGCTCGCCGTTGCGGCCGGGACGCTCGACCTGATCGCGACCGAGATCCGTCACCTCGCGAGGACGGAGGTGCGCGAGCTGCAGGAGCCGTTCACCGAGGGCCAGAAAGGCTCCAGCGCGATGCCGCACAAGCGCAACCCGGTCCGCTGCGAGCGGATCACGGGTCTCGCGCGCGTCGTCCGCGCCGACGCGCAGGCGGCGTTCGAGAACCAGGTGCTCTGGCACGAGCGGGACATCTCGCACTCGTCGGCCGAGCGCGTGATCTGCCCCGACGCGACGATCGCGCTCGACTTCATGCTCGCCGAGCTCGCGGACGTCCTCGAGAACCTCCGCGTACACCCGGAGCGGATGCGCGCGAACCTCGAGGCCGACGGCGGGCTCGCGTACTCGCAGACGGCGCTGCTCGCGCTCGTCGAGGCGGGGCTGTCGCGGGACGATGCGTATGACGCCGTCCAGCGCGCCGCCGCCAAGGCGTGGGACGAGGGCGGCGACTTCCGCGCCGAGCTCCTGGCCGACCCGGACGTGCGGGGCGCGCTGCCGGAGCGTGCGCTCGACGCGGGGTTCGACCCTGCTCGCGCCCTGCGGAACCTCGACGTCGTGTTCGACCGGCTCAGCAAGCTCGAGGTGGGGGAAACATGACGAGCGCAAGCAAGCTGCATGCGCAGGGCAAGGTTCGCGATGTCTACGACGTGGGCGGCGATCGGTTGTTGTTGGTCGCCACCGACCGCATCAGTGCGTTCGACGTCGTCCTGCCGAACCCGATCCCCGACAAGGGCCGTGTCCTCACGGGGCTCACCCTGTTCTGGCTCGAGCGCACGACGGACCTCGTCCCGAACCATCTGCTCAGCGCCGACCGGCGTGACTTCCCGGAGCCGTTCCGGAGCGAGCCCTCGCTCGCCGGGCGTGCGATGCTCTGCCGGAAGGCGCGGCCGGTGATGGTCGAGTGCGTGGCGCGCGGCTACCTCACCGGTTCCGGGCTGAAGCAGTACCGGGCCGAGGGGCACGTCTGCGGCGTCCCGCTGCCGTCCGGCCTCGACGAGGGGTCCAAGCTCCCCGAGCCGATCTTCACGCCCACCACGAAGGCGGCCGAGGGCCACGACATGCCGCTCACGTTCGACGAGACGGTCGAACTGATCGGCAAGGGTCTCGCCGAGCGGCTGCGCGAGCTCACGATCGGCCTGTACGAGCGCGGCGCGGACGTCGCGTCAGAGCGCGGCATCATCGTCGCGGACACCAAGTTCGAGTTCGGGTTCGCCGACGGCCAGCTGATCCTGATCGACGAGGTGCTGACGCCCGACTCCTCCCGGTTCTGGCCGGCGGACGGGTACCAGGCGGGCAGGTCGCAGCCGTCGTTCGACAAGCAGTTCGTCCGGGACTGGCTCGACGCCAGCGGCTGGGACCACGAGCCGCCCCCGCCCGACCTGCCGGACGAGGTGCTCGAGCGGACCGCCGCCAAGTACCAGGAAGCGTACGAGCGGATCACCGGCGAGAAGTGGGAGCACTACCGGCACAAGATGGGCGTGATGACGGAGAACGACGCGGAGCAGTCGTCGATCGACCTCGAGCGCCTCCGGACGGAGCACTCGTGACCGCACATCGCTTCGAGGTGCTCGTCTCGCTGAAGCCCGGTTTGCTCGATCCGCAGGGCAAGGCGGTCGAGGCCTCGCTTCCGGCGCTGGGGTGGACGAACGTCCGCGGCGTGCGCGTCGGAAAGCACATCGAGCTCACGGTCGAGGCCGACGGCGCCGAGGCGGCACGCGCGCAGGTCGAGGAGCTGGCCAACCGTCTGCTGTCGAACCCCGTCATCGAGACGTTCCGCATCCTGTCGGCCGAGGAGGCGCGCGCGTGAGCGCGGGTCGCCCCCGCGTCGGCGTCATCACGTTCCCCGGTTCGCTCGACGACCGGGACGCGCTCCGGGCGATCGAGTGCATGGGCGGCGAGGGTGTGCCGCTCTGGCACGCCGAAGCGGACCTCCGCGGCGTCGACGCGGTCGTCCTGCCGGGCGGGTTCTCGTACGGCGACTACCTGCGAACGGGTGCGCTCGCCCGCTTCGCGCGCGTGATGGACGAGGTGCAGCGGTTCGCCGGCGCCGGCGGGCCGGTGCTCGGCATCTGCAACGGCTTCCAGATCCTCTGCGAGGCAGGCCTGCTCCCCGGTGCGCTCATCCGGAACCGACAGCTCCGGTTCGTGTGCAAGCCGGTCGACATCCGCGTCGAGACGACGGCATCGGCCGTGACGGAGGGGCTCGTCCCGGGCGAGGTGCTCCGGATCCCGGTCAAGCACGGAGAGGGGCAGTTCGTCGCGGCCGAGGACGACCTCCGCCGGCTCGAGGAGGCCGGCCTCGTCGTGTTCCGCTACTGCGGACCCGACGGCGAGCTCGAGGAGCGATTCAACGTGAACGGCAGCGCGGCCGCCATCGCCGGCGTCCGCTGCGAGGACGGGAACGTCGTGGGCCTGATGCCGCATCCCGAGCACGCGGTCGATCCGGACGTCGGGCCGGCCGGCGGCCAACCCCTGTTCGCGTCGTTGCTGTCCTTCGCCCTCGCGAGGGTGTAAGTGGGGGGCTCGGGGGCTCAACTAGCGAGCGCGAAGGCGCGAGCGGTACCCCCCCGGTGATGGAACAGCCGCCGCATCGAGCGCTGGGGTTGACGGACGACGAGCTCGAGCGGATCCGTCACACGCTCGGCCGGGATCCGAACCAGAACGAGCTCGCGATGTTCGGCGCGATGTGGTCCGAGCACTGCTCGTACAAATCGTCGAAGGTGCATCTACGCGGCCTACCGACCGAGGGCCCGCACGTGCTCGTCGGGCCCGGGCAGGACGCCGGCGCGATCGACATCGGCGACGGCATGGCGGTCGTGTTCAAGATGGAGTCGCACTCGCACCCGAGCGCCATCGAGCCGTATCAGGGCGCGGCGACGGGCGTCGGCGGCATCGTCCGCGACATCATCTCGATGGGCGCTCGACCCATCGCGCTGCTCGATCCGCTTCGGTTCGGATCGCTCTCGAACGAGCGCAACCGGTGGCTGTTCGCGGGAGTCATCTCGGGGATCGGCGGCTACGGCAACTGCATCGGCGTCCCGACGGTGGGGGGCGAGATCCACTTCGCCCAGGCGCACTCCGGCAACCCGACGGTCAACGTGATGTGCGTCGGCGTTGCGCCGGCGGAGCGACTGATGACGTCGGCCAGGCAGGTGCACGAGGGCGCGCTGCTGGTGCTGTTCGGCGCGGCCACCGGCCGCGACGGGATCGGCGGCGTCTCGGTGCTGGCGTCCCGAACGCTCGACGAGGGCTCCGAGGAGAGCCGGCCGAGCGTGCAGATCGGCGACCCGTTCGCCGAGAAGCTGCTGATCGAGGTGTCGCTCGAGCTGGTCGAGCGCGACCTCCTCGAGGGTTTGCAGGACCTGGGGGGCGCGGGGATCACGTGCGCCGTCAGCGAGTCCGCGGCGCGGGCCGGGCTCGGCGCCGAACTGAACCTCGACGCCGTGCCGCTGCGCGAGCCGAACCTCGAGGCCTTCGAGATCCTGACCAGCGAGTCGCAGGAGCGGATGCTCGCGCTGGTCGCGCCGGCGCGGCTCGAGGAGGTCCGCGGCGTGTGTTCGCGATGGGGGCTCGCGTCGGCGGTCGTCGGCCGGTTGGTGCAGGGCGGCGGTCTCCGGGTCACGCTCGGCGGATCCGTCGTGGCCGAGGTGCCGGCACGCTCGCTTGCGGACGAGGGACCCGAGTATCGCCGTCCGATGTCGCGGCCCGCCGGGCCGGACGACCGCGTCGGCGACGATCCCACGTTCGCGACGCCGCCCGCCTCGACGCAGGATGCGCTCTTCAACGTGCTGGCGTCGCCGAACGTCGCCTGCAAGCGCTGGGTGTGGGAGCAGTACGACTGGATCGTGCAGGGCGGAACCGTTCGCGGACCGGGCTCGGACGCCGCGGTGATCCGGATCGACGGCGGCCTCAAGGCATTGGCCGTGTCCACCGACGGCAAGGGCCGATTCGGCGCGCTCGATCCGTACCTCGGCGCGGCGCACGCGGTCGCCGAGTCCGCGCGCAACGTCGCCGCCACCGGCGCGCGGCCGCTCGCGATCACGAACTGCATGAACTTCGGCAGCCCGGAGCGTCCCGAGGTGATGTGGCAGTTCGCCGAGTCGATCCGCGGCATGGCGGACGCGTGCCGTGCGCTCGGGACGCCGGTCACCGGCGGGAACGTGAGCTTCTACAACGAGTCGGCCGGCTCGGCGATCTGGCCGACGCCGGTGATCGGCATGGTTGGCCTGCTCGACGATCACCGGCTGCTGTTACCGTCCGCGTTCCTGCGGCCGGGCGATGTCGTCTACCTGCTCGGCGAGACGTTTCCCGAGCTCGGTGGGTCCGAGTTCGCCGAGGTCGTGCTGGGCCGCGTGGGCGGGCACCCGCCGGCGCTCGACCTCGATCGCGAACGCGCGGTTCAGCGCCTGCTGGTCGAGGGGGCGAAGCTCGACATCCTCGCCTCGGCGCACGACTGCGGGGACGGCGGGCTGGGCATCTCGCTGGCCGAGGCGGCGATCGGCGGAGGCACCGGCTTCGCGGTCGCGCTTCCGGGCGACCTCCCGCCGCACGTTGCGATGTTCTCCGAATCCGCGTCGAGGGCGGTCGTCAGCGTCGACGCCGGCCGCACCGAGCGGCTCGAGGAGCTCGCCGCGGCGCTCGGCGTGCCGTTCGCTCGGATTGGGGAGACGGGCGGCCCGCGGGTCGTGATCGATCGCATCCTCGACACGACGGTCGACGAGCTCACGGGCGTTTACGAGGGCGCCCTCCCGGCCCTGCTCGCCGGATGACGCGAGTCGTGATGGGATAGCGGGGTCGTGGAGTCCGTGCGATCCGAAACGGAGCCGCGCCCGGCGGCGATGGGACTGCATGAGCTCCAGCTCGCCGCGCGGAACCACGGGATGCCGCTCGAGGCGCTACGGTACGACATCACGCCGGCGGGCCTGCACTACCTCCTGATCCACTACGACATCCCGGACGTGGACGCCGAGGCGTGGCGGCTCGAGGTCGACGGGTCAGTCGCGACACCGCTCGTGTTGTCGCTCGAGAACCTGCGCGCGCGTCCGCGCGTCTCGCTCACGATCACGCTTGAGTGCGCCGGGAACGGCCGTGCGCTGATCGAGCCGCACGTCGAGAGCCAGCCGTGGCTGGTCGAGGCCGTCGGGACGGCCGAGTGGACGGGGACGCCGTTGCGGGGGGTGCTCGCGGACGCCGGGCTCGGCGACGATGTCGTCGAGGTCGTCTTCACCGGGCTCGACCACGGCCTGGACCACGAGGTCGAGCAGGACTACCAGCGCAGCCTGCCGCTCGGAGAGGCGACGCGCGAGGACGTCCTGCTCGCGTACGAGATGAACGGCACGCCACTGCTCCCGCAGCACGGCTTTCCCCTCCGGCTGATCGTCCCGGGCTGGTACGGCATGGCGCACGTGAAGTGGCTCCGTAGCATCACGGCCGTGACCCAGCCGTTCGAGGGCTACCAGATGCGCCAGACGTACCGGATGTGGAACGCGGCCGACGCCGACGACGGTCCGGGCGTCGCCGTGGAGCGGATCCGGCCGAGGAGCCTGATGGAGCCGCCCGGCTTCCCCGACTTCTTCACGCGGCGGCGCATCGTCGATCGCGGTCCGGTTCGCCTCGGGGGCCGCGCCTGGTCGGGGCTCGGCGTCGTCGAACGCGTCGAGGTGAGCGTCGACGGTGGTTCGACGTGGGCGGACGCCGCGCTCGGGGCGCTGCCGTCGTCGCCGTACGCGTGGCGTGGGTGGTCGTTCGACTGGGACGCCGAACCGGGGGATCACCTGCTTCTGTGCCGTGCGACGGATGCGACTGGCGCGGCGCAGCCCGAGTCCGTCGACTGGAATCGCGGCGGCTTCCAGAACAACGCGCCCCATCGAGTTCCCGTAACGGTGCGCTGATAGCATCGACGGACCAGTGGGAGCGGAGAGTCCGAAGGAGGAGTGCGGTCTCTTCGGCGTGTGGGCGCCGGGCGAGGAGATCGCCCGGCTCATCTATTTCGGGCTCTTCGCCCAGCAGCATCGCGGCCAAGAGTCGGCCGGGATGGCCGTCTCCGACGGACAAAATCTGCTTGTCTACAAGGAGCTCGGGCTCGTCTCGCAGGTGTTCAACGAGGCGACGCTGGCGACGCTCCAGGGCGACCTCGGGATCGGCCACAACCGGTACTCGACGACGGGGTCCACGACGTGGGAGAACGCGCAACCGGCGTTCAAGACGGACGGGCACCGCTCGCTCGCGCTCGGTCACAACGGCAACCTCGTCAACACGGCGGAGCTCGCCGAGCGCGTCGGCGGCGGGGCGGGACGCGCCACGACGGATTCGGATCTCGTCGCCACGCTCCTGGCGCACGGGCTCGAGGACGGGGGCCTGCACGAGGCCGCACTGGACGTCCTGCCGACGCTCCGGGGCGCGTTCTGTTTCGTCCTGATGGACGAGCGGAGCGTCTACGCGGCTCGGGACCCGAACGGCGTGCGACCGTTGTCGATCGGGCGTCTCGCCAACGGCTTCTGCGTCGCGTCGGAGACCTGCGCCCTCGATATCGTCGGGGCGACGTTCGTCCGCGACGTCGAGCCGGGCGAGCTCATCCGGATCGACGACCGCGGGGTGCACAGCGAGCGCTTCGCGGCGGCGGAGCGCGGCGCGCTCTGCATCTTCGAATACGTGTATCTCGCGCGCCCCGACTCGCGGATGCGCGATCGCTCGGTGTACGGCGTCCGGCGAGAGCTCGGGCGTCGGCTGGCCGAGGAGCACCCGGCGGACGCGGACCTCGTGATCCCGGTGCCGGACACCAGCACGGCGGCCGCTCAGGGGTACGCCGAGGCGTCCGGCATCCCGTACGGCGAGGGGTTGATGAAGAACCGGTACGTCGGCCGGACGTTCATCGAGCCGTCGCAGGCCCTCCGGGAACGCGGCGTCAAGCTCAAGCTCAATCCGATGCCCGACGCGATCCGCGGCAAGCGGCTCGTCGTGATCGACGACTCGATCATCCGCGGCACGACGACGCGCCAGGTTGTGCAAGCGCTCCGTGAGGCCGGCGCCGCCGAGGTGCACACGCGCATCACGTGTCCGCCGACGATGTGGCCGTGCTTCTACGGGATCGACATGTCGACGCGGCAGGAGCTCGTCGCGGCCGATCTTTCGGTCGATCAGATCCGCGGCTTCATCGGGGCCGACTCGCTGGGCTACCTCTCGCTCGACGGCATGATGTCGGCGAGCGGCGGGACGAAGGACGCCTTCTGCCGGGCGTGCTTCGACGGCGAGTACCCGATCGCGATCCCCGACGGCGCAGGCAAGTTCCTCCTCGAGCAACCCACGAAGTCGTGAGCGGGGGGACCGCGGGGGGCTCAAGAAGCGAGCGCGAACGCGCGAGCGGTAGACCTCCGCGAAGTGATACCTACCGCCGAGCGGGGGTCGACCTCGAGGCGGGGGCCGAGGCGGTCGAACTGATCCGAAGCCTCACGGCCGGCGGCGGCTCGAACGTGGAAGAGGGCGTCGGCGGCTTCGCCGGCTTGTACGACATCGGCGACGGCCGGTACCTCGTGGCCGGGACCGACGGTGTGGGGACGAAGATCGAGATCGCACGGATGACGGGGCGGCTCGACACCGTCGGGATCGACCTCGTCGCGATGTGCGCGGACGACATCGTCTGCACCGGTGGCGAGCCGTTGTTCTTCCTCGACTACCTCGCGGTCGGCCGCGTGGTGCCCGAGCGCATCGCTGCGATCGTGGCCGGTGTCGCCGAGGGATGCCGCCGAGCGCGGTGCGAGCTCCTCGGGGGCGAGACGGCCGAGCATCCCGGCGTGATGGATCCCGATCGGTTCGACCTGGCGGGCTTCTGCGTCGGCGTGGTCGAGGAGTCGCAACGGATCGGACCGCGGCTCGTCGGCGAGGGTGACGTCCTGATCGGGCTCCCATCATCCGGCCTCCACTCGAACGGGTTCAGCCTGGTGCGCTCGGCGCTGCTCGATGGAGCCGGGTACTCGCTGGACGACGAGTTGCCGCGCCTCGGGCGCGCGCTCGCCGAGGAGCTGCTCGAGGCGACCGCCATCTATGCGCCGCTCGTCGTCGAGCTCGCCCGCGGCGGTCTGCTGCACGCTGCGGCGCACGTCACGGGGGGCGGCATCCCGGAGAACGTCCCGCGGGTCCTGCCGCCGGGCCTCGGCGCCGAGGTCGACGAGTCGGCGTGGGCGGTCCCGCCGGTCTTCGACCTGATCCGCGAGGCCTCGGGCGCGAGCGCCGACGACATGCGGGCGACGTTCAACATGGGGATCGGGATGGTGCTCGTCGTGGAGGACGGCCGCGTCGACGAAATCCGGTCGCGCTCGCCGGGCTCGAGCGTGATCGGCCGCGTCGTCGCGGGCGGCGGCATCCGGTACGTCCGCGAGCGCGCCGCCGAGGGCTGACTACGGGGGGTCCCCCGCATCCGGGTCGATCGGGGACCGGTCCTAGTACCTCCGGCCCGCAGGAAAACCCTCCGCGGGCCGATCCCGGCCGACTGTAGCGGCGGCCTACGCTGACCGATGTTTCAGGTGCCATCATGTCGATGCAGCTGGACACCGAGGTGACGCAGCAGACGCCGACGAGCGTGCTCGTCGTGGACGACGAGCCCCAGGTGATCTGGATGCTCCAGTTTAGCCTGCAGGCCGAGGGGTACGCGACGTTCGCGGCGCGCGACGGCCGCTCCGCCCTCGAGGAGATCCGCGCGCATCACCCGAACCTCATGCTGCTCGACATCATGATGCCCGTGATGGACGGCTGGGCGGTGCTCGAGCAGATGCAGGCGATCCCGCCGGAGGATCGCCCGCGCGTGATCGTCGTCTCGGCGCGCTCAAGCCTCCGCGATCGCGCGAAAGCGGCCGAGCTCGGCGCCGACGCGTTCGTCTCGAAGCCGTTCAACGTCGACGATCTGCTCGCGGTGTTGCACGGCCTGTCCGACGCGCCGGCCGACGCCGTCGGCTGACGTCAGACGCTCGCGCCGAAGCGCTGGTTGTCCATCGTCACGACGGTCGTCCCGCTCGCGCGGCACGTCAGCACCGGCTCGTCGAGGAACTCGGCCGCCGACTCGCTGACCTCCGGGCGCGGACCGCCGATCTTCCACACCTCGAACTCGCACGTCCGGCTGGTAGTGCCGACCTTCGTGATGCGGCCCTTCGCCTCGATCCAGTCTCCGGCGTAGAGCGGCGCCAGGAACTCGACCGAGCTGTAGGCCCGGAACAGGCCCTCGTCGCCGTCCTGCCGCATCGCGAGCTCGGTGATGAGGTCGCCGATGATCTCGAGCTGCTTGGCGCCGGCGACGAGGTTGCCGCCGTAGTGCGCGTCCTCGGATCCCAGACGCCGACGAATGTACGCGGTGGGCAGCTCGTCGCTCATGTACATGGAACCTCCTGATGACTCAGCCGGGAACGATCTTGCCGAACAGGACTCCGCGCTTGGGGACGTGCGCGAGGCCGCCGTCCTTGGTTCGAACGACGTACGTCTCGGCCCCGTGGTCGTAGCTCTCGAGGATGCCGACGACCTCCGAGAGGTAGCCGTTCGGCAGCTCGAACTGGAACGAGACACGCGTGCCGACGTCGCCGGGCGAGACGAGGTTGCGGCGCTCCATCGGCCAGGAGGATATCGGGATGGAAAGGCGTCGACCGGCGCGTGGAACGTCAGACGGGCCGGTCCGACGCGAGCGATCGGCGAACCGCGTCGGCGATCCGCTCCGCGCTCGGGCGGTACGCCTGCTCGAGCGACGCGGGTGCATACGGAACGTCGGGTCCCGCGACGCGCGCGACCGGCGCTCGCAGGCGATCGAACGCCGACTCCGTGATCCGTGCCGCGATCTCCGCGCCCATCCCGAGCGTGCGCGGTGCCTCGTGGACGATCACGGCGCGGCCGGCCTCGCGAACCCGTTCGACGATCGTGTCCACGTCGAGCGGCACCAGCGAGCGGAGATCGATCGCGCAGCACCGGACACCCTCCCGTTCGAGCATGTCGGCCGCGTCGAGCGTGACCGCGACCATCGCGCCGTAGGAGACGAGGACGCATGCGTCGCCCTCCCGGAGGACGCGTGCCCGCCCGATCGGCGGGCCGCCGTCGTCGAGCTCGCCGTCCTCGACCGATGCGTATCGGCTCTTCGGCTCGAGGAAGATCACCGGGTCCGGGTCCGCGATCGACATCCGCAGCAGTCGGTACGCGTCGAGCGCGCTCGAGGGCACCACCACCTTGAGCCCGGGCGTGTGCACGTAGTACGTCTCCGGACTCTCGCCGTGGTGCTCCTTGCCACGGATCCCGCCGAACGATGGGATGCGGATCGTCACCGGCATCGCGATCCGGCCGCGCGAGCGGTTGCGGTACTTCGCGACGTGGTCGATCACCTGCTCGAGCGCGGGGTAGCTGTACGCGTCGAACTGCATCTCGGCGACGGGGCGCCATCCCGCCACGGCGAGCCCCACACACAGACCCGCGATGCCGGCCTCGGCGACCGGTGTGTTGAACACCCGCTCGCGGCCGAACCTGGCTTGCAGCCCGTCGGTGATGCGGAAGACGCCGCCGAGCGCCCCGACATCCTCGCCGAACACCAGCGTCCGGTCGTCGGCGGCGAGCGCGTCGGCGAGCGCGGCGTTGAGCGCCGCCGCCATCGTGATCTCAGCCATCGGCGTCAGGACGCGCGTTCGGCGGGGGATCGGCGAACGCGAACGCATACAGCTCCTCCCTCGGCGGCGTCCCGAGCGCGGTCAGTCGCGAGCAGATGTCGCGAACCCACGCGCCCGCCTCGTCCTCGAGCTCCGCGACGCCGGCGTCGTCCACATGCCCTGCCGACAGGAGCCACCGCCGGTAGCGCTCGATCGGGTCTCGCGCTCTCCACGCCTCGACGTCCGCCGCATCGCGATACCGGGTGGCGTCGTCCGACGTCGTGTGGTCGCCGATCCGGTAGGTGAGGGCCTCGATCAGCGTCGGCCCGCCGCCGCCGCGAGCGCGGTCGAGCGCATCGCGGGTCACGCGGTAGACGGCAAGCAGGTCGTTGCCGTCGACGCGCACGCCCGGGATCCCGTAGCCCGCTGCGCGGGAAGCGATCGGCGCCGCGTACTGCTCATCCGTCGGGACGGAGATCGCCCAGCCGTTGTTCTGGCAGAAGAGCACGACCGGCACACCGAAGACGGCCGCCATGTTCGCCGCCTCGTGGAAGTCGCCCTCGGATGCCGAACCGTCGCCGAAGTACGCGATCGAGCACGCACCCGCGCGGTCGAGCTTCGCCCCGAGCGCCCACCCCACGGCGTGCACGATCTGGGTGGCCACCGGTACGCAGATCGGCGCGAAGCGCGAGGCGAGCGCGTCGTAGGCGCCGCCGTGCCACGTGCCGCGGTGGTATTGGAGGTAGTCGACGACGTCGACGTCGCGCGTCACCGCGACGGCCAGCTCGCGGAACGACGGGAACACGAAGTCGTCGTCGCCGAGCGCGAGCGCCGAGCCAACCTGCGCCGCCTCCTGGCCCTCGAAGGCCGGGTAGACGGTCAGCTCGCCGCGTCGTTGGAGCGCGAGGCAGGCGCGATCGAGGCGCCGGGTCCGAACCAGCAGCCGGAGCGCGTCGCGAAGCTGCTCGGCCCGCAGTCCGACGTCCGTGTCGCCGACGGGTCTCCCGGCCGGGTCGAGGATGCGCACGACGTCCTCGGATCCGGCTGTCGATGGGTGCATCGCGACCTCGGCGGCGGGCTCGCGGAAGCATATATGCTCGTTCGACCGTGGTCCCCTCGGCCGAGCTCCGTGTGTTCCAGCCGCTGGACGCGTTCGCGGCCGATGAACGCGCGTACTGGGAACGGTTCATCGTCGGTGGGGGACTGCTGCGGCCGCGTCGCGCCGCCTACCGCCAGGAGATCGGCAACCACGGGCTCGGGATGCTGGTCCCGACCGAGCCCGACGCCGCCTCGATCCGTGTCCTCGACGGCGAGTACTACGCGTGCCCGTGGCGCACGCGGCTGCGCGTTCTGGCCGCGATCCTCGCGTTCCGCGAGGCCGCTCCGATCGAGGGCGCTGAGGAGTTCGTTCCCGATCGCGTGCGACGTCGCCTCTCGCGCGAGCTGTCACGCATGCGCCGCCGGAACCCGGGGCTCATCTCGTTCATCATGCAGAGCCCGTGGCACGTTCCGGTCCGATGGTTCGTGCTGTTCGACGACGACGAGCGTTGTCTGGAACCCGCCGGCGATGCGCACCGGCTGCGCTACCGCACCACCGTGCGGAAGGCCCTGCGACGCGCCGAGCGAGCCATCCCGGTGCTCCGCAAGACCGACCTGGGTCCGGTCGCCGACGTCATCGTCGAGCTCGTCGAATGGCTCTCGGTGTTCGACGCTCGGTCGTTGCTCGAGCTCGACTACGGCGACCTCGTCCGGTACATGACGTGGGACGAGCTCGACGACGACCACAGCGCGCGCGAGGTGAACGACGCGATCCGGGCGCTCGGCAGGGACGAGTTCGCGCGGGCGGCAGAGGTCTACCAGGCGGTGGTCGCCCGGTGGGCCGAGCTGCGTGCGCACGAGAGCCTGAACTGACGACCGTGGCCAGGGGCAGAATCGAACTGCCGACACCGCGGTTTTCAGCCGCGTGCTCTGCCAACTGAGCTACCTGGCCGGAAACGGAGTCCCGAGCCGTCCGGCGTGCCTCCGGCCGGGAACCCCTCCGAGCGCGCCCGACGGGCTTCGATCCCGCGATCTCCGCCTTGACAGGGCGAGCACTTGCGTTCTGTAGGGTACCGAACCGTTCCGCCGCGTCCTGTTCTGGCTGGTCAGCCGAGGTGCGCGCAAACCGCGACGTCGTGACCTGCGGCGACTCGACGACCGCACTGGCAGCAAAACTGGCAGCAAGAAGCCCCGGAGGCTCGAGCCTTCCGGGGCTTTGCTGACTCGCGTTCGCAAACTACGGGGCCGATTCTCCCTCCGCCGCGACGCTCGTCGTCCACCAGGTGACGGCCTCGATCACCGCCATCCTGAATTCATCGAAACTGGTCTGTCCCTCACGGAACAGCTGCTCCTCCCGCCGCATGGTCGCCACGGCCTGGTCTAGCTCGTTGGTCGTCTTCACGTTTACCTCCTTCCCCTAGTGCTGCCAGCGAGTCCCGATTTCCACCGAAAGTTGCGCCGCGAACCGGCGTAGG
>DATAEU010000127.1:0-6544 GCA_036257835.1 Actinomycetota bacterium | reverse complement strand
GGGCTCACCAAAGGTCGTGTGCATCGGCCCCGTCACCTCGAAGGAAGCACGCGCGCACGGGCTGCCGGTGCACGCCGTCGCCCGGCCGCACACGATCGAGGGTGTCGTCGCGGCGCTCGAGCGCGCGCTGCGCTGACGATCGCGGGGCCGGACGGACATGCCGGATGGTCGTTCCGTTATTTGGAACGGCGTCCCATGTAGTGAAACAGGCTTGGGAGCGACGCCCACGCGATCGACTCGACGTGCCGGCCAACCTCCAAGCGGCGCACGCCTCGCGCGGACCGCGACGCCGAACGGCCGTGGGGCGTGAGGTCGTTCGGCCCGGTCGGTGCAACCGGTCGGAGGCGCTAGCATCCGTTCATGGCCGACTTCCCTCGGAGCCGTCCCCGTCGTCTGCGCCGAACGCCGGCGCTTCGCGCGCTGATCCGCGAGACCGACCTCGGACCGCGCCACCTGATCGCGCCGATGTTCGTGAAGGAGGGCATCTCCGAGCCGGCGCCGATCGCGTCGATGCCGGGACAGGCGCAGCACACGCTGGAGTCGCTCCGCAAGGAGGCCGTCGAGACCGCCGCCAAGGGCGTGAACGCGTTCATGCTGTTCGGCGTCCCCGAGCGGAAGGACCCCGAGGGCTCGGAGGCGTGGAACCCCGTGGGGATCGCGCAGCGGGCGCTCCGGGTGCTCCGGGATGAGCTCGGCGACGACCACGTCGTTATCGCCGATCTCTGCCTGGACGAGTACACGGATCACGGGCACTGCGGCGTGCTGGACGACGGCGGCAACGTCGACAACGACGAGACGCTCGTGCGGTACCGCCGGATCGCGCTCGCGCAGGCCCAGGCCGGCGCGGACCTGCTCGGCCCGAGCGGGATGATGGACGGCCAGGTGGCGACGCTCCGCGACGAGCTCGACGCCAACGGGTTCGACCGGGTCGGGATCATGGCGTACGCGGCGAAGTTCGCGTCCGCGTTCTACGGCCCGTTCCGCGACGCCGCCGAGTGCGCGCCGCGGTTCGGCGACCGA
Organism: Actinomycetota bacterium; assembly: GCA_036257835.1. Classification (GTDB taxonomy): domain Bacteria; phylum Actinomycetota; class UBA4738; order UBA4738; family HRBIN12; genus DATAEU01. The sequence goes on along the minus strand of DATAEU010000127.1, from coordinate 5,524 downwards.
AGCGGCTACCAGATGGACCCGCCGAACGCGGACGAGGCGCTCCGCGAGATCCGAACCGACATCGACGAGGGCGCCGACATCGTGATGGTCAAGCCGGCATTGCCCTACCTCGACATCATCCGGCGGGCCAAGGACGAGACGGCGTTCCCGCTCGCCGCGTACAACGTCAGCGGCGAGTACGCGATGTTGAAGGCCGCGATCGCGAACGGCTGGCTCGACGAACGCCGGGCGACGCTCGAGGTCCTCACGTCGATCCGCCGTGCCGGCGCTGATCTGATCCTCACGTACCACGCAAAGGAAGCCGCCGGCTGGCTCATGTCGTAGGCCGCCCTCGTCGACAGGCGAAGGAAGACGCCTTACGTCTCGTTCGGTCCCATCATCCACTCGGTTCCGGGCCGCCGGCTCGTCCTGAGCTCGCCGCCGAGGAGCACACGGGTGAGCGCGCTCTCCTCGGCGAGCAGCTCGTCGAGCGCCGCGTGGACGTCGCGATCCGTGACCGTGAGTGCGCCCTCCGATCCCTCGTCGGATTCGACGGCGGAAAGGACAGCCGACTTGCGCATCAGCTCCTTCACGAAGGACGCGGTGACGCCGCGCGTGCGGTCGACGACCGAGTCGATGTCGTCGATCCGAAGGTCCAGGCCGCGGCCGTAGAGCTCGACGAGACGCCGCCGCGCCGCGTCGTCCGGCAGCGCGATCTCGACGGCGAGGTCCACTCGACCCGGGCGAGCCGCGAGAGCCGGTTCGAGGAGATCCGCCCGGTTCGTTGTCAACAGGAACGCGACGTCCGCGTCCTCCTCGATGCCATCCATGACGTTCAGGATCTCGTACAGGACCGGGTTGCTGAACCCCGGGTGCATCCCGCGCTCCTCCGCGACGAGGTCGACATCCTCGAGGACGACCAGCGTTGGCTGGAGCAATCGCGCCAGCCCGACCGCGTGACGAACCAGGTGCAGCGCTCCGCCGGTCAACAGCAACACCGTGTGGTCGTGCGCCGCGCTCACGACATACCGGACGGTCAGCGTCTTCCCGGTGCCGGGTGGCCCATGCAAGAGCAACCCGCGCTTCACGTGCTGTCGGCTCGCGCGAAGACGTGCGCGGTGGTGCGCGACCTCGAGGACCTGCCGTTCGACGGCCTCGAGCACGCCGGGCGCGAGGACCAGGTCGTCCCTCGCGACGGTCGGCCGTTCGTAGAACACGATTGGGCCGACGCCGTAGTGGCCCATCGGCGACTCGCCGAAGGAGATCACCTGACCGCGGAACACGTTGTGCTCGACCGTCAGGTCGCGGATCTGGGCCAGGAACCTCCGCCCGTGTGCCTCGTCTGCGGCGAGGACCTCGAGCGCGACCGCCTGTGTGTCCATCTGCTGGCTCGGGCCGCGCATCAAGACCACGAACCGAGCCCGACCGTCCTCGATCAGGTAGAGGCCGAATTGGACGCACGGCAACGTGTCGTGCGGACCGACCGGCAGGTTCACCAGATCGACCGGTCCGATCCGAACGCCTATCCACTGCGAGGTGTCGATGATGTCCGACAAGGCGGCGTAATGCCGCTGCTGCCCCGTGAGACCGACAAGGCGGTGCGAGCGCCCGTCAGCGCTCAGCCACGCCGTCATCGCCACCTGGACGTTGGCGTGATCCCAGCCGGGGAAGCCCTCCGCGAGGATCGGGATCATCGACGTGTCCGTACCGAGGTGCTCGTCGATCAGCGCGCGGATCGGCGACGCCCGGTCGGCGCTCCCCAGCTTCGACATCCGCTCGGTGAACCGTTGGAACGTCGCAGCGAATCGCTCCAGCTCTTCTTCCGTCGGGTCCATCAACGGAGGGTAGCGCCCGGGAGCAGCAAGGCACCCGGCATTCTGCGCCGCCGCTTTCGGCTAACGTTGGGCGCATGGGTGTGCACCTCGATGACGAGCTCGTGGACGAGATCGACCGCCGGGTCGGTCATGAGCGACGCAACGCCTACATCGCGGATGCCGTCCGCAGACAGCTCGAAGCCGAGCGATGGGCGAAGATCCGGTCGGCCTTCGGATCGATCTCGGACGAAGGTCATCCCTGGGATCCGGACGTCGCCAAGTGGGTCCACGACTCCCGGCACGAGGATCCTCGGCGCGTCGGCTGATGGCGGCACCCCTACTCACCGTCAACGGCTAGCCCCGTGGGCGTGAAACGGAACACCGTCTTGGGCATACCGTAGGAGTGGAACCCCGATCGAAGGAGGAGGTCCATCCATGACGTACGAGACCGCGACGTTCGGCGCGGGGTGCTTCTGGGGCGTCGAGTGGGTGTTCCGGCAGGTCCCGGGCGTCGTCGACGTCGTCTCGGGCTATAGCGGCGGGTTCGTCGACAACCCCGATTACCGACTGGTCTGTACGGGCACGACGGGGCACGCCGAGGTCGTGCAGATCACGTTCGACCCCGAGCGTGTGAGCTACGACCAGCTGCTCGAGGTGTTCTGGGCGATGCACGACCCGACCCAGGTGGACCGGCAGGGCCCGGACCACGGGACGCAGTACCGGTCGATCGTCCTGACGCACTCGCCGGAGCAGCGGGCTGCAGCCGAGACCTCGAGGGCCAGGGCGCAGGAGCGCTCGCGCAAGCCGATCGCGACCGAGATCGAGGACTTCGTCGCCTTCTACCCGGCCGAGGGCTACCACCAGCGCTACTACGAGAAGACCGGCCACGAGCCGTACTGCCACGTGCTTCCGGTCGACCGGCTGGCCGAGCTCGGGCTCGTGCCGGCGCGGTCGTAGCCGCACCGCCCGGTAGCATCACCGCGTGCCGAGCTCCGAGGAGCTGTTCGAGCGCGCGCGCGCGGTGATCCCGGGCGGCGTGAACTCCCCCGTCCGTGCGTTCGGCGCCGTCGGCGGCGTGCCACGGTTCGTTGCCGGCGGCGACGGCGCGTACATCACCGACGTCGACGGCAACCGTCGCATCGACTTCGTCCAGTCCTGGGGCGCGAACCTGTTCGGGCACGCGTGTCCAGAGATCGTCGACGCCGCAACGACGGTCGCGCACCTCGGAACGTCGTTCGGCGCGCCAACCGAGCTCGAGGTGCGCCTGGCCGAGCGGATCGTGGACGCGATCCCGTCGATCGAGATGGTACGGCTCGTTTCCAGCGGCACCGAGGCGGCGATGAGCGCGATCCGGCTCGCGCGCGGCGCCACCGGCCGGGACGCGATCGTGAAGTTCGAGGGGTGTTACCACGGCCACTCGGACACGCTGCTCGCCAAGGGCGCGGGATCCGGCGTGGCGACGTTCGGCATCCCGGGCTCGCCGGGCGTGACCGAGGGCGCCGCGAGAGACACGATCGTCCTGCCCTACAACGACGCCGACGCGGTCGAGTCGCTGTTCCGCGACCGCGGCACCGAGGTCGCGGCCGTCATCGTCGAGCCGATCGCAGCGAACATGGGCGTCGTCCCACCCGAGCCGGGCTTCCTCGAGACGCTGCGCGAGGTAACCGCCGCGAGCGGCGCCCTCCTCATCTTCGACGAGGTCATCACGGGGTTCCGGGTCGCCCTCGGCGGTGCGCAGGCCGCGTACGCGATCGATCCCGACCTCACGGTGCTCGGCAAGATCATGGGCGGCGGGTTCCCGTGCGCCGCGTTCGGCGGACCGCACGCGGTGATGGAGCTGTTGTCGCCGCTCGGGCCGGTGTACCAGGCCGGAACGCTGTCGGGGAACCCGGTGGCCGTCGCCGCCGGGCTCACCACGCTGCGGCACTGCACCGACGAGGTCTACGCGCACTGCGACGAGGTCGCCGCCGTGCTGCGCGGCGCGGCCAGCTCGGCGTTGTTCGCCGCCGGCGTCCCGCACCGGGTCCAGCAGGCCGGCAACATGTTCTCGATCTTCTTCGTGTCCGACGAGCGCCAGGTCCGCGACTACGACGACGCCCGGGCGCAGGACGCGGGCCGCTACACCGCCTTCTTCCACGCCCTGCTGGCCCGCGGGGTCTACCTGCCGCCGTCGGCGTTCGAGGCGTGGTTCGTCAACGCGGCGCTGTCCGGCGCGGCCCTCGACCGCGTCCTGGAGGCGCTGCCCGCCGCCGCGGCGTCGGCGAACCGCCGGATCGGACCCGGCGAGAAGAAGACGGAGAACATCGAGCCGGCGCAGTTGATCGTGTGCTCGACGCCGGCGCTTTCGAACGCCTTGTCGAGGCCATCCGTCAAGCGGTCGGCAGTCGCCGTGAGCGCCGGATACGGATCGCGATCGCGGGCGAGGTCGAGCGCCGCGATCCCGGCAGCCACGGCGACCGGGTTCCCCGACAGCGTCCCGGCCTGGTACACGGGGCCGATGGGCGCGAGCTGCTCCATCACGTCCCGCCGGCCGCCGAACGCGGCGCACGGGAACCCGCCCCCCATGACCTTGCCGAGGATCGTCAGGTCCGGCGTGACCCCGTACACGCTCTGCGCGCCGCCGAACGCGATCCGGAAGCCCGTGATCACCTCGTCGAACACCAGCAGCGCCCCGCTTCCCGAGCAGAGCTCTCGCAGGCGTTCGAGGAAGCCAGGCTCGGGCGGCACGACGCCCATGTTGGCGGCGACGGGTTCGACGATCGCCGCGGCGATCCGGTCGCCGAGCTCGGCGAAGACGCGGTCCACCTGCTCGACGTCGTTGAAGGCCACCGTGAGCGTGTCGCGTGCTGCGCCCTCGGTCACGCCCGGCGAGCCCGGGACCCCGTGGGTCGCCACGCCGCTCCCGGCGCCCTGCGCGAGCAGCGCGTCCGAGTGCCCGTGGTAGCAGCCCTCGAACTTCAGGATCAGATCCCGCCCGGTGCATCCTCGGGCCAGTCGGATCGCGCTCATCGCAGCCTCGGTGCCGCTCGACACGAGCCGGACCATCTCGACCGACGGCACGGCGGCGACGATGCGCTCGGCCATCTCGACCTCGAGCTCGGTGGGAGCGCCGAACGTCGTGCCGCGAGAGGCCGCTTCCCGCGCGGCATCGACGATCTCGCGCCGCGCGTGACCGAACAGGAGCGCGCCCCACGACTGCACGAGATCCACGTACCGGTTGCCGTCCGCGTCGACGAGGTAGGCACCCTCACCGCGCTCGGCGAACCGAGGCGTCCCTCCCACCGCTCCGAACGCTCGCACCGGCGAGTTCACCCCGCCGGGGATCACGCGCCTGGCCCGCTGGAACAGCTCCTCGGAGCGGGTCACGAGCGGGTCAGGACGACAACCAGTCGGCGGCGTCCTTCGCGTGGTACGTGAGGATCAGGTCGGCGCCGGCGCGCCGGATCGACGTGAGCACCTCGAGCACGACGGCGCGTTCATCCAGCCAGCCGTTCTGCGCGGCCGCCTTCACCATCGCGTACTCGCCCGAGACGTTGTACGCGGCCATCGGGAACCGCGTCCGGTCCTTGGCTCGGCGGATCACGTCGAGATAGGGGAGCGCGGGCTTGACCATCACGACGTCGGCGCCCTGCTCGATGTCGGCCTCGATCTCGCGGATCGCCTCGTCGGCGTTCGGCGGGTCCATCTGGTAGCCCGTGCGGTCGCCGAAGCGCGGCGCGCACTCGGCCGCC
>DATAEU010000111.1:0-17052 GCA_036257835.1 Actinomycetota bacterium | reverse complement strand
TACGAGGTGGTCGCGTTCACCGCCACGCAGATCCCGTTCATCAACGACAGGACGTACCCGGCCGAGCTCGCCGGCTCGCGGTACCCGAACGGCATCCCGATCCACGACGAGTCCGAGCTCGACCGCCTGATCCGCGACGAGCGCGTCGACGACGTGGTCTTCGCGTACTCCGACGTCAGTCACGAGTACGTGATGCACGAGGGCAGCCAGGTGCTCGCGGCCGGCGCCACCTTCGAGCTCCTCGGGCCGAACGCGACGATGCTCGATGCCCGCGTCCCCGTCGTCGCCGTCTGCGCCGTCCGCACAGGGTCGGGCAAGAGCCAGACGACGCGTGCCGTCGCCAAGGTGCTGCGTGGGGCCAGGAAGCGCGTCGTGGCCGTTCGCCACCCGATGCCTTACGGTGACCTGAAGGCGCAGCGGGTGCAGCGGTTCGAGACGCTCGAGGACCTCGACGCGAACGACGTCACGATCGAGGAGCGCGAGGAGTATGAGCCGCACCTGAACGCCGGTACCGTCACGTACGCCGGCGTCGACTACGGCGAGATCCTGCGGCGGGCGCAGGCCGAGTGCGACGTTCTCCTGTGGGACGGCGGGAACAACGACCTGCCGTTCTACCGTCCGAGGATCCACATCGTCGTGGCCGACCCGCTCCGCGCCGGTCACGAGACGACGTACCACCCAGGCGAGGCGAACCTGCGCATGGCCGACGTCATCGTGATCAACAAGATGGACAGCGCCACGACCGAGCAGGTCACCCGGCTCGAGACGACGATCGAGCGCCTCAACCCGGCGGCGACCGTCATCAAGGCCAACAGCCCGGTGACGGTCGAGGATCCGTCGCAGATCGTCGGCAAGCGCGTGCTGGTCGTCGAGGACGGACCGACCCTGACGCACGGCGGGATGAAGTACGGCGCCGGCGTCGTCGCGGCGCGCCGCAACGGCGCCGCCGAGATCATCGACCCGCGGCAGTGGGCGGTTGGCACGATAGACGAGACGTTCCGCAAGTACGACGTCGGCCCGGTGCTCCCGGCGATGGGATACTCGGACGAGCAGCTCGCCGAGATGGAGAAGATCATCGACCAGGCCGAGGCCGATCTCGTGCTGATCGCATCGCCGATCGACCTGCGGCACGTCATCGACATCCGCAAGCCGGCGGTCCGCGTCCGGTACGAGCTCGAGGAGGTTCCCGGCTCCCCGACGCTGCGCGACGTCCTGCGGCCCGTGCTGTCCTGACGCCAGCGAGGGCAGGAGGCTTCCCCATGGAACGGCCGCAGGAACGGCCACAGGAACGGGTGGTGGTCGCGCTCGGCGGCAACGCGCTGCTTCGCCGCGCCGAGGACGACACGTTCGAGAACATGTACGCGTCCGCGCGGCGCGCCGCGGAACGCGTTGTCGACGTCGCCGACGCCGGCTGGGAGATCGTCGTCACGCACGGCAACGGACCGCAGGTCGGCCGCATCTTGCTCCAGCAGGAGGCCGCGCGCGGCTGGGTGAACCCGTTGCCGCTCGACGTGTGCGGCGCCGAGAGCCAGGGCCAGATCGGCTACCTGCTCCAGGTGACGATCGGCGACGTGTTCTTCGAGCGCGGGACGGGTCGCCAGGTCTCGACGGTCCTGACCCTGACCCGTGTGCGGGCGGACGATCCCGCCTTCCGCGACCCGACCAAGCCGGTCGGGCCCTTCTACGAGGAGGACGAGTCCAAAAAGCTCGCGGACGAGCGCGCCTACGTCATGAAGCCCGACTCGCACGGCGGTTGGCGCCGCGTGGTTCCCTCGCCGGCGCCGTACTCGATCGTCGAGGCCCCGGTGATCCGGCAGCTCGTCGCCGATGGCGTCATCGTCGTCGCCTCCGGCGGCGGGGGCATTCCGGTCATCGAGGACGGTCCGCGGCTCCGCGGGGTCGAGGGCGTGGTCGACAAGGATCTCGCGGCGTCGATTCTCGCGCGCGACGTTGACGCCTCGGTGCTGCTGATCCTGACGGACGTGGAGCGAGTGATGCGCGGGTTCGGGACGGACGACGCGCGCGCGATCGACCGCATGACGGTCGCCGAGGCGGAGAAGCTGACGGAGGCGGGTGAGTTCGCCGCCGGCTCGATGGGGCCGAAGGTGCGCGCGGCGGTCGACTTCGTCCGCGCCGGTAAGAGCCGGACGCGCGCGATGATCGGCGACCTCGACCACGCGGTCGAGGTGCTCGAGGGCCGCGCCGGGACGCAGATCGTCTTCGGGTAGCCCGGGGTCGGCGGCGCGTCACGACCGCGGACGAGGCTAGGCTCGTTCGATGCAGCTGCGCGTGGTGACGTACAACGTCCGCGGGTTCCGCGACGGCCTCGACCGGGTCGCGCGCGTGGTCTCGCACTTCGAGCCCGACGTCGTCTTGCTCAACGAGACCGGCGGCCGGCTCGCGCTCCGCCGGTTCGCGCGCGCGGTCGGGATGGAGCTCGCCGCCGACCCGTGGTCGCCGTTCCGCCGACGGGCGAAGGACGCGGTGCTCGCGCACCCGCCGTGGCACATCGAGTCGAGCCGTCAGCTCCGCCTCCCGACGGCGTCGCGGCTGTACCCACGCGGCGCGCTGGTCGCCGAGCTTCGGCGCGCGGGCGCGCGGATCCACGCGATCTCGACGCACCTCTCCCTACACCCAGGCGAGCGCCGGCGCCACGCCGAGGAGCTCGTCGCGCTCGTCCGCGGCCTGCACACGCCGGCGATCATCGGCGGGGACCTGAACGAGGAGCCGGACGGGAAGGCGGTCTCGTTGCTCGGAGCGCGGCTCGGCGACGCGTGGTTGCTCGGCGGCGACGCCGACGCGCCGACCTTCCCCGCCGCCGAGCCGACCGCGCGCATCGACTACCTGTTCGTGACCGGGGGGATCCGTGTCGAACGCGCACTCGTCCCCGGTGGCCCCGATGCGAGCGCCGCCTCGGACCATCGTCCGGTCGTCGCCCTCCTCACTCTCTCGGAGGCGTGATCCGCGTTGTCGCGTGGAAGAACGCGAGGCTCCGTTCGCACAGCAACGGCGCGTCGTGGTCGAGCGGGAGGGCGTGGTACGAGTTCGGGCAGTCGATGCGCTCGATGTGCTCGGACCGGACCCGTGCGAGGATGCGTTCGGCGCTGCCGCGTGGGATCTCGTGGTCGACCGTCGAGGTGAAGACCACGATCGGCGCGTGCACGCGCGTCAACTCGCGGTCGACGACCCGCAGGAAGTCGCGGAGGGTGACGATCGCCGGAACCGGTCGGCGGGTATAGCGGCCGGGATCGGTCGCGCCGTTCTTGCTGTCCGTTCCGTGCGCGCTTGTGCTTCTCAGCACCCACCTGCCGATCGGGACCAGGAGAAGCCGCCGGTCGCGCAGGTACGGGTTCGCGAGCGCGAGCGCCGCGATGTCGTCGGGTCGGTTCGCGGCGAGATGCAGGGCAAGCGCCGCGCCCATCGAATGCCCGAGGATCGCGACCCGATCGCATCGCTCGGAGAGCTCGGTCAGGGCGCGGCCGGCCTCGTCCGCCCACTGCGGCCAGCGTGTCGCCGCGAGATCCTCGAACGAGGTTCCGTGTCCCGGCAGCCGTGGGAGGCGGACGGAGGCGCCCGCTCCCTCGAACCACTCGGCGACGGTGCGGAGCGACGCCGGCGAGCCGCCGAACCCGTGCAAGAGCAGCACACCGAGCGGACCCTCGTCGGACGCGTACGCCTCGGAGCCCGGAAGGACCGTCCACCGGGGGCGAACGCTCGCGCGCGCGCGCTCGCTCCTTGAGCCCCCAGATCCCGCGGTCACGGGTCGATCAGAGCCGGCGCTCGCGGCGTCCGGGGTTCAGGAACAGCTGTCCGACGAGGTAGAGGAAGAACAGCCCGACGATCACGACGAGCACGGCGAGGAGGCCGGCGAAGAACCATTCGAGGAACCCCCACGGACGTCCGGCGGTCGCGGCGAGGATGGACGCGAGCATCGAGTCCAACTCTATCCGCTCGAGCGGCGCGCGAGCGGGATCAGCCGGTCATGCCGTTGGTCGGAACGAGGATGTCCGCCGTGACGTACGACACGCTGACGCCGAGGTACTCGGCCGCCGCCATCGACAGGTCGATCACGCGGTCGTCGACGTACGGACCGCGGTCGTTCACGAGGACGATCGCGCACTTCCCTCCGGCGCGCACCCGCAGGAACGTCCCGAACGGCAGCCACCGATTGGCGGCCGTGAACAATCGTGGATCGAAGATCGCGCCGCTGGCCGTGGACTGCCCGGCGAAGTCCCAGCCGTACCAGCTGGCGTTGCCGGAGAAGCTCTGGCCGGTGTCGGTCAGGCCGTCCGGCGTTCCACACGTCCGTCCACCGGTGGGCCCGAGCAGCGCGAGGAGCGTCGACTGATCGGTGCCGGTCGCGCCGACGCTCAGCCCCGCGAGCTCCGTCTGCCGCGCGGCCGCCTCGTCGACCGCGTGCCGCTGTGTCTCGAGCCGCCGCACCTGCAGCCCGAACCGGTCGGCCAGGCGGCGCGCCGTGTTGAGCGTGTGTCGCATCTCCGCGAGCAGCCGCGTCAGGTGCCGTCGCTGCCCCTCGAGCCGAGCCTGCGCGTCCTCGGCGCCCCGCTGCCGGCTGATGAGTGTGGCGTGCGCGTGCCGTAGCTTGTCGATGAGCTGCGCGTCGAACGTGAGGGCGCGCGAGGTGTACTCGTGCGCGATGGAGATGTCGGTGAGCGTCTCGGCGGAGAGGAACGCGGCCAGCATCGACACGGGGCCGAGCTCGTACACCGTTCGGATGCGCGCCCGCATCTCGGCGCGCGCGTCGGCGAGGGCCTGGTCCGCGGCCTCGACCGCTCGGGATCGATCGACCAGGCGGATCGCGGCGTGGCCCGCCCTGCGCGCGACCGTCTCGTACCGGACGAGGAGCCCGTCGAGCGCGTCCTCGAGGGTGTGCGCCTGTTGGAGGGCACGACGGTGCTGCTCGCGCGCATGGGCGAGCTGCTGGGTCACGTCGGCACGGGCCGCCGGGGCGGCGATCGAGCCGGCCGCGATCAGCACGAGCACGAGGACCGCCTTGCTTGGCATGTGGGGATGAGAGGGTGTGCGCACGGAGAGCCGATCAGACCCCAACGTAGAATCCCCTCGACGGGCCGTTCCGGCAACTTGAGCGGCCCGGGGCTCGGGGGGCGGAAGGGGCGAGCGCGGACGCGCGAGCGGTGGTCCCCAGGAGGCGACGCGCGAGGAGCGGACGTGCGCAGGATCGGCATCTTCACCGGCGGCGGCGACTGTCCGGGGTTGAACGCGGCGATCCGCTCGGCCGTCCGCCACGCGGTCGCGTCCGGGATGCAGATCTTCGGCTTCCGCGACGGGTGGCGCGGCGTGTTGGACGGCGATGTCCAGGAGCTGACGATCGACGCCGTCGCGGGCATCCTGCCGCGCGGCGGGACGATCCTCGGCAGCTCGGGGGCGAACCCGTACCACGAGGGCGGGATCGAGCGGGTGCGTTCGACCATCCGCGATCTGGGGCTCGACGCCCTCATCGCCGTGGGCGGCGAGGGGACGCTCGGGGCGGCAGCCCGCCTGGCTGACGACGGCGTCCCGGTCGTCGGCGTCCCGAAGACGATCGACAACGATCTGCAGGGAACCGACTTCTGCATCGGGTTCCACACGGCGGTGCAGGTGGCGACGGACGCGATCGACCGCCTCCACAGCACCGCCGAGAGCCACAACCGGCTCATGTTGGTCGAGGTCATGGGTCGGAGCTCCGGGTGGATCGCCCTCTTCGCCGGGCTCGCGGGCGGCGCCGACGTGATCCTGATCCCCGAGCGGGCGTTCGACCTCGACGACATCGCGGTCCACGTGCGCCGCCGACGGATGCGCGGGCACACGTTCTCGATCGTCGTCGTGGCCGAGGGCGCCACGCCGATGCCCGGAACGCTCGAGCTTCCGGAGTACCCGCTCGACGAGCGCGGGTTCCCGCGGTTCGGCGGGATTGCGCAGGTGCTCGCGCCACGGCTCGAGGAGGCGACGGGCGACGAGACGCGCGTCACGGTGCTCGGTCACGTCCAGCGCGGGGGATCTCCCAACGCCGAGGACCGGATCCTGGCAACCCGGTTCGGCGTCGCCGCGGTCGGGCTTGCCGAGCAGCGGGCGTGGGGCCGCATGGTCGCCGTGCAGGGCAGTCAGATCACCGATGTGCCGCTGACCGAGGCGGCGAAGGTCCGTCCGGTCCCCGAGGAGCTGTACCGCGTCGCGCAGGTGTTCTTCGAGGAGTGAAACGAGTGGGTCGGTCGCACGTCGCGGACGGCACAGCGAGGGAGTGATCCGCATGAAGGTCGGCATCCTGACGGGCGGGGGGGACGTTCCCGGCCTGAACGCCAGCATCAAGGCCGCGACGATTCGAGCCGTCCAGGAGGGACACGAGGTCGTCGGCATCCGCCGCGGCTGGGCGGGACTGCTCGAGTCCAACCCCGACGATCCGGACACGATCGCGCGGAACATCGTGCCGCTCGACCCGAATGTCGTGCGGACGATCGATCGGAGCGGCGGCACCTTCCTGCACACGTCGCGAACGAACCCGGCGAAGGTGAAGCCGCACGACGAGCCGGGATTCCTGCGTGATGGCGCGACTTCGAACGGCAGCGCGGGACCCGACGGCGCACGCGATTACACGCGGCACACGATCAAGGTGCTCGAGCATCTCGGCATCGACGCGATGCTGCCGATCGGGGGCGACGACACGCTGTCGTTCGCGCTCCGGCTGCACGAGGAGGGCTATCCGGTGATCGCGATCCCGAAGACGATGGACAACGACGTCCACGGCACCGACTACTGCATCGGGTTCTCGACCGCGATCACGCGGACGGTGAACTTCATCCATCAGCTGCGGACGAGCGCCGGGTCCCACGAGCGCCTCGCCGTCGTCGAGGTGTTCGGTCGGTACAGCGGCGAGACGTCGCTGATCTCGGCCTACCTCGCCGGCGTCGAGCGCGCCGTGATCTCGGAGGTCCCGTTCGACATCGAGCGGCTCGCGGGGTTCCTGATGAGCGATCGCGCATCGAATCCCAGCCGCTACGCGATGATGACGATCTCCGAAGGCGCCACGATGGTCGGCGGCGAGATGGTCCAGGGCGGCAAGGAGGACGCATACGGCCACAAGAAGCTCGGCGGGATCGGTCAGGTGACGGGGGAGATGCTGAAGGAGATCACCGGCGAGGGGATCATCTACCAGCAACTCGGATACCTCATGCGGTCGGGATCACCGGATTCGCTCGACTTGATGGTGGCGATCAACTACGCCGTCATGGCGGCCGACCTCATGATCGAGGGGCAGTTCGGCCGGCTCGTTGCGCTTCGGAACGGGAACTACGTGAACGTCCCGTTGCCGGTGCTGCGACAGGGAGTCAAGCGCGTGGACGTCGGCGCGCTGTACGACGACACCAACTACCGACCGAAGATCCGCCACGTCGACGGCAAGCCGATGTTCCTGTATTGAGGATCGAGCCGCCTTCGACGTCCAGCGGTGGGTTGACTCCCCGATCGCTTCGCGGCTGTCGATCGACGTTCGCCTGTGGCGGATGTCATAGAAGACCGAACGTACGTTCGCTACCCTCGCGCGCATGGGGATGCTGCGGTCGGCGCTCGACGAGCTCGGGGCCGAGGATCTGCGGTTCGCCTCCGATGAGGCGATCGAGGACGATGTCATCGAGATCGAAGGCGTGAGTCGCGCTTTCGAGGCCGAACGCTTGCGGCGGATCGCGGAGCTCGACACCCGCTGTTCGTTCGCGCGCGACGGATACCTGTCGATGTCGGCGTGGCTCGTGCACCGGCTGCGGATCGCGTGGTCCACGGCGGGTCAGCATGTCCGGATGGCGCGCGGGCTGCGACGGATGCCGCGGACGCGCGAGGCGCTGTCGGCGGGCGATGTCTCGGCGGCGGCGACATCGATGCTCGTCTCGGCGCGTGAGACCAACCCGGCCGAGTTCGTCATGGTCGAGGAGACGCTGCTGGATGCGGCGACGAAACTCGGGCCGCGCGAGCTCCGGGGCGCCATCGCGTACTGGCGCGAGGTCGTCGACCGGCGTGCCGCGCTCGACGATTCCGAGCGGCGGCGAGAGCTCCGGCGGTTACACGTCTCGCCGGCGCTCGACGGGATGGTGCGGGTCGACGGGGACCTCGATCCCGAGACGGGCAGGTCGTCATCACGGCGCTCCGTGCGGTGATGACGGCGTCGCGCGGCGGTGGCTCTGACGGCCGGACGGCGCCGCAGCGGCGGGCGGACGCGCTCGGCGAGATCTGCCACCAGCGGATGGACGGCTCCAACCGCGCGACGATCGCGGGCGAGCGCCCGCACGTCACGGTGACCGTCGACCTCGAGACCCTCGAGCGTCGGATCGGCCGTCGGTGCGAGCTGGACGACGCCGGCCGGATCGCGGCCGAGGATGCGCGGCGGATCGCGTGCGACGCGTCGGTGAGCCGAGTGATCACCGTCGCGCCGTCCTCGCCCGTGGAGATCGGCCGGCGAACACCGGCGGTGCCGCCGGCGCTGCGTCGTGCCGTCGTCGTACGTGACGGCGGATGCCGGTTCCCCAGATGCGATCGGCCGCCCGGGTGGTGCGATGCGCACCACGTTCTGCATTGGGCGAACGGCGGAGAGACGTCACTCGCCAACCTCGTGCTGTTGTGCAGGCCGCACCACCGGCTGGTGCACGAGCGCTTCTCCCTCGCGATCGAGGAGGGGCCGACCGGCGTTCCGGCGGCCGGACGGGACGTTGCTGCACGACGAGCGTTCGCCCTGATCCCGAAGCGACGTCCCGTCCATCTTGGGCGAGCGCGAACCGTGCCATGCAGCGCCAAGAACCGTCTCGGCTTGCCTCCCTATACTGGCCGAATCGTGAATCGATTCCGCGTCGACCTGCGTTCGGACACCGTCACCACGCCGTCGGCGGCGATGCGCCGCGCGATGGCCGAGGCCGAGGTCGGCGACGACTGGTACGGGGACGACCCGACCGTGAACCGTCTGCAGGAGCGTGCGGCGGAGGTCACCGGCAAGGAGGCCGCGTTGTACGTGCCCACGGGGACGATGGCCAACCAGATCGGGCTGCGGCTGCACTTCCGGGGCACGGGTCACCTCGTCGTCGCCGAAGCCGACTCGCACGTCGCGACCACCGAGGTCATGACGTCTGCCGTGTTGTCCGGGATCGCGTATCGGACGATGCGTGGGGACGCACGCGGGCAGGTCTCGGCCGATCGGGTGGCCGAGGCGCTCGAGCCGGACGAGTACTACGACGTCGAGATGATCGACCTCCTCGCGGTCGAGAACACGCACGGAGCGACGGGTGGGAACGTGATGGCGATCGAGGACCTGCGCGCGTACCGCAAGCTGGCGCGGGACCGCGGTGTGCCGATGCACCTCGACGGTGCGCGGATCTTCAACGCCAGCGTGGCGAGCGGCGTCGAGGTGTCCGAGTACTGCGCCGAAGTCGACACGATGATGTTCTGCGTTTCGAAAGGGCTGGGCGCGCCGATCGGCTCGATCCTGTGCGGCCCGGCCGCGCTCATGCCCGAGGCGCGGCGGATCAAGATCCTGGTCGGCGGGGCCTGGCGGCAGGCCGGGATCATGGCGGCGGCCGGGCTCATCGCGCTCGACGAGGGGCCGAAGCGCCTGCACGAGGACCACGATCGCGCCCGGCGGTTGGCCGAGGCGGTGGCCGAGGTCGTGCCCGGATCGGTCGATCCGACGACCGTTGAAACGAACATGGTGTTCGCGGATACCGAACCTGCGGGGATGTCGGCGCTCGAGGCCGTTCGGCGTCTGGCTGCGGTCGGTGTCGGAGCCACCATCTCGGGCGGCAGGGTGCGGATGCTGACGCACGTCGACGTCTCCGACGAGGGTGTCGAGACGGCGATCGCGGCCTGGCGACAGGTCGTCGCCGCGTGAGGAGGCGACCATGAAGCTGTTCGGACCGCGGTATCCCGAGGACGTCGCAAAGCGCGTCCCCCCGGGCCAGAGGCTCGTCAAGTCCTGGCCGGTCCTGCACTACGGGCCGATCCCGGTCTTCGACCCTTCCGAGTGGGACTTCGAGGTCTCGGGTCTCGTCGAGAACCCGTTCCGACTGACGTACGACGAGCTGAAGGGGCTCGGACCGGTGGACGTCGGTGCCGACATGCACTGCGTGACCGGCTGGTCGACGCTCGACAACACGTGGACCGGGGTGCCGTTCAAGATCATCCTCGAACGCGCGAAGCCCATGCCCGAGGCCAAGTACATCATCGCGCACTGCGACTACGGCTATACGTCGGATCTATCGCTCCAGGCGATGAACGACGACGATGTCCTGCTCGCGTGGGCGCACGACGGGCAAGACCTCGCGCCGGAGCACGGGTACCCGCTCCGCCTCGTGGTCCCGAAGCGGTACGCGTGGAAGAGCGCCAAGTGGCTCCGCGGCCTCGAGTTCGCCGCCCACAACACGCGAGGGTTCTGGGAGGTCCGCGGCTACCACGTCCACGCCGACCCCTGGCGCGAAGAGCGGTACTCGTACCAAGAAGGTCCGGGCGCGGAGATGGAGCCGTAGCTCGAGTGCTTGAGCCACGGCTCAGGCCGTGCCACGATCCGCCCGGCCCCGGAGGGAGGAAGCATGCTCGGCCAGTACTCGAGCACGTCGAACGGCGTCGGGTCGGCCGTCGCGACGCTGATCTACCTCGTCGTCGTGGTCGTCGAGGTCGTGGCGATGTGGCGGCTGTTCACGAAGGCCGGCCGGGGTGGGCGGCGATCGTCCCGATCTACAACCTCTACGTGCTCGTCAAGGTCGCCGGGCGCGAGGGCTGGTGGGTGATCCTGTACTTCATCCCGTTCGTCAACATCGTCGTCTGGTTCATCGTGTCGGTCGACGTCGCCAAGAGCTTCGGCAAGTCCGCGGGCTTCGGCATCGGGATCGCGCTGCTGAGCTTCATCTTCATCCCGATCCTCGCGTTCGGCGACGCGCAGTACGTCGGCGCTCGGCCCGGGACGGGCGCCACGGGGGCGACGCAGCCGCCACCCCCGCCGCCGCCTCTGTCGTCGTACTCGTCGTAGCGCCGCTCTCAGGGAGCCAGCGTACGGAGGCGGTTCACGTCGCGGCGATGGAGTTCGCCGCCGTGGGGCGTCTCGACGATGACGCTGATGTCGGCGACCTCGGGCTGCCGAAGCACGGCGCGGAATCCCTCGAGCCCGATCTCACCCTCGCCGATGTTCTCGTGCCGGTCGCGCCTGGATCCGCGCGGGAACTTCGCGTCGTTCGCGTGGATCAACGTGAGCCGGTCCGCGACGCCGGAGGCCCGAAGCTCCGCGAAGCACGCGTCGACGCCCTCGGGCTCGTCGAGCGCGTAGCCGGCCACGAACAGGTGGCACGTGTCGCCGCACACCCGCAGCCGTGCGTCGTCGACGAGCTCGAAGAGGCCGGCCGCCTCCGGCCACGTCGAGGCGACGGCGCCGGTGGTCGCCGCCATGAGCTCGACGATCAGGTTCGTCCCCTCGGTCTCGTCGAGGATCA
Source organism: Actinomycetota bacterium (assembly GCA_036257835.1). Classification (GTDB taxonomy): domain Bacteria; phylum Actinomycetota; class UBA4738; order UBA4738; family HRBIN12; genus DATAEU01. Next base: position 5,581 of record DATAEU010000111.1, on the reverse strand, counting down.
GGCGGAGGGTGGCGGCCGCGCGCGCGACCGCGTCGGGCTGTTCGCCCGGCCCGCCCGAGCCCGCGTGCACCACGAACCCGTCCGCGCCGGCGATCGCGCACGCGACGACGGACTTTCGGCACAGCTCGAGTGATTTCAGGACGAAGTCGGGGTTCGGCGACGCGATGTTGACGAGATACGGGGCGTGGACGAACAGCGGCCCGATGCCACCCTGCCGCCATTCCCTGCCGAATCTCTCGGCTGTGTCGGGGCGCGGCCCGGACCACGCGCGCGGGTTCGAGATGAAGAGCTGCGCGGCCTCGGCGCCGATGGCCCTAGCGCTCTCGACCGCGGTCCGCAGGCCGCCGGGCGTGCGAACGTGCGCGCCGATCCTCACGCCACGAACAGCGTCACGACCTGCGCGTACCGAACGGTCGTGCCCGCGGTCGGAAGCGTGCTGACGACGGTGTCCGCGTTCGACCCGGGGATTGGGGTGAAGCCGACCTTCAACCCAAGGTCCTGGAGCCTGGCGGCCGCGGCCTCCCTCGACATGCCGATCACGTCGGGCATCGGGAACGTCCGTGGGCCGAGCGAGACGACGATCGTCACGGTTTGCCCGGGCTGCAGCTTGGTCCCCGCCGCGGGGTGCTCCGCCATGACCTGATCGCTCGGAACGGCGTCCGAGAACCTCTGGTTCACCGTCACGACCCACGGCGCGAGCGCGGCGTCCGCCTCGTCGAGCGTCCCGCCGACGACCTTCGGCAGCGGGATCGGCTTGGGCCCCTCGCTGATCCAGACCTCGAGGGACGATCCCCACGGCGCCTTCGCGCCTCCGCTCTGCGCGACGATCCGTCCCACATCGAAGCGGTCGTCGTACCGTTTGCGGACTTCGCCGAGGACGAGGTTGGCGCCGATGAGCAGCGGCCTCGCCTGTTCGACGGTCTTGCCCGTCAGGTCGGGGACCGGAACCGGCGGCGGCCCGAGCGAGGGCACCAGGAGCACGCGCGCGCCCTGGTGCAGATCGGTGCCGGACGCCGGCGACATGTTCACGACGTCGCCCTTCGAGATCGTCTTCGAGTAGCGGCCGTCGCCGACCCGGACCACGAGCCCGAGGTCGCCGATCCGGTGCTCGGCCGCGGTGAGGTCGGCACCGACGACGTTCGGCACCGCGACCGTGTGCGGGACGAGGTACGCCCACACTCCCCATGCCGCGGTCGCGGCCGCCAGCAACGCGAAGACGGCGAGCAGGACCCGGCGGCCGAACCGTCTCCCGCCCCGCAGGCCCTTCGCGCGCGAGATGGTCACGGTCTGGGCGCGGGCGCTCGGGTGATCGTCGTGCGCCGCCGGAGCGTCGGGCGCGACGTGCACCAGGTCGGCGACGGGGGCGGCGGCCGGCAGCGTCGACGCCTCCGCGATGAGGTCGCGCCGCGCCTCGGCGGCCGACTCGGGGCGCAGCTCGCGATCCTTCTCGGTCATCGAGGCGACCCAGCCGTCGAAGCCTGGGGGAACGGCCGGGTTCCGCGAGGATGCCGGTGGGACGCGCTCACGCAGATGCCGGTACGCGATCGCCATCTGGGTTTCCCCCTCGAACGGCACGCGGCCGGTCAGCAGCTCGTACGCGACGATCCCGAGCGAGTAGAGGTCGGTTCGCGGATCGGCCGGCTCGCCCTGCAGCTGCTCGGGCGAGAGGTACTGCACGGTGCCGGTCACCATGCCCGTCTGGGTGGAGCGTGCGTCGGCATAGGCACGTGCGAGACCGAAGTCGGCGACCTTGGCGACGCCGTCCGGCGTCAGCATGATGTTCTCGGGCTTCACGTCGCGATGGACGATCCCCTTGCGGTGCGCGTGGTCGAGCGCCGCCAGGACCTGAACCAGAACGTCCGCGACCGCCGCCGGCGCGAGGATGCCCTCGGCGTTCAGGACGTCGCGCAGGCTCTGCCCGCGGACGTACTCCATCACCATGAAGTAGATGCCGTCGACCGCGCCCCAGTCGTGGACGTGGACGATGTTGGCGTGGTTGAGCCCGGCGGCCGAGCGCGCCTCGCTTCGGAAGCGCTCCACGAAGCCGGGATCGCCGGCCAGTGACGGATGCAGGACCTTGATCGCGACCTCGCGTGCGAGGACAGCGTCGCGGGCACGGTAGACCTCTCCCATCCCACCGGCGGCCACCTTGCCGAGGACGTGGTACCGCCCGTCGAGCGTGATCAGCGAAGCCGCCTCCGGGATCCGGAGGGTTCGATCGGCGCGTGTGCGGCTGGACGTGCTAGTACCTCCGTGGCGGGCTCGCAGGGGCCGCGCGCGTCCGCGGACATCGTACCCCCGGGGGGAAGCGGGATGGCCGAAGACCACGCCGAAGAGCCGACCCCGGCCGGCGGGACGTCGCCGAGCGGTTCGGGGCGCTCGCGTGATTCGGCGTTCGATCCCGCCGAGCCGTATCAGGATGCGTTCGCACGGATCGAGGCGGCGGTCGATGCCGGCAGCACCGACCTCGGCGGCCTCGGGTTCTGGGCCTTGCTCAAGCGCATCAAGCCGGACCCGGCGCTCTCGGAGCACTGGGCCACCGAAGCGGGACGGATCGACGCCATGGCCTTCGAGCGCTCGGTCCGGTGGCGCTTCCCCGTCTGGCTGGGCACCATCGTGCTTCTCGTCGGCACGGGCGCTGGCGCGGCGGCCGTGGTCATCTCGCTTCGAGCGGACAACGAGGTCCTGGCCGGGCTCGCGCTCGTCGCCGCGGCCGGCATCTGGTCGGTCTCGGTGCACGGCCTCGCGCACTGGGCCGTCGGGCGCGCGTCCGGGGTCCGGTTCGCGTCGTACTTCTTCGCGCGGGGACAGTTCCCACCGCGCCCGGGCATCAAGACCGACTACGCGACGTACCTGCGGGCCGACCCCTCGCGCCGAGCGTCGATGCACGCGGCCGGCGCGATCGCGACCAAGCTCGCGCCGTTCGTCGCGCTCGCGTTCTACCCTGCGAGCCAAGCGCCGGCATGGGCGGCGTGGGTCGTGCTCGCGACCGGCGTGGGGCAGATCGCCACGGACGTCCTGTTCTCGAGGAAGAGCGGTGACTGGAGCAGGGTCCGGCGCGAGCGAGCCGTGGCCGTCGCGCGCGCTCGACGGCGCTGATCCACGGACACGCCGCGACCTGGCGATACCGGGACGGTGCCGGGATGGCGCGCGGACGCCCGGGTAGACTCGGACGAGGACCGGGGAGCTCGGGTCAACCGGGCTGAGAGGCCGGCTGTGGACGCACCCAGAGGCGTCCGGCGCCGGCGACCCGTCGAACCTGAACCGGGCAATGCCGGCGGAGGGAGCGATGGGACGTGCGGAACCGCACCCGCTCGGGGTCGTCGTGATCACCTCGTCGGGACTCGTCGAGGGGCGGAGCCACCGGGAGGTGGCGATCGCGGCTATCCAGGGCGGCGCGGACTGCGTGCAGCTGCGGGCGAAGGAGCTCCGGGACGACGAGCTCCGGCCGCTCGCGCGGGAGTTGGCCGACGCGTGCCGGGACGCCGGGGTGCTGTTCGTCGTGAACGACCGGGTCGCGATCGCACTCGAGAGCGGCGCCGACGGCGTCCACGTTGGCCAGGCGGACGATCCCGCGACCGCGCGTTCGCGGCTCGGCCGCGGTCCCGTCCTCGGCGTGAGCGTCGCGACACCCGGCGAGGCGCGTGCCGCCGAGGCGGCCGGCGCCGACTACGTCGGTGTCACCGTCTTCGCCACCGCGACCAAGCCCGACGCGGCGCCCGTCGGTCTCGACCGCCTGCGCGAGATCGCCGCGGCGACCGCGTTGCCGATCGTCGGGATCGGCGGGATCGACGCGACGAACGCGGCCGACGTCCTCGCCGCCGGCGCGAACGGGGTCGCCGTCATCTCCGCCGTCGGTGCGGCGAGCGATCCCGTCGCGGCGACCCGCGCGCTCGTCCTCGCGGTGCACGGGGTCGTGCCGTGACCGAGCAGCGGACGGGCAAGGCGACTGCGGAGCTCTTCGAGCAGGTCATCCTGCGCCGGCTGGGGGCCGGGGACGACGACGTCCTCGTCGGGCCGAAGCACGGCGTCGACGTCGGCGTCGTCCGCGTCGCGAACGGCGTCGCGATGGCGCTCACGGCGGATCCGGTGTTCGTCGTGCCGGCGTACGGATGGCGCCGCGCCGCCTGGTTCGCGGTCCACATCCTCGCGTCGGACGCATCGACGAGCGGGCTTCCGCTCCGATGGATGTCGGTCGACCTCAACCTCCCGCCCGAGACGAGCGACGCCGATCTGACGGCGCTGTGGGAGGCGTTCTCCGAGAGCTGCGCCGACCTCGGGCTCGCCGTCGTGACCGGGCACACCGCTCGATACGAGGGCTGCGCCTGGCCGATGGTGGGCGGGGCGACGTGTATCGCCCTCGGCGCCGAGGATCGGTTCGTGACGCCGACGATGGCGCGTCCCGGCGACGCGATCGTGGTCACGAAGGGCGCGGCGATCGAGGCGACGGCATTGTTCGGCGCGACGTTCCCGGCACGGCTCCGCGCGGCGCTCGGCGGCGAGGTCGTCGAGGCGGCCGACGCGCTGTTCGAGCGGATGACCGTCGTTCCCGAGGCGGTCGTCGCGCGCGAGTTCGGGCTGCGAGACGCGGGCGTCACCTCGATGCACGACGCCACCGAGGGCGGAGTGCTCGGCGGCCTGGCCGAGCTCGCCGCCGCGTCGAACGCCGGTATACGCGTCGACCGCTCGGCGATCCCCGTCCGTCCCGAGGTTCGCGCCGTGTGCGATCAGGTCGGCATCGACCCGTACGTCTCGATCTCGGAGGGAACGCTGATCGCGACCGTCGTCCCGGACCGCGCGGACGCGTTCGTCGCCGCCCTCGCGGCCGAGCGGATCGAGGCCGCGATCGTCGGTGAGGTCGCGCCGGCCGGGTCCGGATCCGTGCTCGTCACCCCCGAGGGGGAGCGAGCGCTCGAGCATCCCGGGCTGGATCCGTTCTGGGACGCGTTCGGCCGGTGGGCTCGGGAGGCCGCCGGCATCGCCGAGGCGGGGTGACGGGCGCGGCGTGCGTCAACTCGAGCGACGATCCGCGGACTCGCGCGCGAGGAACTCCTCGGCGAGGATCGCCCACCGGTCGTGGTCGCGCCACCTTCCTCGGATCTTCAGGTACCTGGGGGAGAAGCCCTCGCGGCGGAAACCGATGCCCTCGACGAGCTTCGCCGAGCGGACGTTGTCGGGCTGGATGTTCGCCTCGATCCGGTGCAGCCGTTGCGCGCCGAACGCGTGCCGGAGCACCAGTCCGAGGCCCTCGCGCATGTACCCCCGCCCGGCGAACGGCTCGAACGCGAAATAGCCGAGGTACGCGCTCCGGAAGTTGCCTCGCACGATCTTGCTGACGTTCGCGACGCCGGCGATCGCGTCGTCCTCGCGACGGCAGATCAGGTAGAACAGCGAGCGGTCGCTTCCCGCACGCCGGAGGTAGTCCTCGAACTCGACCTCCGAGGGCGCGACGATCCACGGGGCATGCAGCCGGGTGCTCGCACGGACACGCGCGAGGAACTCCGTCCGATCGGCGGGAGTCGGGTTCCGGAGGTAGACGCGTCCGGTGGTCTCGACGGCGGCGCTCACCGCAGCCAGGTCT
>DATAEU010000098.1:0-13966 GCA_036257835.1 Actinomycetota bacterium | reverse complement strand
AGCGGCGTTTCGTCGAAGGCCGGCTCACGGAGCTGGCCGCCGGCACGGCCTCGGCCGCCGGCGGGGCTCCCCCCGGTGTACCGGCGTCGGGGGCGTGGGCTCCTCGAGAGCGATCGAGCCGGTCGACCGCCTGAAGCGCTCACCGCCGCGAATAGCTTCGGGCGGTCGAGATGGTGCCCTCGGCAGGACTCGAACCTGCGCACCCGGCTCCGGAGGCCGGTGCTCTATCCACTGAGCTACGAGGGCGCGGGAGCGAGTCTAGCAACGGCTCCGAGCGCACAGGACGCGACCCCCATGCCGAAACGGCCGGTATGCTCGAACGATGGAGCGCGACGGCGGCTCGCCACGCATCCTGATCGTCGACGACGATCCCGTCATCGTCCGGCTGCTCCAGATCAACTTCCGGCTCGAGGGCTACGTGGTGGATACCGCCTCGCGCGGGGAGGAGGCGCTCGAGCAGGTCCGTCAGCACCGGCCGGACGTCGTCGTCCTCGACGTGATGATGCCGGGCATCGACGGGTGGGAGGTCTGCCGGCAGCTCAAGGAGACGCCCGGCGTGAAGCACATCCCCGTCATCTTCCTGTCGGCCCGCGCGCAGGACGAGGACCGGCAGCGCGGATACGCTCTCGGCGTGGACGAGTACGTCACGAAGCCGTTCGACCCCGCCCATCTGGTCGAGATCGTCGCTCGCTCGCTCGCCAAGCGCACGCCCCAGGCCTGACGGTCGTCGCGCCGCCGATGATCGAGGAACGGCTCTCCGCCCTGGTTCGCGAGGCGTTGCTTGCCGCCGCGCCCGAGCTGGGCCTGGAGGGCGAGCCGCCGCCGGTCGAGATCTCGATGTCGAAGCAGAAGGCCCACGGCGACTTCTCGACCAACGTGGCGCTCGTCGTCGCGCCGCGCGTGGCCCGGCAGCCGCGCGACGTCGCGACGGCGATCGTGCAGCACCTGCGAGAGGACGCCGCCGTCCGCGACGTGAACATCGCCGGACCCGGTTTCATCAACTTCTCGGTCACCAACGACTGGCTGTTCGAGACCTTGCGGCGGATCGCGGTCCTCGGAGCGGCGTACGGCCGGACCGAGCCGAACGGCCGGTCCGTGCAGGTCGAGTTCGTCTCGGCGAACCCGACGGGGCCGCTCCATATCGGGCACGCGCGCAACGCCGTGATCGGCGACGCGCTCGCGAGCGTGCTCTCGGCGGCGGGGTGGAGCGTCGAGCGCGAGTACTACTACAACGACGCCGGACGGCAGATGGAGCTGTTCGGCGCGTCCGTCGAGGCGCGGTACCTCGAGCTGTTCGGCCTGCCGGCCGAGATCCCAGAGGGCGGTTACCCAGGGGGGTACCTCATCGACGTCGCGAAGGACATCGTGCGCGAGCACGGCGACGCGTTCGCCGCCCTCCCCGAGGACGAGCGCCGCGCCGCGCTCCTTCGCGAGGGCAGCCGCCGCGTCCTGGCGATGATCGAGCGGACGCTCGAGCGGTTCGGCGTGCGCTTCGACTCCTTCTTCAGCGAGCGCACGCTGCACGAGCGCGGCGAGATCGACGAGGTCGTGCGGCGTCTGCGCGAGGCCGGGTTCGCCTACGACGCCGACGGCGCGGTGTTCTTCCGCTCGACCGCGTTCGGCGACGACAAGGACCGCGTTCTGATCCGTAGCAGCGGCGCGCCGACGTACTTCGCCGCGGACGCGGCGTACATCGTGGACAAGTTCTCGCGAGGGTTCGACCACGTCATCTACGTGTGGGGCGCCGATCACCACGGCGACGTCGCGCGCGTGAGGGGCGTCGCGCAGGCGCTCGGTCTCGATCCGGCCGCCGTCGAGATGGTGCTGTACCAATGGGTCGCGCTGCTCCGCGGCGGTGGGATGAGCAAGCGGGCGGGGACGTTCATCACCCTCGACGAGCTCCTCGACGAGGTCGGCGCCGACGCGCTGCGATTCACCCTCCTGCTGCGTTCGAACGACGCCACGATGGAGGTCGACATCGAGGACATGAAGCGGCGCTCGATGGAGAACCCCGTCTACTACGTGCAGTACGGACACGCGCGGATCGCGAGCATCTTGCGCAACGCCGCCGGGCGCGGTGTCGAGCCTGGGCCGATCGAGGCGGCCGACGTGACGCTGCTCTCGACCGAGCCGGAGCTCGGCCTGCTCCGTCGCGTCGCGGACCTGCCGGGGCGGATCGCCGACGCGGCCGGGCTGCGCGCGCCGCACCGGCTGACGCATTACGCGCAGGAGCTCGCCGCCGACTTCCATCGCTTCTACACGGAGTGCCGTGTCCTCACCGAGGACGAGGAGCTCACGCGGGCGCGGTTGTGGCTCTGCGTCGCGACCAAGCAGACGATCGCGAACGTCCTGGGGCTGCTCGGCGTGTCGGCGCCCGATTCGATGGAGCGCGTGGATGAGTGACCGGGGCTCCGACGATCGTGCGATCCGCGTCGGCGGGGTCGAGATCCGGCCCGCCACGGCGCGCGACGCCGCGTCGTTCCTCGAGCTGTACCGAGCGGTCGCGGCCGAGGGCGGTTTCATCCGCACCGAACGCGTGACCGGAAGCCCGCGGCGTTACCGCCGCCGCCTCCGCGCGTCGTGGACCGACCGAGAGGCGAACCTCGTCGCCCTCGCGGGGGGCCGCGTCGTCGGGAGCCTCGGCATCGCGCGCGACGATCACCCGGTGACCCGCCACGTCGCGACGCTCGGGATGTTCGTGGACCGCGGGTGCCGCGGTCTCGGCATCGGTACGGCGCTGATGCGCGAGGCGCTGCGGTGGGCCCGGTCGGTGGGCGTCGAGAAGATCGAACTCACCGTCTACCCGGGCAACGAGGCCGCGCGCGCGCTCTACCGTCGATTCGGCTTCGTCGAGGAAGGTACGCTCGTCCGGCACTCGAAGAAGGCGGGTGGCTACGAGGACGAGGTGCTGATGGGGCTCTGGCTGGGGGGTCGAGGCTCGGAACGCGACGGCGCGAGCGGCCGTCCGGAGCAGCTCGGGGAGCGCGGATGACCGAGCGGCTCCTGCGCGTCGGGCTCCTCGGCCTCGGCACGGTCGGATCGTCCGTCGTCCGCCTGCTCGAGGAGCACCGCGACGACATCGCCGCGCGCGCCGGCTGCCGGCTCGAGGTGTCGCGCATCGCCGTGCGCGATCCGTCGAAGTCGCGAGCCGTCGCCGTCGATCCGACCATCGTGACGAGCGATCCGATGGTCGTCCTCGACGACCCGGGAATCGACATCGTGTGCGAGCTGATCGGCGGCCGCGAGCCCGCGGGCTCCCTGGTCCTCGCCGCGTTCGAGCGCGACAAGCCGGTCGTGACCGCGAACAAGGAGCTGCTCGCGACGCGCGGGCGCGAGCTGTTCGACGCCGCCGAGAACAAGGGGCTCGACCTGTACTTCGAGGCGGCCGTCGGCGGCGGCATCCCGTTGATCCGTCCGCTCAAGGAATCGCTCACGGGCGAGCGGCTCCACCGCGTCCTCGGGATCGTGAACGGGACGACCAACTACATCCTGACGAAGATGTCGGAGGAGGGTCGCGCCTTCGACGATGTGCTCGCGGAGGCACAGCGCCTCGGCTACGCGGAGGCCGACCCGACCGCGGACGTCGGCGGTCACGACGCGGCGGCCAAGGTCGCCATCCTCGCGTCGATCGCGTTCAACGCGCGCGTCATCGCCGACGACGTGTTCCGCGAGGGCATCACGCGGGTGACGATCGAGGACATCGACTTCGCGCGCCGGCTCGGCTACGTGATCAAGCTGCTGGCGATCGCCGAGCTCGACGACGACCGGGTCGCGGCCCGCGTCCACCCGGCGATGATCCCGTCGACGCACCCCCTGGCCGCCGTCCGCGACGCTTTCAACGCGATATTCCTCGAAGGCCCGAACATCGGCGAGCTGATGTTCTACGGGCGCGGTGCGGGGGGCGAGGCGACGGCGACGGCCGTCGTCGGCGACCTCGTCACCGCGGCTAGGAACGTGCTGTCGGGCGCTCGCGGGGTGGGCTGCACGTGTTTCCTGGAGCGGACGATCCGCCCGATGGCCGAGCACGAGGGCCAGTACTACATCCTGCTTCGCGTCGAGGACCGTCCCGGCGTGCTCGCCGAAATCGCGAGCGTCCTCGCGGAGAACGAGGTCTCGATCAAGAGCGTCTGGCAGGAGGGCGTGGGCGAGGACGCGCAGCTCGTCTTCGTGACGCACCGATCGCGCGAGGATCGGTTCCAGCGCGCTGTCACGGGCCTGCACGACCTGCCCGCGGTCGAGGAGGTCCGCAGCATCCTCCGCGTCGAGGCGGAGGAATGACGGGGGGTGCGGGGGGCTCAAGGAGCGAGCGCGCAGGCGCGAGCGGGCCCCGGCCGTCCTCGCAGTGGCGGGGTGTGATCGAGGAGTACCGTGACCACCTGCCCGTCGGGGCGGACACGCCCGTCGTCACCCTGTGCGAGGGCGGCACGCCGCTGGTTCGCTCGGAGTCGCTGTCGGCCGAGACCGGGTGCGACGTGTTCCTGAAGTTCGAGGGCGCGAACCCGACCGGATCGTTCAAGGACCGCGGGATGACGCTTGCCATCTCGAAGGCGCTCGAGGAGGGTTCGAAGGCCGTGGTGTGCGCCTCGACCGGCAACACGAGCGCCTCGGCGGCGGCGTTCGCCGCGAAGGCCGGGCTCACGTGCGCCGTGCTCGTGCCGAAGGGCAAGATCGCGCTCGGCAAGATGGCGCAGACGCTCGTGCACGGCGCGCGCGTCCTCGAGGTCGACGGTAACTTCGACGCGTCGCTCGAGCTGGCGAAGGATCTCGCGTCACACTACCCGGTTACGCTTGTCAACTCGGTGAACCCGTATCGGCTCGAGGGACAGAAGACCCTGGCGTTCGAGGTGTGCGACATGCTCGGCCGCGCGCCGGACGTGCACGTGGTCCCGGTCGGCAACGCCGGCAACATCTCGAGCCACTGGATGGGCTACTCGGAGTACCTCCGCGACGGCGTGATCGCCGAGCCGCCGCGGCTGTTCGGGTTCCAGGCGCAGGGCGCGGCGCCGATCGTCCGCGGGGAGCCGGTCGCCAACCCCTCCACGATCGCGACCGCGATCCGGATCGGGAACCCGGCGTCGTGGGACAAGGCCGTCGCGGCCGCACGGGAGTCCGAGGGCGCGATCGCGGCGGTCACCGACCGCGAGATCCTCTCCGCCTACCGGCGCGTCGCGCGCGAGGGGCTGTTCGCGGAGCTCGCGTCGGCGGCGTCGGTGGCCGGCCTCCTGCATCTGGCCGCCGACGGTGCGCTCCCGGCGGGGGCCTCCGTCGTGTGCGTGCTGACGGGCCATGGCCTGAAAGACCCGGACTGGGCGATCGCCGGCGCCAGCCACCCGCCGACCGTCCCGGTCGACCCGGCCGCGGTCGGCGCCGAGCTGGGCCTGTGATCGCGTGAGGTTCCGCGTACGCGTCCCGGCGACGTCGGCGAACCTCGGCCCGGGATTCGACTGCTTCGGCCTGGCGCTCGACCTCTGCAACGAGGTCGTCGTGGACACCGAGACGACGGGCGTGACGTGGGAGGGGGAGGGTGGATCCGAGCTCGCGACCGACGGATCGGATTCGATCTCGGCGGCGGTCGCGACGGTCGCGATCGAATCCGGCGTGGGTCTCCCGCCGTTCGGCATCCACGGCGTGAACCGCATCCCGCTCGCTCGCGGCCTCGGTTCGTCGGCGGCCGCGACGGTCGCCGGTGTCGCTGTGGCGGACCGGCTGCTCGACCTGTCGCTCGCCGCCTCCGACGTCGTCCGGTTCGCGGCGGCGCTCGAGGGCCACCCCGACAACGTCGCCGCGGCCGCACTCGGCGGCCTGACGCTGGCATACGAGGGCGGCATCGTGCGGCTCGACCCGTCGCCCGATCTCCGCCCCGTCGTGTTCGTCCCCGACGACCTTCGGCTTGCGACATCCGAGGCGCGTGCCGCCCTTCCCGAGACCGTGTCACGGGCCGACGCGGTGTTCACGATCGGGCGCGCCGCGATCGCCGTCGTGGCGTTCACCGCCGACCCCGCGATGCTTCCGGAGGCGCTCAAGGACCGCGTCCACCAGCCCTATCGGCTCCCGCTCGTGCCCCAGGCGAACGAGCTGTTCCGCCACCTGCGCGAGGCCGGCGTCGCCGTCTGCGTGTCGGGCGCCGGTCCGTCGCTCCTGGCGTTCGACCTGCCGTCCGCGCCTCTTCCCGACGCTCCGCCGGGCTGGCGCGCGCTTCGAGCCGCGGTGCGCTCGAGCGGCGTCGAGATCCTCCGGGACTAGCGCTCATCATCCGGTGCGCGCAGCCGATGGTCATCATGTGGGGATGTCGTTGAGCCGTCCGCGGTCCGCTCCGAGAGTGGATCAACCGAACCGATCGTCCGCGAGCACGGGCGACCGCGCCCCGCACCCCCGCCGACGCAAGGCCCGTCCATGAGCTCCGATCGAGACGTCACCATAGCGAGCCCCCCCGAGCAGACCGTCCGCGACAACGCGCCGGTCCTCGTCACCGACCTCGCGAGCAAGACGCTCGCGGTCAAAGAGGGCGAGACGTTCCTTTACACCGATCGCGAGGGCAACCTCGACCACGGCGGCGACTTCGGGCTCGGGCTCTACTCGCGCGACACGCGATTCCTCTCCCACTTCCGCATGACCATCTCCGGGCGCAACCCGGTGCTGCTGTCCTCGTCGGCCGAGCGCGGCTACATGTCGCACGTCGACCTGACGAACCCGGCGCTGTTCGACCGCGACGAGGAGGCGGTACCGCAGCAGACGCTCAACATCCGCCGTATCCGCGCGGTGAACGGGCGGCTGTTCGAACGGGTGCGGGTCAAGAACTACAACGCCCATGCCGTGGAGCTCGATCTGGAGTTCTCGTTCGGCGCGGACTTCGCCGACATCTTCGAGGTGCGCGGCATGACCGACGCGACCCGGCCGCCTCCGGACCCGCCGATGCTCGAGGGACGCGTCCTCACGTTCTCTGCGCTCGGCCGCGACGGTCTGCGCCGCTCGACCGTGATCGAGTTCACGGCGACGCCCGACGACACGCGGTTCGAGGGCGAGGTCGTCCACGCGACCTTCCGGCTTCGGCTCGGTCCGTACCAGACGCGCCTGATCGGCATGACGATGGATCCCGTGCTTGGCGAGGACGAGCGGCCGGCGGTCGACTTCGACGTCGCGGTGCATGCGCTGCGCCGCTCGTACGAGGAGTGGGAGCGCGCGTGCACGCAGCTCGTCACCGACAACGAGCAGTTCAACGAGCTGCTCGATCGAAGCCTCCGCGATCTTCGCGCGCTCTACACACAGACGCCCGACGGCGGCGTCCTTGCGGCCGGCATCCCCTGGTACGTGACGATCTTCGGACGCGACGCAATGATCGCGTCGCACCAGATCCTGTCCGTGAACCCCGCGCCGGCTCGCGAGGTGCTGCAGCTGCTCGGGGCGCACCAGGGAACCGAGGTCGACGACTGGCGCGACGAGGAGCCCGGCAAGATCCTGCACGAGGTGCGCCAGGGCGAGCTCGCGCGCGCGGGGATCGTGCCGCACACGCCCTATTACGGCTCGGTCGACTCGACGCCGTGGTTCCTGATCCTGCTCGCGCAGTACTTCCGATGGACGGGCGATCTGGACCTCGTCCGCCGGCTGCGGCCGAACGCCGAGGCGGCGCTGCGTTGGATGGACGAGTACGGCGATATCGACGCCGACGGCTTCGTCGAGTACCACACGCGATCGGTGCGTGGGATCCGCAACCAGGGCTGGAAGGACTCGCACGACTCGATCGTCCACGCCGACGGCCGGCTCGCCGAGCCGCCGATCGCACTGTCCGAGGTGCAGGCGTACGTGTATCTGGCGAAGAGCCGGATCGCGGACGTGTTCCTCGCGCTCGGCGACGACAGGCGCGCGCAGACGCTCGTGGTGGAGGCCGAGGAGCTTCGGCGCCGCTACAACGAGGCATTCTGGATGGAGGACGAGCGGTTTTTCGCGGCGGCGCTCGACGCCGACAAGCGCCAGGTCGGAACGGTCATGTCGAACCCCGGGCACGGCCTCTACTGCGGCATCGTCGACGACGACAAGGCCGCGTTGCTCGCCAAGCGGCTGCTCGCGCCGGACATGTTCTCCGGGTGGGGGATCCGCACGATGAGCAAGTCGGCGGCCGCGTACAACCCGATGAGCTACCACAACGGCTCGGTGTGGCCGCACGACAACGCGCTGATCGCCGCGGGGCTGAAGCGGTACGGGTTCGCCCGCTCGACCAACCGCGTGGCGACCGCGCTCTTCGACGCGGCGATCGAGGCCGACTATCTTCGGCTGCCCGAGCTCTTCTGCGGCTTCACCCGCCGCACGCCGAACCGCCCGGTGAGCTACCCGGTGGCCTGTTCGCCGCAGGCCTGGGCGGCGGGATCGCCGTTCCTGATGCTCCAGGCGATGCTCGGCATCTCGGCCCGGGCGCATGAGAACCTCCTCACCGTGAACAAGCCGCACCTGCCCACGTGGCTCAACACGGTCGAGGTCCGCAACCTGTCGATCGGCTCCAGCCGCATCTCGCTCGTCTTCCGGCGCGAGGGCGAGATCACCTCGTTCTCGTTGCTGAGCCGGGAGGGCGACGTCCGCGTGGTGATGGAGGAGTAGCGGCTCAGTGCACGCAGGCGCCGGTGTCGACCGGCGCCGCGAGCGGGATCGCCGAGCCGATGTCGCGGGTGGCCGTCGTCGACGCGATCGCGTACCCGACGCCCTCGTCGGTCGTCGACGCCGCGAACACGATTCCGGCGACGCGGCCGCTGGGCAGGACGAAGGGGCCGCCCGAGTCACCCGGTTGCACGCTGGCCTGGAGCTCGTAGACCTTCCGAACGACCGTGTGTCGCCCGTAGATGTCACGTCCGACGGCGTCGATCGGCCGTCGAACCGCCGCCGGCTCCCCCTTCAGGTCGCCGCCTCCGGGGAACCCCAGGACCGCGCCGCCGGTCCCGCGTTCGGCCTCGGTCCCGAGGAAGGTCAGCGGGGGCCCGAGGGGACCGGGGACGCGCAGGACCGCGAGGTCGGTGTCGGGATCGAACAGCACGACGGTCGCGGGCTGCGTTCCACCGTTCTGCTGCTGGACCTGTGGGGCCGCGACGCCGGCGACGACGTGCGCGTTGGTCACGACGTCGTTGGGCGCGACGACGAAGCCGCTGCCCGACTGGATCTCGCCGCACGCCTGCCCGACGATGCGCACCATGCTTCCGCGCGCGTCCGCGAACGCCCGCTGCGCCTGGGCCTGCGTCGGCCCGCGCACCGGCCCCGCGGGTGCGGGTGGCAGGCCGGTGAAGACCTCGGGGAAGCCGAAGCGGTCGAAGAAGTGTCGCACCTCGGTCAGGAGCGACGGCGGAGCCGGCATCGCGTGCTCGATCGTCCGCACGACGGCCGAGCCGCGGATCTCGCCCGAGAGCGACGGGAACGGGCCGTTCACGAGGTTGAACGCCAGGAACCAGACCGCGACCAGGAGCGCGACCATCGAAACGATCGAGCCACCCGCCGCGTCGGCCCCGCCGAACCGCGTTCTCCGCATGTGGCTGCGCAGCCAGGCGCCGGCGAGCCACCCGGTCGCGTTGCCGATCCCCGCGACCCCCAGGACGACCGCGACGGCAACCCCGGCCTGGGCGGCCTGCCCGTCGACGAGCGAGGCGATCCTCGGCGCGAGCACGGCCCCGATGACGAGGCCGACGACCAGCCCGCCGTACGCGAGGACCTGCATCAGGGCGCCGCGGCGGAACCCGCTCACGGCCGCGAGGACCAGGATCGCGAGCAGGACGAGATCGAGGACGTTCACGACGCGCGTATCGTCCCACGCCCGGGCCGAGCCGGAGCGCCTGCCCTCGGCGAACCCGCAGTTACACTGCGCCCGTGGCGACGATCGCCCACATCTCGGATCCCCACGTCGGCTCGCCGTACTTCGTCGCCAACCTGATGAACCGCGTGATCGTCGAGCTGAACGAACTCCGTCCGGACGCGGTCATCTGCAGCGGCGATCTGACCACCGAGGGGTATCGCCAGGAGTTCAAGAACTGGGTGGCGTACGCCGAGCGCATCGAGGCGCCGCTGTACACCGTCCCGGGCAACCATGATGCACGTAATGTCGGCTACCTCCATTTCGAGGAGCTGATCGGGCCGCGACACTGGTCGGTGGACGTCGCGGGCATCCGCATCGTCGGCGCCGACTCCAGCGAGCCCGATCTGAACGAGGGTCAGATCGGGCGCGAGCGTTACGACTGGCTTCGCTCGGAGTTCGATACCCCGGCCGAGCTCAAGGTGTTCGTGCTGCACCACCACCTCCTGCCGGTGCCCGGGACCGGCCGCGAGCGGAGCGTCGTTGCCGACGCGGGCGACCTCCTCGAGGTGCTCATCGGCGCGGGCGTGAACATCGTGCTGTCGGGACACAAACACGTCCCCTACGTGTGGCGGCTTGAGGACCTGTACGTCGCCAACGCCGGGACGGTCTCCTCGCTCCGGCTCCGTGGCTACACGAAGCCGTGCTACAACGTGCTGCGGTTCGAGGGAGACGAGGTCATGATCACCCGGCGCTTCCCCTTCGGCGGCGACAACGTCATCGCCCACTTCTCCCTGTCCACCGGCGAGCAGTTCCGTCGCACGTTCGAGCCACCGGTTCGGCAGGCGGCCGCGCATCCGGACGACTAGCTCCGCGCCCACCGGGAGGGACGCCGCATGAAGGTTGTCGCGCTCGTCGACGGCGAGCACTATCCGCCGGTCACCCGGTGGGGTCTGGAGGTCGCGCGCGGCGCCGGCTTCGAACCCGTCGCCGCGCTGTTCCTCGGTGGGACGGAGAAGCTCGCCTCGGGCGAGCCACCGGAGCTCGGCCTCCGCGTCGTGGCGGCGTCGCCCGACCGTGCGGGATCGCTCGCCGCGCTGCTCGAGGAGGTGCGTCCGGACGGTGTGCTCGACCTGTCCGACGACCCGGTCCTGTCGACGGCCGACCGATTGCTGCTCGTCGCCGTGGCGCTCTCGCGCGGCGTGGCATACGTCGGCGCGGGCTGCCGCTTCGACCCGCCGATCACCGAGCCGCCGCTCGACGTCGCTACGGTCGCGATCATCGGCACCGGCAAGCGCACCGGCAAGACCGCCGTTTCCGCCGAGCTGGTTCGGCACGCCGACCGCGCAGGTCTACGGCCCGTCGTCGTCGCGATGGGCCGCGGCGGTCCGCCCGAGCCGGTCGAGATGCCGGCCGGCGGGGTCGGCATCGATCGACTCCGCGCCCTCGTCGAGCGGGGAGAGCACGCCGCATCGGACTACCTCGAGGACGCCGTGACGACGACGGCCCCCACGTTCGGCGCCCGTCGCGTCGGCGGGGGTCTGGCGGGCGCGGCGTTCGCCTCGAACGTCGCCGAGGCGGCCGCCCGGGCGGTCGGGACGGGCCCGGGGCTCGTCGTGCTGGAGGGGAGCGGGGCCTCGGTGCCGCCGGTCCCTTGGGACGCCGGGGTGCTCGTCGCGACGACGGCCACGGCCGAGGCCCAACTGGGACAGGGGCTCGGACCTTATCGTCTGTTGCTATCGGACCTCGTAGTCCTTACAATGGCATCCAGCCCATCAGCCGGGCTCGAGAACCTCCCCGCCCTACGATCCCTCGTCCAGCGAATCCGCGGTGACGCCCGGCTCATCGTTACGGACTTCGAACCGGTACCGCTGGGCGATGTGCAGGGAAGGGACGCGTTCTTCGCCACCACGGCGCCGCCGGAGGTCGCAGCGAGGCAGGTCGCCTCGATCGAGGCCGGGAGCGGGTGCCGGGTGGTGGGGTGGAGCGCCCGTCTGGCGGACCGAGCCGGATTGGGCAGGGACATGGACGAGGCGGAGGGGTTCGACGTGCTCCTCACGGAGCTCAAGGCGGCGGCCATCGACGTGGCCGCGCGCCGCGCCGAGACGCTCGGGGCGCAGGTCGTGTTCGTCGACAATCGGCCGATCACGGTCGAGGGCGACGGCGATCTGCCCGGCGAGCTCGACCGCGTGCTGGAGCTCGCGGCCGGCCGCCGAGCGACTCGATGACGCGGCCGACCACGGAGCGCACGCAGCGGCCACGGTGATCGAGCGGATGAAGGAAACCCGCAGCCCGTACATCCTCATCTCCGACCGGGAGACGGGGCTGCCGTACTCGAAAGGGCTCATGGCGTCACAGGTGATGCTGACAGGTCTCTCGCCGTTCCGGGCGTACGAGGTCGCCGAGGCGATCGAAGACCGGCTGGTCCGGTCCGGTCGCGCGTCGATCACGACGCGAGACCTCGACGAGCTGACCGTCGGCGTGATCGGTGAGCTCGCGGGCGACCGGTACGCCAAGAACTTCCGCCGCTGGCGGGACGTCGAGGCGCTCGAGATCCCGCTGGTCGTGCTGATCGGCGGCGCGACCGGCGTCGGCAAGTCGACGCTCGCGACGCAGCTCGCGACGCGGCTGGGCATCGTGCGGGTCGTCGCGACGGACGCGGTGCGCGAGGTCATGCGGGCGATGTTGTCGGAGCGGCTGCTGCCGACGTTGCACCGATCGTCGTTCGAAGCGGGCGACGCGCTGCGCGAGCCCGATCGGCGCGACGCCGTGGTCGCCGGCTTTCGCGAGCAGACCTCGGCGGTGTCGGTCGGTCTCGACGCGCTGCTCGACCGTGCCGCGCTCGAGGGCATGAGCATGATCATCGAGGGGGCGCACGTCGTCCCCGGATTCGTGAACGTCGCCTCGCATCGCGACGACATAGTGGCGGTGCCCGTCATCGTCAGCGTCGAGGAGGAGGACGTCCACCGAACGCACTTCCTGGCGCGCTCGGCCGATCACGCGGGTCGTCCCGCGACCCGGTACCTGGACGGGTTCGAGAGCATCCGGCGGGTACAGCGATACGTCAAGAGCCAAGCGCTCTCGCACGGGGTTCCGGTCATCCCCAACTACAACTTCGACCACACGCTAGCCGCGGTGATCGACCTCGTGATGCAACGGGTCACCGAGCGGGCGACGCGGGCCGGCACCGCCGTCGCGGCGGGCGCCACGAAAGGACGGACGGCATGAGGCTGTTCCTGGACACGGCGAGCATCGAGGAGATCCGCGAGATCAACGCCTGGGGCGTGCTCTCCGGGGTCACCACCAACCCGACCCTCGTCGGCAAGGAGCGTCAGAGCCCCGACGAGGTCTGGAAGCTCATCCTCGAGGAGGTCAAGGGCGACGTCTCGCTCGAGACCACGGAGAAGGACGCCGACCCCATGTACAAGCAGGGCGTCGAGCTGGCGCAGAAGGCATCGAACGCGGTCGTCAAGGTCCCGATGACGCCCGACGGGCTCAAGGCCGGGCGCCGGCTGACCGACGAAGGCATCAGGATCAACGTGACGCTGGTGTTCTCACCGGCCCAGGCGATCCTGGCCGCCGAGATCGGCGCGTACATCGTCTCCCCGTTCATCGGCCGCATCGACGATGCGGCCGCCGACGGGATGCACGCGCTCCGGCAGATCTGCGAGATCTACGACGTTCAGGGATACGAGACCGAGGTCCTCGCCGCGTCCCTTCGCCACCCGATGCACGTGGTGGAGGCGGCGCTCGCCGGGGCCGACATCGCCACGATGCCGTACGACGTGTTCACGAAACTGGTGAAGCATCCACTGACCGACGCCGGACTCAAGCGGTTCGACGCGGACTGGGAGGCCCTCCAGGGTGAGTTGATGAAGGGAGGGGCCTAGTTGGCACCCGATACGACGGAACGGACCGCTCTCGAGGGCAAGGTGGCCTCGGAGCTCCACGCGATGGCCGACAGCCTCGGCCTCGCCGGCCACCAGCGGCTGAAGAAGGCTGAGCTGATCGACAGGATCCTGGAGCACCGCAACGGCTCGGGGCCCAACGGCGGGAGCGGCGGCAAGACCGCCATCGCCGTCGAGGCAGCCCCGGCGGCCGACGCGCCGGCCGCCGAGCCGACGACCTACGGCGGCTCGAACGGCGAGACGCACGAGCCGTCGGGTTCGATGGCGACCGGCGAGCGCGAGGATCGCGGCCCGC
>DATAEU010000097.1:0-5318 GCA_036257835.1 Actinomycetota bacterium | reverse complement strand
AGATCCACGCGCTACTCGCTCCCCCCCGCGTTCGCGGTTTCTTCTAGGGGGCTACCGCTCGCGCGTTCGCGCTCGCTCCTTGAGCCCTCCGGACCCCCCGCTCGGTCGACCCGGATCGCGCTCGCCTTGAACTCGGCGGTGCCCGACTTCGGGTCGGTCGCATCGATCGTGAGCACGTTGGTCTCGACCTCGTCCGGGAAGTGCAACGTCATGAAGGCGAGGCCCGGCCTGAGCGTCGGGTCGACGCGGACGGGCGCCTCGACCTTGCCGCGCCGCGAGGTCACGACGACGCGCTCGCCGTCGCCGACTCCGTAGCGGTCCGCGTCCTCGGGCGACAGGCAGATCGCTTCGCGCTTGCGCATCGGCGAGCGGTACCGGCCCGACTGCACACCGGTGTTGTACGAGTCGAGCCGTCGTCCCGTGGTGAGCCTGATCGGGAACTCGTCCGACAGCTCGTCGACCGGCGGCTCGAACGGCACCACGCTGAACGGCGCCTCGGCGAGCCGCTTCTCCGGGTCGCGCTCCCACAGGCGTGCATGCAGGAACCTGGTGCCCGGGTGTTCCTCGTCCCAGCACGGCCACTGGATGCCCCTTTCGGCTCCGGCGTCCAGTCGCTCGTACGTCATACCCGCGTGCATCGGCGAGAGCGAACGGAGCTCGTCCCACATCGAACGGGGCGACACCTCGCCCCAGTCGCGGCCGAGGCGCCTCGCGAGCTGGCCGATGATCCAGATGTCGTCACGCGCGTTTCCCGGCGGTTCCAGCGCCTTGTGCATCAGCTGGACGCGCCGCTCGCTGTTGGTGACGGTCCCCTCCGACTCCGCCCACGACGAGGCGGCCGGCAGCACGACGTCCGCGAGCTTGGCCGTCGCCGTGAGGAAGATGTCCTGCACGATCAGCGTGTCGAGCCCCTGGAGCAGCTTCTTGGCGTGCGCGGCGTCTGCCTCGGAGTGCGCCGGGTTCTCGCCGATCACGTACACGGCCGTGAGCTCCTTGCGCTCCATGGCCTCGAACATGGCCGTCAGGTGCTTGCCGTACTTCGGCGGGATCGTGCAGTCCCACGCCATCCCGAACATCCGGCGCGCGTCGTCGTCCTTCTCGATGTCTCGGAAGCCGGGCAGCTTGTTCGGGATCGCCCCCATGTCGCCGCCGCCCTGCACGTTGTTCTGCCCGCGGAGCGGGTTCAGGCCGCTGCCGTACCGCCCGACGTGCCCGCACAGCAGCGCGAGGTTGATCAGTGACAGGACGTTGTCGACGGCGTTGTGGTGCTCGGTGATCCCGAGGGTCCAGCAGAGGATCGCCCGGTCCGCCTTCGCGTACACGTGCGCGAAGTCGCGAATCACCTCCGCGGGCACGCCCGTGACCTGCTCGCCGCGCTCGAGCGTCCACTCCTGCACCGAGGCGACGTAGTCGTCGAACCCGACCGTCGCGTTCTCGATGAACGCCGTGTTGTGCAGACCGGCGTCGACGATCTCGCGCGCGATCGTGTTGGAGAGCGCTATGTCGGCGCCCACGTCGAGCCCCATCCAGACGTCCGCCCACTGCGCGCTCGAGGTCCGGCGCGGGTCGACCACGTAGAGCCTGGCTCCGTTGTGGATCCCGCGCAGGACATGGTGGAAGAAGATCGGATGCGTCTCGCGCGCATTCGATCCCCACAGCACGATGAGGTCGGTGTGCTCGACCTCCTCGTACGAACTCGTTCCCCCACCTGCTCCGAACACTGTGGCCAGACCGACCACGCTGGGAGCGTGTCAGGTGCGGTTGCAGCTATCGACGTTGTTGCTGCCCAGGACCTGGCGCATGAACTTCTGTGACGCGAAGTTCATCTCGTTGCTGGCCTTGGAGCAGCTGAACAGCCCGACACCGTCGCCGCCGTTCCGCTCGACGGCGGCTCGCAGCCCCGCGGCGGCCCGGTCGAGGGCCTCGTCCCACGTGGCGATCCGCAAGCTGCCGTTATCGCGAACCATCGGCTCGGTCAGTCGGCTCTGCCCGTTCGCCTGCGCGTTCAACGGGCCCTCGCCTCCTTGCCGTCCGGTCGAAGCACGATGCTATACCGCCGCGTTGTCTCGTCCCAGGCTCGAAACGGTCAGAGCCCGAGGCGCACGGGGTGCGTGTAGACGTTGCAGCGCCCGTCGCGGACGAACCCGACGATCGTCATGCCGAGCCGCTCGCCCGCCTCCACCGCGAGGCTCGACGGCGCGGACACGGAGGCGACGACCGGGACGCCGGCCACGCCCGCCTTCTGCACGATCTCGAACGATGAGCGCCCGGACACGAACAGGATCCGGTCCGACAGCGGGAGCTCGCCGGCGAGCAGCGCCTCGCCGATCAACTTGTCGACAGCGTTGTGTCTGCCCACGTCCTCGCGGAGCGAGAGCAGCTCCCCGGACGGCGCGAACAGGCCGGCGGCGTGGAGCCCGCCCGTCTGATCGAACACGCGCTGGGCGGCGCGGAGCGCTGCGGGCATCGCCGCGACGGTCTCGGGCGTCACCGACGGCCCCGGCGCGACCCGCGAACAGGCGACCTCGACGTGCTCGAGCGTCGCCTTGCCGCAGATCCCGCACGACGACGTCGCGAAGAAGTTCCGGTGGAGCGCATCCGGATCGAAGGGGCGCTCGAGGTCGACGGTGACGACGTTGTAGTGCTGGTCCTCCGGATCGAGGTCCTCGCAGTAGCTCACCCGGCGCACGTCCCGGCGCCCCCCGACGAGGCCCTCCGTGAACAGGAACCCCGCCGCGAGCTCGAAGTCCCCTCCCGGCGTTCGCATCGTGACGGCGACCGAGACGGGGGTCTGCCCGGGCCCGGCGGCACGGATCTCCATTGGCTCCTCGGTCGCGAGGCGGTCGGCGCGCTCGGAGACGTGACCGTCGGCGACCGCATGGACGCGGGCGCTCGTCACGTTGCGACGGAGCGGCACCGCATCGGCCATGCGTCGATTATCGGCCCCGAGGGCCGGAGCGCCGACCACGTTCGCCGTCGGTCGCGCCTGGTGGGTCTTGACCATCGGTCAGGGCGGCCGCGCGAAGCGCAGGGGTATCCTTCGGCGCGCTTCCTGAACCACGACTCAGAAGGGGCCCCCGACCGCATGAAGACCGGACTCGAGATCGCCCAGGACGCCGAGCTTCGGGCCATCACGGAGGTCGCGCGCGTCGTCGGGATCGAGGAGGGCGAGCTCGAGCCGTACGGCCGGTACCGAGCGAAGGTCGACCTCTCGGTGGTCGACCGCCTGTCGGACCGCCCCGACGGCAAGCTCATCATCACCACCGCGATCACGCCGACGAAGGCCGGGGAGGGCAAGACGACGACCTCGGTCTCGCTGACGCAGGGGCTCGGCGCGATCGGCAAGGAGGTGATGCTGTGCCTGCGCGAGCCCTCGATGGGCCCGGTCTTCGGCATCAAGGGCGGCGGCAACGGCGGCGGCTACGCGCAGGTCGTTCCGATGGAGGAGATCAACCTCCATCTGAATGGCGACTTCCACGCGGTCACCGCGGCGCACAACCTGCTGGCGGCGGCGCTCGACGCATCCGTGTACCACGGGAACCCGCTGAACGTCGACCCGCAGACGATCACGTGGCCGCGAACGCTGGACGTGAACGATCGCGAGCTCCGGTACACGGTCGTCGGCCTGGGCGGCAAGGCCCACGGGTACCCGCGCGAGAACGCCTTCGTGATCACCGCCGCATCCGAGCTCATGGCGATCCTCGCGCTGGCCAACGACCTCCACGACCTGCGCCGCCGGCTCGGACGCGTCGTCGTGGCCGAGACGCGCGGCGGCGACCCGGTCACCGCGGACGATCTGAAGGTCGCCGGCGCGATGACGGTCGTGATGAAGGACGCGATCCGGCCGAACCTCGTGCAAACGCTCGAGGGCCAGCCGGTGCTGATCCACGCGGGGCCGTTCGGCAACATCGCGCACGCCAACAACTCGGTCATCGCCGACCGGATCGCGCTCAAGCTGGCCGACTACGTCGTGACCGAGGCAGGGTTCGCCGCCGACCTCGGGTTCGAGAAGTTCTGCGACATCGTGTGCCGGATCGGCGGGTTCGCGCCGAGCGCCGCCGTGCTGGTGACGACGGTTCGCGCGCTCAAATCCCACGGGGGCATGTCGTTCGAGAGTCTCGGCACCGAGGACCTCGACGCGCTCCGGATGGGCGCCGAGAACCTCGCGGCGCACATCGACATCGTGAAGGCGTACGGCCTGCCGTGCGTCGTCTCGATCAACCGATTCCCGTCCGACACGGAGGCCGAGCTCAACCTCGTCGACGAGCTCGCGACGAAGGTCGGCGCCGAGCGGGTCGTCCTGAACGAGGGGTTCGCGAGGGGCGGCGAGGGCGCCCGGCGGCTCGCCGAGGCCGTGGTCGAGGCGTGCGACAAGCCGAACTCGTTCCGCGTCCTCACGCCGCCCGGTACGCCGGTCGAGGACCAGATCGAAGCGATCGCGACACGGCTGTACGGCGCCGAAGGCGTCGACTACCTGCCGCAGGCGCTGAAGGACCTGTCGCGGATCCGGGCGCTCGGGATGGGCGACGCGCCGGTGTGCATGGCCAAGACGCATCTGTCGCTCAGCCACGACCCCACACTGTTGAACCGGCCCCGCGGCTTCCGCCTGCCGATCCGATCGGTCGTCCCGAGCGCCGGCGCCGGGTTCGTCGTCGCGCTGTGCGGCGACATGCAGCGGATGCCGGGGTTCGGGAAGACGCCGAACTTCACCGGCGTCGACATCGACGAGCGCGGACGGACCGTCGGGCTGTTCTGACGACCGTCCGCGACGTCCGCGGCCGGTGCCCGGTGAACGGCGCCGGCTGACCCGGGAACCGCATCGAGGGCGGTACGAACGTCGTGCAGCCGCGGCGGGTTCCGCGCATGCGATCCCTCAGGCGACGCCGAACCGGACGTCGCCGGCGTCGACCAGGATCCAGATGGCACGGGTCACCACGTCGTTGCGTTCGAAGTCGAAGATCCCGGGACCGTCCGGCGCCGCCTCCCAGATCGCGCCGCACCGCTGACACGACCAGAGCGTCTGGGGCTTGGTCTCGGCGTCCCTCGGCGGCGCGCACGTGTGCATCCCGTTCATCCGGCCGACCCTCCATCCCGCTCGATGCGCGTGAATCACACGCGTGTGATTCGTAGGATAGCGGCAGCTCGAGGCGGATGCCCGGAAGTCGGCGATCCGATCGCGGCGGCTCGGCGTCCGATACCCGCCACCTACGAGCGGGGACGCTCCTTGTTCGGATCCAGGACCGACAAGACGTCGACGGTCGCGGGCACGCTCTCGTCGCCGACCTCCACCTCGACCTTCGTTCCGTCCGCCGACGCCT
>DATAEU010000074.1:0-11180 GCA_036257835.1 Actinomycetota bacterium | reverse complement strand
GCCGAGGCGATGATCGAGGCGTGCATCCTGCTCGGACTCTCGCGGGACGTCGCGACCGAGCTGATCATCCAGACGATGCTCGGCTCTGCGAAGATGCTGCGCGACACCGGCAAGCACCCGGTCGAGCTGCGCGAGATGGTGACCTCGCCGGGCGGCACGACGATCGCGGCGATCCGGATCCTCGAGGAGACCGGGGTTCGCGCGGCGTTCCTCAACGCGATCGACGCCGCGAGGCACCGCAGCGCCGAGCTCGCGCAGGGCGGCGAGGATGAGGACGACCACCCGCCGACGCGATAGACAGCGAACCATCGACAGCAAAGGAGTGACGCATGGGTAGGGGAGACCGACCGAAGGTGCGGTGGGCGCACGACCGCGAGCGCAAGAAGAAGGATGCCGAGAAGCGCAAGGCCGCCGAGCACGGCGCCGCCCGCAAGGCCACCCGCAAGAAGTAGCGTGGCCACGCCGATTCAGGTCGTCATCGATTGTGCCGACCCGGGCGCGCTGGCACCGTTCTGGGCGGCCGCGCTGGGGTACATCGTGCAGCCTCCCCCCGACGGGTTCGCTTCGTGGGAGGCGTTCCTGCACGAGAGCGGCGTGCCCGAGACCGAGTGGAACTCGGCCAGCGCCGTCGTCGATCCGGACGGTGCCGGTCCGCGGATCTTCTTCCAACGTGTCCCGGAGCCCAAGACCGTCAAGAACCGCGTGCACGTCGACGTCAACGCTGGCGGGCCGCGTGACACCCCGGACGAGGAGCGCCGTCGGCGCGTCGCCCGGACGGTCGAGCGGCTCGAGATCCTCGGCGCGACGAAGTTCCGCGAATTCGACGAACGAGGCGAGCACTGGGTCGTGATGCAGGATCCGGAGGGCAACGAGTTCTGCGTGCAGTGACTCCTGAGCTCAGCGCGGACGGCCGACGCGGTTGCGGAGCACGCCGATCCCCTCGGCTTCGAGCTCGATCGTGGCGCCCGGCCAGACGCGCTGCTCGTTCCGCTGAACGTCGAACGGGCTCGAGGCGAACGTCTCCCCGGGAGCGAGGTCGATCAGCCGCGAGGCGGCCGAGACGGCGCCGAGCAGGTCCGTCGCCGTGCCATTCAGGTTCCCCTTGGCCCACTGCTCGCCATCGACGCGAACCGTGAGCGTCGTCGTCTGCGGATCGACGCCGTCCGGCGTGACGATGCACGGGCCCATCGCGAGCGGCAGCGGCTCGGGGTGCGGTGTCGGATCGCCCGTCGCGTCCCGAACCGCCCAATCGTTGATCAACGTGTACCCGAACACCGACGCCGACGGGGGCTGCTCGTCGCCCTTCGGAACCGGCCGCCGGAGCACCGCCGCCACCTTCGGCACGTAGTCGAGCCATCCCGCGCCGGGGGGCCACGGCACCTCGTCGTCCGGCCCGGCGATCCGGCGGACCGCCTCGGTGGCGTCGTCGGTGCGCAACGACGCGGGAAGGAGCGGGACCAGCAGGCGCGGGTTCGGAACGACGCACGCCTCGACCTCGTGTCGTTCGAGGGCGGCGCGGGCGGCGTCGAGCACCGTCCCCCCGTTGCGCGCGACCAGTGCCTCCATGGTGGCGGGGAAGGCGGGATGCCCGACGGCGTCGGGCAGGTCCACGACCTCGCCCCAAAGGAACGCTCCCAGTCGCCGGTGCCCCCTCCGGTCGAAGGTCACGAGCCTCAAGGGAGGCCGATGATACGCCCGCCCCCGGGTCGTTTCTCGATATCCGCTCGCTTCCCGGCGATATCCGAGGGTCAGGCCGGCAGGGTGTGCCTGGGCCTCCCGACTTGGGCCGAGATTCGGCGCCCCGCTACGATAGGACCGAAAGGAGGCGTTCCGCATGGCAGAGAAGGGCTTCCGCATCACGTACGCGACGATGTCCGCGGACAACGAGGAACTGCACGAGCTGTACGACCAGGGCATCGAGAGGGCCAGGTCCTGGCTCGGCCAGAAGCATCCACTGTTCGTCAACGGCGAGGCACGCGAGGGGTCCGGGTACAAGGAGGCGAAGTCGCCGATCGACGGCACCGTGATCGGCGAGTTCGCGCTCGGGACGCGCGAGGACGTTCGGGACGCCGTCCGGGCCGCCAAGGACTTCTCCCCGACGTGGGCGAACACGCCGTGGCAGGAGCGCGTGGCGATCATCCGCAAGGCCGCCGACCTCATGAGCGAGCAGCGGAACGAGCTCTCGGCACTCATGGCGATGGAGGTCGGCAAGAACCGTCTCGAGGCCCTCGGCGACGTCGAGGAGTCGGCGGACCTGCTGCGTTGGAACGCCAACGAGATGGAGAGGAACGACGGCTTCACCAAGCCGATGCAGTCGATGGGCTCGCCCGGCGAGTACTACGACGTGCTCCGCCCGTTCGGCGTGTGGGCCATCATCAGCCCGTTCAACTTCCCGATGGCGCTCGCGGCGGGTCCGTCCAGCGGCGCGCTCGTCGCCGGCAACTGCGTCGTGTTCAAGCCGGCCCACATGGGCGTCTACACCGGGCTGAAGCTGTACGAGATCTACATGGCGGCCGGCGTCCCGAAGGGCGCGTTCCACCTCCTCAGCGGGCCGGGATCGGTCGTGGGCGACGAGATCGTCAACCATCCGGACGTCGCCGGCATCACGTTCACCGGCTCGTACGAGGTCGGCATGGGGATCTACAAGAACTTCGCGAAGGACTTCCCCAAGCCGGTCATCTGCGAGATGGGCGGCAAGAACCCGGCGATCGTCACCGACAAGGCGGATCTCGACAAGGCGACCGACGGCGTGATGCGCTCGGCGTTCGGGTTCGGCGGGCAGAAGTGCTCCGCCTGCTCGCGCGTATACGTGCACCGCAGCGTGTACGACCAGTTCGTGAACCTGCTGAAGGAGAAGACCGAGAAGATCCAGATCGGCAACCCGCTGAACAAGGACGTGTACCTCGGGCCGGTAATCGACGAGAGTGCGGTCGCCACGTACGAGCGCGCCGCCGAGGAGGCCAAGAAGAACGGCACGATCGTCACCGGCGGCGAGCGCCTGACCGACGGGGACTACGCGAAGGGTACGTTCGTCCAGCCGACGGTCGCCGAGCTCCCGCTCGACAGCTGGATCTGGAAGGAAGAGCTGTTCGTGCCGTTCGTCGCGGTCGCCCCGTACGACGACCTCGACGACGCGATCCGCCTGAGCAACGACACGGAGTACGGCCTCACGGCCGGCTTCTACAGCGACGACCGCGCGGAGATCGACAAGTGGCTCAACTCGATCGAGGCCGGCGTGATCTACGTGAACCGCCGCGCGGGCGCCACCACCGGCGCGTGGCCCGGCGTGCAGCCGTTCGGCGGCTGGAAGGGCTCGGGCACGACGGGCAAGGCCGGCGGTGGTCCGTATTACGTCCAGCAATACCTCCGCGAGCAGTCGAGGACGGTGATCGAGGAGTGAGCACCGCCGAGCTCGCCGACCTCGCGCAGGCGCCCCGGCTCGTCACCGACATGCCGGGGCCCGAGGCTCTCGCGCGCATCGAGCGCGACCGCAGGGTCACGAGCCCGTCGCTCCCGCGCGCGTACCCGTTCGTGCCCAGGCGCGGCTCGGGCTCGGTGCTCGAGGACGTCGACGACAACCTGTTCCTGGACCTGAACGCCGGCATCGCGGTGGCCTCGACCGGCCACGCGCACCCGGCCGTCGTCCGCGCGATCCAGGAGCAGGCTGCCGAGCTGCTGCACTACTCCGCGAGCGACTTCTTCTTGCCGATCTACTCGGACGTCTGCGAGCAGCTCGACCGCATCGCTCCGATGAGCAAGCCGGTCCGCAGCTTCCTCACCAACTCCGGCACCGAGGCGGTCGAGGCCGCGATCAAGCTCGCCCGGCACGCGACACGGCGCCAGTACGTGATCGGGTTCTACGGCGCGTTCCACGGCCGCACGTACGGCAGCGTCTCGCTCACCGCCAGCAAGGCCAAGTATCACGAGGGCTTCGGGCCGATGCTGCCCGGCGTGCTGCATTCGTTCTACGGCGACTTCGACTTCATCGAGCAGGTCCTGTTCAAAAGGATGGTCTCGCCGCGCGAGGTCGCAGCCATCGTGGTCGAGTCCGTGTTGGGGGAGGGCGGGTACGTCGTCCCGCCCGACGGCTGGCTCCGGTACCTGCGTGATCTGTGCGACGAGCACGGCATCCTGCTCGTCGCCGACGAGATCCAGAGCGGGATGGGGCGCACCGGCAGGTGGTGGGCGATCCAGCACGCCGACGTCGAGCCGGACATCGTCCTCACCGGCAAGGGCATCGCCAGCGGGATGCCGCTCGGCGGGATGATCGCGCGCGAGGACCTGATGACGTGGGACATGGGGGCTCACGGCTCGACCTACGGCGGCAACCCGGTGGCCTGTGCGGCCGCGCTGGCGACGATCCGCGTGATCGAGGACGAGGAGCTGATGGCCAACGCCGTCGATGTCGGCGCCCAGCTGATGGCGGGCCTCGGCGGTCTCCAGCGCGAGTACCCCATGATCGTCGACGTCCGCGGCCTGGGTTTGATGATCGGCGTGCAGTTCCCCGACCACGACCACATGGTCGCGGTCGAGGAGGCGTCGTTCCGGCGGGGCCTGCTCGTCCTCGGGTGCGGCGAGGACGTCGTTCGCATGTCGCCGCCGCTGGTGTTCCGCAAGGACGAGGCCGCGACGGCGATCCAGGTCTTCGGCGACGCGCTCGCCGAGGTCGCGCGCGGCGCCTGAGGGGCTCTCCATGCCCTCGAGCGTCGACGGGCTGACGATCGACTGCGCGGACCCGCGCCTGCTTGCCACGTTCTGGACGCAGGCGCTCGGCTACGAGCTGAAGGAAGTGACCGACGAGACGGCCGACATCGTCGACCCCTCGGGTCGCGGCTGGCCGCTGTTGTTCCTGGTGGTACCCGAGGGCAAGTCGGTGAAGAACCGGCTGCACCTCGATATCCGGCCGCCGCGATCGATGGCGGAGGAGGTCGAACGGCTCGAGGCCGTGGGTGCGACGGTGCAGCGCCGCGTCGACGAGCACGGCAGCTCTTGGATGATCATGCAGGATCCCGAGGGCAACGAGTTCTGCGTGCTTCGCGGCCCCGAGGACGGCTGGTCGCGGGATGAGTGATCGGACCGGGGGTTCGGCGGGCTCGAGAAGCGAGCGCGGAGCGCGGGCGGTAGCCCCTTGAGAGGAAGCAAGGTCGCGACGCTGCGGGACGCCGTCGCCGAGCTCGTGCACGACGGCGACACGGTCGCGATCGAGGGCTTCACGCACCTGATCTGCTTCGCGGCCGGACACGAGATCATCCGGCAGCGTAAGCGCGACCTGACGCTCGCGCGGATGACGCCCGACGTGATCTACGACCAGATGATCGGCGCGGGCGTCGCGCGCAAGCTGGTCTTCTCGTGGCTCGGCAACCCGGGCGCGGGCTCGTTGCACGCCGTGCGGCGCCGGGTCGAGCACGACGACCCGGAGCCGCTCGAGATCGAGGAATACAGCCACTTCGGGATGGTGTCGCGGTACATGGCCGGCGCGTCGAACCTGCCGTTTATGCCGATCCGCTCCTACTTCGAGAGCGACATCCCGAAGGTCAACCCGAACATCAAGCCGATCGTCTCGCCCTACGACGGCGCGCAGGTCTATGCGGTCCCGCCGCTCAACCCGGACGTCACCGTCGTCCACGCGCAGCGCGCCGACGCCTCCGGCAACGCACAGATCTGGGGTCTGCTCGGCTGCCAGAAGGAGGCGGCGTTCGCGGCCGAGCGCGTCATCGTCGTGTGCGAGGAGATCGTCGACGAGCAAACCATCCGCGACGACCCCAACCGCACCGCGATCCCAGGCCTCATCGTCGACGCCGTGGTCGAGGAGCCGTTCGGCTGCCACCCGAGCTTCGCGCAGGGCTACTACGACCGCGACAACCGCTTCTACCGGGAGTGGGAGCCGATCTCCAAGGATGCGGTCGCGCTCGAGGCGTGGCTCGAGGAGTGGGTCTACGACCTCGGCTCGCACGCGGACTACGTCGAGAAGTTCGGCGACGCGTACTGGGATGCGCTGCGTCCGGCCGAGCGCCTGTCCGGGCGCGTGAACTACGGCGAGTACGGATGAGCGCGACCGATGACCTCGGCTTCTCGCGCTCGGAGATGATGATCGTCGCCAGCGCGCGACAGCTCGCAGCGCAGCGGGTGACCTTCGTCGGGATCGGGCTGCCGAACATCGTGTGCAACCTCGCGCTCCGCACGTCGAACCCGGACCTCGAGCTCGTGTACGAGTCGGGGATCTTCGGTTCAACGCCGAAGCGCCTCCCGCTCTCGATCGGCGACCCGACGCTCGTGACCGGTTCGACGGCCGTCACGTCGATGTACGAGCTCTTCGCGTTCTACCTACAGGCCGGGCTCGTGGACGTGGGGTTCCTCGGCGCGGCGCAGATCGACCGGTTCGGCAACATCAACACGACGGTGATCGGGGACTACGCGCATCCGAAGACGCGGCTGCCCGGCTCGGGCGGCGCCTGCGAGATCGCGATCCACGCCCGCAAGGTTTTCGTCATCATGCGGCAGGGTCAGCGCTCGTTCGTCGAGAAGCTGCACTTCCGGACGTCGCCGGGGCACAGCGGCGATCCCGGGCACGACCGCGCCCGCGGCTGGACCGGCAGCGGGCCGACGTCGGTCGTCACCGACCTCGCGACATACGTGTTCGATGACGCGACAGGCGAGATGACCCTCGTGACGATGCACCCCGGCGTCGAGCTCGACGAGGTGCGTGCCAACATGGGGTGGGACCCGAGGCTCGCGGAGGACGTCGGGCGGACGCCGGCCCCGACCGAGGAGGAGCTTCGGATCCTGCGGGAGGAGCTCGACCCGCAGGGCGTCTCGGCCAGGTAGCGCGCGATGGCCGAACGACACGTCGTGGCGCTCGGCGGCGGGGGATTCTCGGACTGGGCCGGAGCGGTCACGCCGCTCGACCGGTTCATCCTGTCGCTCGCTCCGCGGGAGGAACCGCGCGTCTGCTTCGTCCCCACGGCGAGCGGTGACGCCGCGTTGTACGTCGAGCGGTTCTACGCGGCGTTCTCGCAGATCCCGTGCCGGCCGTCGCATCTGTCGCTCTTCGGGCCTCCGTATCCACGCCTGCCCGACAAGCTGCTCGAGCAGGACGTGATCTACGTCGGCGGTGGGAGCACGGCCAACCTGCTCGCCGTGTGGCGGCTGCACGGCGTCGACGCCGTGCTCGGGCGGGTGTGGTCGGAGGGCGTCGTGCTCGCCGGGATCTCCGCCGGCTCCCTGTGCTGGTTCGAGGGCGGTGTGACGGATTCATTCGGCGCTCTGCGGCCCTTGCCCGACGGCCTCGGAATTCTGCCGGGGACCAATTGCCCGCACTACGACTCCGAACCCGACCGGCGCCCGACGTACCAGCGCGCGGTGGGCGACGGGGCGCTCGCGGCCGGAATCGCGGCGGACGACGGCGTCGCGCTGCACTTCGAGGGGACCGACCTCGTGGAGGTCGTCTCGGAGCGCCCGAGTGCGGCGGCCTACCGCGTCGAACGGGAAGTTGACGGCGTCCGTGAGACCCGGATCGAACCGACGCTCCTCCCCGTCGAGCCGTAGACGCGGCTCCCCGGAAGCCCTCGGCTTGCGAGCGTACGCTTCGCGAGGCCGCTCCCGTGCGAGAAAGGACCGTCATGAGCCTTCGGTTGCCCATCGGCGAGATCCGTCACCCCGCCCTCCGGCATCACGAGGAGCACCGGCGCCGGGATGTCCAGAACCGGATCGCCGACGCGATCACGACCTTCGCGGGATCGATGGCGTTCGTGTACATCCACATCGTCTGTTTCGCGCTATGGATCGGCTTCGGCGTCGAGAAATATCCGTTCGGCCTGCTGACCATGATCGTCTCGCTGGAGGCGATCTTCCTCTCGACGTTCGTCATGATCAGCCAGAACCGAGCCGACGCGAAGCGCCAGGTGCTGGCCGACGAGCAGTGGGGGTTCGTGCAGACCGAGGAGCACCAGAACGAGGAGCTGCTCGGCCTTTCGAACCAGATCCTCGATCTCACGAAGGCGATCCACGGGATGGCGGCGTCGCTCGCCGGCCTGCAGCGGGACACGGACGCGGACGGGCGCGACGACGGGGCACCGTCCGCTCCGCCGGCGGGCGGCCCCACGGGCGCGACGTAGAGTTGAGCGACCACCGACAGGAGCGTCGACGATGAGCCACGTCTTCCATCGCGTCCTCACCCGCGAGCTGCCGACCGCCGTCCGGGCCGAGGGCGTGTGGATCGAGGATGCGGACGGCCGCCGGTACCTCGATGCGGCCGGCGGCGCGATCGTCGTGAACGTCGGGCATGGCGACCGCCGCGTGACGGACGCGATCGCCCAGCACGTCGCCCGGGTCCAGTACGTTCACGGCACCGCGTTCACCACCGAGGCGCTCGAGGCGTACGCGGACGACCTCGCGCCCCTCCTGCCGATGGACGATCCGCGGATCTATCCCGTGAGCGGCGGCAGCGAGGCGGTCGAGACCGCCATGAAGCTCGCGCGCGCGTACCACCTGGCGCGCGGCGAGGACCGCTCGGTCGTGATCGGCCGGACGAACGCGTACCACGGCAACACGCTCGGCGCGCTTGACGTCGGCGGCAAGCGCGCGCTCAAGCGTCCGTACGAGCCGTGGATCGGGCGCTTCAAGCACGTCGACGCCGCATACGAGTACCGCTGCACCAACCCGAGCCATCCCGACGGCTGCGGCCGCTACCTCGCCGATCAGCTCGACGCCGCGATTCGCGAGGCGGGACCGGGCCGCGTCGCGGCGTTCATCGCGGAGCCGGTTGCCGGCGCGACGCTCGCGGCGGCCGCGCCACCGGACGACTACTGGCCGGCCGTCGTCGAGGCCTGCCGCCGGCATGGCGTGCTCCTCATCGCGGACGAGGTGATGACGGGGTTCGGCCGGACGGGAACGTGGTTCGGCGTCGACCATTGGGACGTCCGGCCGGACATCCTCACGGCGGGGAAGGGCTCGACCAGCGGGTACGTCCCGTTCGGGTTCGCCGCGTGCAGCGGCGAGGTGTTCGAGACGGTCCGGCCGAAGGGGTTCGTGCACGGGTTCACGTGGTCCCACAACGGGCTCGGCGCCGCCGCCGCCCGAGCCGTCCTCGGCCGCCTGCTTGACGACGCGCTCGTCGACGCGAGCCGCACCCAGGGCGAACGGCTCCTCAAGGAGCTCGCGACGGCGCTCAGCGACAGCCCGGTCGTCGGCGACGTCCGTGGAGTCGGCCTCATGATCGGCGTCGAGCTCGTCGCCGACCGCGAGACCAAGCGTCCGTTCGCCCGCGCCGATCACGCGACCGAGCGCGTCCTGGCCGCGGCGCGCGAACGTGGGCTCCTGCTGTACTCGAGCACCGGTCACGTCGACGGCACCGACGGCGACCTCGTGATGCTCGGCCCGCCGTTCACGATCACCGACGACGAGATCGGCGTCGTCGTCGAACGCACCCGGGCGGCGGTCGCCGGCATCGCATGAGCGGCCTTTCCAGCCTCGTCCTGTGCCGCGAGGCCCGGATCTACGACCACGGACCGCAGCACCCGCTTCGTCCCGAGCGCGTGCAACTGACGTGGGACCTCATCGAGGCGCTGGGTCTTCCGTCGCGTCCGCAGGTCCGAACGCTGGGGTGCCGGACGGCCACCGACGAGGAGCTCCTCCTGGTCCACACGCCGGAATACCTCGACGCGACTCGGCGCGCCGGCGACGGCGAGGAGGGCGACTTCCGGCGGTTCGGCTACGGACCGGGGGACAACCCGGTCTTCCCGCGCATGCACGAGGCCGCCGCGCTGGTGGCCGGCGCGACGCTGGCGGCGGCGGCGGCGATCGTCGACGGTGAGGTGGACCACGCGTTCAACGCGGCGGGCGGTCTGCACCACGCCATGCCCTCGCGCGCGTCGGGGTTCTGCGTCTACGACGACCCGGCGATCGCGATCGCGTGGCTGCTCGACCACGGCGTCGAGCGGATCGCCTACGTCGACGTCGACGTCCACCACGGCGACGGCCCGCAGGCGATCTTCTATGACGACCCACGCGTGCTCACGATCTCGATCCACGAGTCCGGCGATTACTTGTTCCCCGGCACCGGGACCATCGACGAACGCGGGGCCGGCGAGGCCGAGGGCACCAAGGTGAACGTGCCGCTCGAGCCCTCGACCGGCGACGACGGCTGGCTGGGGGCCTTCCGCGCGGTCGTGCCGCCGCTCGTGCGCGCGTGGCGGCCGGACGTCCTCGTGACGCAGCTCGGGTGCGATACGCACCACACCGATCCGCTCGCCCACCTTCGGCTGACGACGCGCGCGTACCGCGAAGCAGCCGGGGAGCTCCATGAGCTCGCGCACGATGCCGCCGGCGGGCGGTGGCTGGCGACCGGAGGCGGTGGGTACCAGTGGGCGAGGGTCGTCCCGCGCGCGTGGACGCTCTACTTCGCCGAGATGATCGAGGCCGAGCTCCCCGAGCAGCTTCCCGAGAGCTGGATCGAGCAGGTCGAATTCGCATTGCGCGCGCCGGTCCCGGAGACGTTCGACGAGCCCGAGCCGAGCCACGTCGCGCCGGCCGACAACGCGCGACGGGTTGCGGCGGTCGTCCGCCGGTCGGCGTTCCCCGCGCTCGGGCTGCCGGCATGAGGCATCACGCCGGCGACGCGATCCGCCGCCACGGCCGACAGGGTTCGTGGGGGAGCCATCAAGGAGTGGGGAGGGCAATCCCGTGTCATTCGTGCGCGGGTGTCGAACCGAGGCGGCCGGTCGCCGTTCGGACGCCCCAGCGGTACAGGCGCGGCGTGAGGATCCGGAACGCCTGGAAGACGCCCATCCCGCGCGGGACGTCGACCTCGGGGGTCACGCCTCTGCGAACGACGTCGACGATGACGCGCGCCACGCGATCGGGGTCGATCATGAGGCGTTCGGGCGCTCGTCTCGACGGGAAGCTCTCCGTGCGGGCGAACGAGGGGTTCACGCCCGTGACGAGGATGCCCCTCGGCGCGAGCTCGTACGAAAGCGCCTCGCCGAACGCGATCACCGCGTGCTTCGACGCCGAGTAGACCGAGGCGCCCGGCACCGCGTACTTCCCGGCAAGCGACGCGACGTTCACGATGTGACCGCGCCGGCGCTCGAGCATCATCGGCAGGAACGCCTTCGTGCACCGCATGACCCCGAGCGCGTTGACCCTCATCACGCCGTCGATCTGCTCCTCCGAGAGGTCCTCGA
>DATAEU010000042.1:0-22197 GCA_036257835.1 Actinomycetota bacterium | reverse complement strand
GTGTCGCGTCACCCTCGCGAACGACTGGCCACCGATCAGCGTTCCCGGCCGCGGGATGGCGAAGGACAACAGGTCGACCGAGGCGTTCTCGAGCCGGTGGCCGACGACGGGTCCCGTTGCGACGAGGTAGTACAGGTACGGCGACAGCACCGCGAACGCGAGCGCGTACGCGAGCGCCGTGCCGCCGAGCGCGCGGAGGAGAGCCGGGCGCCGCTCGCGCGGACCGAACAGCCAGACCCCGGACGCGGCGACCGCGCCGAAGACGGTCATCGTCGCGAAGAGCTCCATCGAGATCGAGAACTGGGCCACGAGGACGAGCGCCATCAGCAAGGTGTACGCGCGCTCGCCGAGCGAGCCGTCGACGGCGCGGACGAACAGGTACGCGGCGAACGGCACCGGGAACATCAGGAACAGGTTCACGTGCCCGCGCAGCTGCGCGATCTCATACGTGCCGAACGCGAACAGGTACCCGCCCGCGAGCGCCGGCCAGAAGCGGTCGGTCAGACGCCGGCCGAGCAGGTACGCGCCGAGGCCGGCCAGCGCGGGCGCCAGGATCGTGAGGACGTTGTCGGACGCGATCGGTCCAAGCGGCCGCGTGATCGGCCACGTCACGAGGCTGGGGCCGGGGATGGCGGTGATCCAGGCCAGGTCGATGCCGCCGGGGAACCAGACGACGGACGCATGGAAGGGATCGATCCCCGCGGTGAGCGCGTGCGGCCACCACGCCAGGTCCCACGCGAAGAAGCGGGCGTCGCCACGGCCGGCGCCGGCGAACCGCGTTCGGAACCGCGAGAGGACGGGGATGCCGAAGAGCACGAACGACACCGCGAGGTACGTGCCGAACGCGGCGAGGCCGTCGGCGGCTCGGCGACGGCGACTGACCGCGGCCGGCGCGGTCGTGCTCGGTGCCGTGGGGTGGGTGGTGCCGTGTCGAAGGAGCGTCACGCGGCGGTTCCGTCATCTGTTCGTTACAGGCGGCCGCGCGGTTCGGCTCCGCGATCTCCCATCCGGTTCGCTCCGACTCGCACCGCAACTCCGAGCACCGACACCGTTGGGCGCCGGTCTTCCCCGCCATCCGGGTCGTTCGGCTCGGGTGGGCGCGCCACCCGCCTGCGATGCTGTCGGTATGGCGAGGATCGACGCGGGGTCGAGCACGCGCGCGCACGCGGACGCCGAGCTCCGCCGCCTCTAC
Organism: Actinomycetota bacterium; assembly: GCA_036257835.1. Lineage (GTDB taxonomy): Bacteria > Actinomycetota > UBA4738 > UBA4738 > HRBIN12 > DATAEU01. The sequence continues at coordinate 21,005 of DATAEU010000042.1, read as the reverse complement.
GGGATCGTCGGGGTCGCGGGCGCCGCGTTCATCCCGTTCTACGCCCTGTTGCTGCGCGATCGTGGACTGTCGGCGGATCAGATCGGGTTGATCCTCGCCGCGACGTCGCTCGCCGGCGTCGTCGCGACGCCGTTCTGGAGCCACGCCGCCGACACGCGGTTCGGGAGCATGCACACGCTGCAGCTCGCCTGCGGGATCGCGTGCGTGGCCGATCTCGCGCTGCTTACGACCGGCTCATCCATCGTCGCGATCGCCGCATGCGCCGTCGTGCTCGGCGCCGCGCAGGGTCCCCAAACGGCCATGACGGATGCTCTGACGCTGGCCCAGCTCGGACCGCTCCGGCTCACGGAGTACGGGTCGTTCCGGGTGTGGGCGAGCATCGGGTGGGGCATCGGGGCGGTCGCGTTCGGTGCGGTGTTCGCCGCGCTCGGCCTGGGCGCGATGCTGCCCATCGCGGCGATCGGCATCGCCGTCGTCGCTGTCTTCGTATCGCGGTTCCCGAGCCGCCGGCCGCTCCCGACGGAGGGGCGCGCCGGCCGATTCGGATCGATCGGTGACGCGTTCGGGGCGCCGCGCATGCCGATGTTCCTCCTCGGCGTCCTCATCGTGGCCACGTCGACGCATGCCGCCTGGGACTTCGTGCCGCTTCGGATCGCGGCCGGCGGCGGCGGCCCTTTCCTAGTCGGCATCTCGAGCGGCGTGAGCGCGTTCGTCGAGATCCCGTTCATGCGCTCGACCACCTCGCTCGCCGAACGGATCGGGCTGCGGCGCGTGTTCGCGCTCGGCGCGGTGGTGTACGTGGCCGCTTCGGTCGCGTGGGCGTTCGTCTCCGACGCCGTCGCCGTGACGGCGATCCGGATCGGGATCGGCGTCGGGTTCGGCCTCGTCTACCCGACGCTCGTCGTCATCACCGGCCGGCTGGTTCCGGACCGCGTGCGGAACAGCGGGCAGGCGCTGATGTCGATCTGCTCGTTCGGGCTGGCGCCGGTGATCGGCGGGGCGATCGGCGGGGTCGTGTACCAGCACGTCGGGCCGCCGCAGCTGTTCGCCGGCTCGGCCGTCGGCATCGCGATCGGAGCCGTCATCGTGTGGTCGGCGGCGCGCGCCGTCGACCGTCTCCCGGCTCCCGTTTCCTGATCACGCGCTCCGCTCATCCTCGACTCGATCAGCGGCCCCCGCTCGCCGTCGAAGGGAGCGACGACGAGGATCGCCCCCACCAGCGCGAGCCCGACGCTCACGAGGACCAGCCGTAAGCGATCTGCAACGAGACCGAGACCATCGTCAGCCGGAGGAGCGCCCCGATCCACTCGATCGACCACATCGCGGTACCCGCGGCCAACGCACCGGCGGTCCATGGGGCGCACGTCCGGAGTCGAAGGATCGCGTTGGTCGTGACGACGGCCGCGCCGCCGAACAGGACGAGCACCCCTCCGAGACACGAAGCGAGGGATGCGTCCCCGAGCGTCAGCTCCAGTTGGGGCTCAGGCGCCGTAGCGTGCCCACGCTGCACAACGCTTTCATGTATCCTATCGTCAGGATGCCCTGACGCGCGAGAGGTGCGCATGTCGGTTCGAGCGAAGTCCATCCGGCTGAAAGCCCAGGCGACGAAGGGCCGTCTCCGACTCGTCGGGAACTGGGGGGACAAGCCCCTCGACGACCTCCGGGTCGCCTGTGCCGCCTCGGGCGCCGTCGACAAGCTGATCCGTCAGACGGTCGAGGACGCGCGGCGACATGGGTACTCGTGGGCCGAGATCGGACGGGCGCTCGGCATCTCGAAGCAATCGGCATGGGAGCGGTTCTCGGGCGAGGAGTGAGCGTCTCGGGGAAGTCGCGAATGCTCACGCTGATTGTTCGACCGCCCTGAAGTCTTCGTTCTTCGCGTGACGCCGATGTGACCTTCGTGTTGCAGCCGGGTTCGGATTCGTGTGCAGGAGATGCATCTGGCTGTGGTCGGAGACATGGCGTGCCCGTGGCCCGTCCGGACGTCCTGGTGGCGACCTTCGGCGTCTGGGCCACCGTGTCCGTGGTCGTCGGCATCGCGGTCGTGCGACGTGCGCCGGCCGTCGGCGTCGCGCTGTTCAGGAGCGTCCTCGGCGGCGCCATCGCGTTCTCGTTGGCGAACGCGCACGGACCGGCGCGCCCGCCGGTTACGACCGTCGTGGGTGCAACCGTCGCGCTCGTGGCGTGCGGCCTGATCGGCCTGCGCACGACGAGGTCTCGTCCGCCGTCCGAACCGCTCCTCCGCAGCGCCGCCCTGGTGCTCGTTGCCGCGCAGGTCGCCGCCGTGCCGCTGTCGTTCCTACTGCAGCTCGCCTGTCCGCTATATGTGCATGGCGGTCGGGCCGGGTTCTGCAGCTACGGCGACGTGGACCAGCTCGGAGGCTGGATCCCCGGAGTCATCCTCGCGTTCGTGTGCGACGTGATCTTCGTGGCGGCACTCTTGCGCGTGTCGGGGAGGCAGTCACGCCGCGAGGAGATCGCTTCGCCGGCATCGACAGCCTGAGACTGCCTCGGCGTCGCGTCGTGGTTCGGACGGATGGGCAACGGCAAGAGGAGACGACGTGCTGGCCTTCGCGAACGCTGGCGGACCTGGCGGCGGCGGCACTTCGGCGACGTCCGGGTCCCGGTCGAGGAGCATCACGCGCCGCACGAGGCGGGCACGCCGGACATGCCACGTCCCCAGGGGCTCCCCGGGTTCCCGATCGACCAGCCACGCGAAGACCCGCCACGCGAGACGTAGATAGGAGAGGTCAGGACGCCGGATGGACCAGATACGCAACATCCCGGGTTCTCCGCAGATCAGGCCGACTCATGGAGGAAGCAGCGGCCGCCGAAGCGGTCGTGGTGGCGGCGGCTCCTCGACCGGCTCCACGACAAGCGCGGGGATCGTTCCTAGTCTGAACCGGACTAGTCTGGAACGTAGACCTCGTTGACGTAGTCGCGCATCATCCGCGTCGCGCCGAACCTCGGGCCGACGGTCGACATCGACGCCTTGACCTTGGCGATCCAGCCGTGCGGGACGCCGTCGTCGTCACGCTCCTCGAACAGCGGCAGCACCTGTCCCTCGATCGTGTCGAACAAGGCCGCCGAGTCGTACGCGTCCTGCTCCCACCACGGGAGCGACGAGTCGCTGTCGATCGCCCACCCGTTCTGGCCGTCGTACGCCTCGGCCCACCAGCCGTCGAGGACGGACAGGTTGATGCCGCCGTTCATGGCCGACTTCATGCCGCTCGTCCCGCTGGCCTCCATCGGCGGGCGCGGCAGGTTGACCCACACGTCTACGCCGGCGACGAGCCGGCGCGCCATCGCCATGTCGTAGTCCTCGAGGAACACCAGGCGCGCCCCGACGTCGGCCGGCCACCCCTCGCGGAACAGCCGGGCGAGGCTCGCTTTGGCCTCCTCATCCTTGGGGTGCGCCTTGCCGGCGATCACGAACTGCACGGTGTCCGGCTTGCCGAGCAGCGCCGAGACGCGATCGACGTCGGAGAACAGCAGCGCCAGGCGTTTGTACGTTGCGACGCGGCGCGCGAACCCGAGCGTCAGCCGATCCTCGTCGAGCCCGGTCCACACGGTCTCGAGGCTGTCGCGCGACTCGTAGCGCGACAGTCGCGCCGCGAGGTCCTGGTCGCGCGCGTACCGCACCAGCATGTGCCGCAGCTCCCGGCGCACGGCCCACAGCTCCGCGTCGGGCACATTGTCGACCGCCGCCCACGCCGACGGGTCGTCGCGCCGCGAGTGCCAGTCCCCGGGCAGGTGCCGGTCGAGCAGCTCGCGCATCTGCGGCGACATCCACGTTGGCAGGTGCACGCCGTTGGTGACGTGGCCGATCGGGACCGCGTCCACATCCCGGTCGGGCCACACGCGGTGCCACATCGATCGTGCGACGGCGCCGTGCAGCCGGCTCACGCCGACGGCCTTCCGCGAGAGCCGGAGTCCGAGCGACGTCATCCCGATCTCGTCGGTCGAGTCGACGCGGCCGAGCTCGACGATCCGCTCGTGCCACCCGGCGAACGGCTCGCCCAGAACCTCGAGCACCTCCCCGGTGCGGTACGCCTCGTTCCCGGCCGGAACCGGTGTGTGCGTCGTGAACACCGTCGCGTCGCGCGCGCGCCGGATAGCGTCGTCGACCGAGCGGCCCTCGGCGATCATCTCGCGCGCGAGCTCGAGCGGCGCGAACGCGCCGTGCCCCTCGTTCACGTGGATCACGTCGGCCGCGAACTCGAGCTCGCCCAACGCGCGGACGCCGCCGATGCCGAGGAGCGCGTATTGCTCGAGCCGGATGGCCGGGTCGCCCACGTACAACCGGCCGCTGATCCATCGCTCGAGCGTGCCGTTCTCGGGCAGCTGGGTGTCGAGCAGGAAGAGCGGTACCCGCCCGACCCTCGCCCGCCAGACCTGCGCGATCACGTCGCGCCCGCGGATCGGCACCGTGATCTTGAGTGGCTCCCCGCTCCGGGTCACCTGCGCAAGCGGCAGCGCGTTCGCGTCGACGTCCGTCCAGAACTCCTGCTGCCATCCCGTCGGGTCGATCCGCTGGTGGAACACGCCCTTGCCGTAGAGGATCCCCATGCCCACGACCGGCAGCGCGAGGTCGGACGACTCCTTCAAGATGTCGCCCGCGAGGACGCCGAGCCCCCCCGAGTAGATCGGGAGCGACCGGTGGACGCCGAACTCGGCGCAGACGAAGGCGACGCTCGACGCGTCGGCGGCGGGGCGCTCGCGGTTCGCCCGGAGGCTCTCCTGCAGCGCGCCCGCCCGCCCGAGGAACCGATCGTCGCGCGCGAGCTCGTGCAGCCGCGACGCCGGGGTCTGCTCGAGCACCTGGACCGGGTTGCCGCTGTAGAACCAGTAGCGGCCGGGGTCGACCGACTCGAAGACCTCGCGCCCGTCTGGCGTCCACGACCAGGCGAAGTCGTAGGCGGCGTGGGCGAGCGGAGCCAGCTCAGGCGGGATCTTGCCCGCCAGCGATTCCGCCGCGCGCTCGAGGTCGTCGTCGCCGGCGTACTGCATCCGGCGTATCCTACGAAGGACGCCCCCCCGCGCCCTACCCTCGGCTACCCTCGATGCGTGAGCCTTTTCGACCTGTCCCTCGAGCAGCTGGCCGATCACCTCTCGGGATTGGGCGAGCCCGGGTACCGCGCCCGCCAGGTGCACGATGGCGTCTGGAAGCGCGGCTCGACGTATGAGGAGATGACCGACCTGCCCGCGACGCTGCGGGCGCGGCTCGCCGAGGAGGTCCCGCTCGGCGTGGAGGTCGTCGAGGAGCGGACGGCGGACGGCGGCTCGACGCGCAAGGCGCTGCTATGGCTCGGCGGCCGGCACCTCGTCGAGGTCGTGCTGATGGGCTATCGCGAGCGCGTCACGACCTGCGTCTCGTCGCAGTCGGGCTGCGCGATGGGATGCGGGTTCTGCGCGACGGGACAGATGGGCCTGCGGAACAACCTGACGGGGGGCGAGATCGCGGCGCAGGCGTGGTGGGCCCGCCGCGAGGCGGCGGCGCTGCCGTCCTCGACGCCGCGGCGGCTCTCGAACATCGTATTCATGGGGATGGGCGAACCGCTCGCCAACGAGCGGAACACGTTCGGGGCGCTCGCGCGGTTGACCGATCCGCGCGGGTTCGGCCTCGGCGACCGCCACATCACGGTGTCGACCATCGGCGTCGTGCCCGCGATCGCGCGGCTCGCGGAGCGGTTCCCGCAGGTCGGCCTCGCCGTCAGCCTGCACGCCGCCGACGACGAGCTGCGGAACGAGCTCGTCCCGGTGAACCGGCTGTGGCCGCTCGCCGAGCTCGAGCGCGCGGTGCTCGCATGGCACGTGGCGACCCGCCGGCGCCCGTCGATCGAGTGGGCGATGATGGCCGGGACGAACGATGGAGACGATCAGGCGCGGAAGCTGTCGGCGATCGCGCATCGTCTCGCCGCGCACGTGAACCTGATCCCGCTCAACCCGACACCCGGGTCGACGGTGCTGCCGAGCCCGCCCGAGCGGATCGCCGCCTTCGCCGGCGTCCTCCGCGACGCTGGGGTGAACGTCACCGTGCGCGGGACGAGGGGACGCGAGATCGAGGCTGCGTGCGGACAGCTCCGGTGGGAGCACGACCGCGCGGAGGTCTCGAGTTCCGCCTGACCGCCGCGGATTCGGCCCGTACCATTTTCGGCATCGCCCGACGTCGTGGAGTTCCGGCCGCCCCCGCCGATACCGTCGAAGGCATTACCCTCATCGAGCCGGAATCTCCGGCCAGCGGGCGATAACCACTTTCGGCATCGGCGCGACGGTCGCGGCAACCCGTGCGGGTAGGCTGAACCTGGCTCGCTCGACGAGAGCGACGAGGTGCCGAGGAGGTCTGGAGTGAACGTCACCGAGATGGGCAAGGTTGGCCTGACCGGCTGGCGCGGGCGTGCCGCCGACGTCGTCGCCCGGCCGCTCGCGGAGCGGTCGAAGCTCGACGAGGACGAGATCAAGGCAATCATCGGCGCGATCTTCCTCGCGTACACCCTGTACCGACTCTTCCGGGCGCTGTACCGAGCGGCCAGGACCGAGAAGCTCGCCGACTGACGCGCCGAGCGCTCAGCTCGACGACGCCGACGTCGAGATGGTGGCCGACGAGGTCGTCGTTGGGACCGGCTTCGGCGTCCCCCTCACCGGCGTCTCGGTCGGGCTCTCCGTCGTTGGGACTGGGCTCGGCGTGAGCGCTCCGTACTCGTCTGAGATCGTGTGCCGCGTGACGGTGAGCGAGCCCGTCTTCACGTTCTGCTCGATCACGTCGTACGCGATCAAGCTCGGCGGCATGCCGGGCGCGAAGTAGAGGACCTCCGCCGTCAGCGGGATGTTCACGTCCGGCTCGAACGTCGTGAGCGCGGAGCCTCCGGTCGTGCCGACGCGGATGAACAGCGTCCCGTCGATCACGCGCACCTCCTCCTTGTGGAAATGACCGGACAGGACGAGCGGCACGCGGCCCGCCGCCGCCTCGGCCATCCGGTCGTCGTGCACGGCGATGATGTCGACCGGCGGCAGCGACGCCAGATCGGAGAGGATCCGCGCGCCCTGCGCGCGGACCCGTGCCTCGAATGCGTCGTCGGGGATGCTCCGCGTGATCGAGGGCGGGACCGGATCGCCGAGGCCGTAGATCCGCAGTCCGTCCACCACGATGCTCGTCCCATCGAGGACGTGCACGTTCGGGATCCGGGTCAGCTCGTGCTGCAGGCGGCGCGAGTCGTGGTTGCCGCGGACCCAGACGTACGGCAGGTGGAACCCCGCGATGTCCTGCGTGACGAAGTCCTCCGGTTCGGTCCCGAACGACGTCGTGTCGCCCGTGTCGAGGACGAGGTCGACGTCGAACCCGCTCGCGATCTGCCGCGCGAAGTCGAACCCGAGCGGCGAGAGGTGGATGTCCGAGATGTGCAGGACGCGGATCTCGCCCTTGCCGCCCACCTCGTTCGTCCGGATCGAGGTGTAGGCGCCGATCGCGCCGTCGATCACCCGGGTGAGCTGTTCCTGGTACGCGTCGATCTGCTCGGCGGTTCGGACCGGCGGGATGACCTTCGCGGCGAGCGCGAGCGAACCCGAGTACGTCGGCGCGCCGAACGCATCCCGGTGGAACGTCGCGATCGCGGCCACCTCGGTCCCGCCGATCGCGACGACGGCCGCCAGCGCGGCGATGCCGACCGCGTGCCGGTCGCGCCGGAACGCCAGCACGGCCAGGACCACCGCCGTCGCCACGCCGATCAGCAGGACCCGGATCGCCAGGTACCGGACGGCGGTGTCCGCCTCCGCGGCCACCCGCGCGACCAGGGCCGAGACGCCCCCGTGCGTGACGGCGTCCGAGAGCTCGTTGATCCGAACGTCCAGCAGCGTCGCGCGGATGTGCAGCGGCGCGGTGTGCGTGTTCGCCGAGAGCTGCCCCAGCGGCGGAAGGACGATGTCGGTCTTGCCGGCGCCGAACTGCGCGGTCATTCGGACCTCGAACGGACCCATGTCCGACGTCGCCGAGCCCCACACCGCCATGCCGAGCCACGACCCGCCGACGCCGATGGCGACGGCGAGCACGTATCGAAGGATGGTGCGGGACCGGGGTGTGAGCGAGGGCACGGCCGTTCGAGCGTACCCGGCTGCGACGCCGGATCGCGGGAGGCGAACCCTCGCAACGACGGCCGTGGTACGTTCGGCTGCCGATGCAGGCGGCCGTGCTCCGACGTCTCGCGCCCGCCGCCTCGATCCTCTCGTTCCTCCTGCTCGCGCTCGTCTCGGCCACGCCGGCATCGCCGTTCCAGCCGCTCCTGCCCGCCGCGGGGGACCCCTCGGGACCGCTCCGATGGGTCGCGGGTGCCGTCCGGCTCGACTCGCTCGGGCAGACGCCGCTCGCCGTCGTCGGCGTCGTCTCGGTCGTCCTCGCCGCCGCCGGGTTCGTGCTGCTCGCGTGGGCGGCCTGGCGCCGCGAGGTCGGCGTCCGGACGGTCGTCGCGATCGCGCTGCTGGGCCACCTGCTGGTGGTGTTCCTGCCGATGCTGTTCTCGCGCGACGTCTACTCGTACGCGTATTACGGGCGGATCGCGTCCGTGTACCACGCGAACCCGTATGTCGCGACGCCCGCGGACTACCCGCACGACCTGCTCGCGGCCTTCGTCGGTCCGAAGTGGGTGATGACGCCGGCGGTCTACGGACCGGTGTGGGTCCTCGTCAGCGTCGGCGTCGTCCGGATCGCGGCGAGCGTGACGGCGATGATCGAGGTCTTCCGCGCGATCGCGATCGTCGGGAGTCTCGGAACGCTCGCGCTGATCTGGTGGACGGTCCGACGCGTGATGCCGCGGCGAACGGCGTTCGCGCTTGCCGCGTTCGGCGCGAACCCGGTCGTCCTGTTCCATTCCGTCGCGAGCGGGCACAACGACCTGCTCGTCGCACTGTCGATCGTCGGGGGATTCGCGCTCGTCGTCGCCCGGCGCCCACGGATCGCGATCGCCGTGCTGGCGATCGGCGCGCTGATCAAGGTCACGGCGGCGCTCCCGCTCCTGCTGCTCGTGGTCGCGCTCGTCGCGCGGCGCCCAGCCGGCCGGCGAGTGCGCGAGGCCGCGATCGACACCGGCATCGCGGCCGTCATCGCACTTGCGTTCGCGCTCCCCTTCTTCCAGACGACGGACCCGACGCTGGGGATGCTCGAGCTCGCCGGGCACGAGGGGTGGCTGGCGCCCTCGCGCTTCTTCCATCGGCTGTTCGACGTCGTCGGGATCGGGTGGCTCGCGCGGGTTGCGTTCGGGCTCGGACTCGTCGTCGCCGTCGTGGTGATCGCGCGATCGCTGGTGCAGTGGCGCGATCGCGGGGAGGAGGAGCTCGGCGCGGCGTGGGGCTGGGCGCTGCTGCTGCTCGTCCTGCTCGGGCCGGTGCTGCTCCCGTGGTATGTGACCTGGGTCCTCCCGCTCGCGTGGCTGCTCCCGCGGGTGCCGAGGGTCGTCGCGCTCGCGCTGTCGGCGGCGCTGATCCTGTCGCAGCTGCGAACCGAGCCCTCGACGCTTCCGCAGCTGTACTCGACGAGCCTCGTGATCGGGCACTACGTGATCACGCCCTTCGTGATCGCGATGCTCGCGTGGCTGGTGTTCGACCTACGGCGCCGGGTGCGGACGGCGACGCCGCTCGGCGAGGAGCGCGCCGTATCCGGCGATCGTCACGAGCGCCAGCACGAGCAGCCCGTGCGCGGCGCTCGATAGCCTCATCCCGAGGCGGTCGGCGATGACGCCGCCGAGGACGATCGCCGCCGTCCCGAACGCCGGCGCGAGGGCGACGGCGTGCGTCCGGTCGCGCAGGACGAACGCGCTCCATCCGAACCCCGCGACGAACAAGACGACGAGCACGAGCGGTCCGGCTACGACAACCCGAGTGGTCGACGAGTCGAGCGTCGTGTCCGCCGGCCGCGGCGCTGCCGACGCGACGCCGGCCGAGACCGCGACGCCGTCGTCGATCGTTCGCCTCGGCGCGGCCAGTGCCACGCACATGGGCGGGTCGCAGACGTCCGGACGAGCGCGGAGGCGAGCGTGGAACCCCGCGATGTCGATCACGACGGGTGCGGGCCGGTCGGCCGCGGCCCGAGCGGCGTCGGACGCGTACAGCCGGGCGAGCGCCCCCCATTCCCGGCGATCGTCCGTCGAGATCCCGACCGCCGGTGCCGGCGCGACGACGTAGACGTCGCGTATCCGATCCGGCGGCACGGACGCACGGATGACGTTCTGCAAGCGCGTCGCCAGGAAGGAGATCCTCGAGGAGGGTGAGTTGACCGGGAAGATCCACGGCGAAGCCGGCGGTGACGTTGCCGCGTACCGCGAGGCGAGCACCACGTCGCCGACGGCCGCCGTGCCCAGGTAGGGCTTCTCGCGCAACCACGCGATCCCCGCGCCGGCGACCATCGCGACGGTGAGCGCGGACGCGACGGCGATCGCGAGCCGACGGCGGCGGCGCCACCGCTCGATGATGGCGACGACCCCGAACGCCGCGAGGATGGGGATCGCGAATCCGAACGTGAGGAACCGATCGGGCGGGAACCACGTCGTGGCCACGCCGACGAGCACGCCGACCGCGGTCACGGCGAACCACGCCCACAGCACCCGGCGGACCCACCCCTCGGGCCGGCTCGCCGCGAAGAGCGCGAGCGGCACCGACGCCCACTGCACATACCGCGTCCAGCGGTGGATGAGCCGATCCCGGTACGCGTGCGCGAGCGTGTCGCCGAGGCCGGCCCGGCGCAGGAACGCGTCCTGCGACGTGTCGACCCGCAGGATCGACGGCCCCGCGAGCATCGAGAGGAAGCCGAGCCCGAGGATCGCCCCGCCGCCCGCGCTCGCCCCGACCGCCCGCCACGTCTCGTCGCGCGCCGAGCCGAACGCCAGGGCGCCGGCGACGAGCAGGACGCCGACGCCCACGGCGAAGAAGAGCGGATGCGCCAGCGCCGCCGCGCCGAGCACGATCGCCGCCGCGATCGTCGATCGTCGCGATGGAGAGCCGAGCACCACGAGGACCGCGATGAACGGGACGGCGAACACCAGGTTCGAGACGTACCCGGCGACGAGGTGCGTGGCGAACGTTCCCGCGAGCGCGCCGGCCAGGACCCACACCACGCGCGACCCGCGACCGGCGCGAGCGAGCGCCGCCGCGCCGAGGCCCACCCCCGCGCCGAGCGCGCACTCGACGCCGGCGACGGCCGCGGGGAGGCCGACCCCGGTCCACCGAAGGACGCCGAGGAGCGCCATCGTTCCCGGCCGTTCGACCGAGGACAGTCCTTCGACGCCGGACAGCCTGGTCCACCACAGGTAGACGGGAGCGTCGGGGCCGACGGGGAACCGGAACCCGCGCAGCGCGAACAGTCCGACGAACCAGACGAGGAGTGCGACGGCCAGCGCCACCAGCAGCAGCGCGTCCGAGCGGAACCGAGAGCGGATCAGGGACGGCCCTCCGGAGGTCGGGCGAACGCTAGCAGGTTGATAGCATCGCCACCCTGTGCTGGACCGCGATCTCGCCTCCGAGGTCCTCCGTGCCGCCCGCCTTCGCGGCGGCTCCTTCGCCGAACTGTTCGTGGAGGAGCGCGTCTCGGTCTCGATCCGTCTGGACGACGGCAAGGTGGAGGAGCTGACGTCGGGACTCGACCGCGGGGCGGGCGTTCGCGTCGCGCGCGGCACGTCGTACGGCTACGCGTTCTCCAACCGGCTCGACCGCGAGGCGCTGATGCGAGCGGCGGAGGCCGCCGCGGCGGCAATCCCGGAGGACGGGCCGGGCGACGCCGCAGACCTGCGCGAGCAGCTGCCGCCGGTCGTGCATCGCGTGCGCGAGCCGGCCGACGGCGTCGCGGCCCCGGACAAGGTCGCGTGGCTGCGCGAGGCGGATGAGGCGGCGCGCGCGTTCGCGCCCGAGGTCCGGCAGGTGACCGCCAGCTACGGCGACTCGGTACAGCGCGTGCTGATCGCGACGTCCGACGGCCGATTCGTGCAGGAGGAGCGGCCGCGCGTCCGGCTGGTCGTGCAGGTCGTCGCCGGCCGCGACGGTGTGATCCAGACCGGATTCCACGGCCCGGCCGCGCTCGCCGGCATCGAGTTCGTGCGGGCGAACCCGCCGTCCGAGGTTGCCACGATCGCCGCTCGCCGCGCGGTCACGATGCTCGACGCGGGCCCCGCGCCGGCGGGCGAGATGCCGGTCCTGCTCGCGCCGGGGATGGGCGGTGTGCTGTTCCACGAGGCCGTGGGCCATCCGCTCGAGGCCGACATCGTCGACAAGGAGGCGTCGATCTACCGCGGGAAGGTCGGCCGGCAGGTGGCCTCGCCGCTCGTGAACGGCGTCGACGACGCCACGGTCGCGAACGGCTGGGGGTCGTTCTCGTTCGACGACGAGGGGACGCCGGCGCAGCGGACGGTGCTGTTCGAGGACGGTGTCTTGCGCGGGATGCTCTACGACCGGCTCCGAGCGGAGAAGGACGCCGTGCCGTCGACCGGCAACGGACGGCGGCAGTCGTACGCGAGCCCACCCATCGCGCGGATGACCAACACCTACATCCTCAACGGCTCGTCCAAGCCCGACGACATCCTGTCCTCGACCGAGCGCGGTGTGTTCGTGACGGCGCTCGGCGGCGGGCAGACGAACCCGGCGAGCGGCGACTTCGTGTTCGGGATCTCGGAGGGATTCCTGATCGAGAACGGGCGCGTCGGCAAGCCGGTGCGTGGCGCCAACCTGATCGGGCGCGCGATGGAGGTCATGTCGAGCATCGACGCGGTCGCCGACGACTTCGGGACGTGGCAGGGCGTCTGTGGCAAGGACGGTCAGAGCGCGCCGGTCGACAGCGGGTCGCCGACCCTTCGGATCGCGCGGATGACGGTCGGAGGCACCGGTGCCTGACCTCGGCGAGCTGGTGCGCGCGGCCGTCGATGCCGCCGGGGGCGGCGAGGCGGTCGAGGCCTACGCGGAGGAGTCCCGCCACACCGAGGTCCGTGCCCACAAGGGCGAGGTCGAAGGGCTCGAGTTCGCCGAATCGCGCGGCGTCGGGGTGCGGCTGATCACCGGCGGCCGGCTCGGATACGCGTTCGCGGCCGATCCCTCGGCGGAGGAGGTCCACGAGGCGGTCGCGCGTGCGCGCGAGAACGCGTCGGTCGCGACCGAGGACGAGCACAACGTGCTTCCCGGCGCGCAACCGGCGGAACCGCTGCCGTCGCTGTTCCGCGAGTCGCTCGCGGCCACGCCGACCGACCGCAAGGTCGACATCGCTCTCGAGCTGGAGCGGGTCGCGACGTCGTCGAACGAGCGCGTCAAGAAGGTCGACCACACCGAGATCGGCGACGCCGTCTCGCGCGTGGCGATCGCCTCGACGGCCGGTGTCGACGCCGAGTACGAACGGACCGATTGCTGGGCAGTGGTCGAGGCGCTCGCGGAAGACGGTGACGAGACGCAGGCCGGCTGGTCGTTCCGCGTCGGCCGCGACCTCGACGAGCTCGGCTGGCGCGACGTCGCGGCCGAGGCGGTCGAGCGCGCCGCCCGGATGCTCGGCGCGACCAAGCCGCCGTCGAGGAAGGTGCCCGTCGTGCTGGATCCGTTCGCCGCATCGAGCTTCCTCGGCGTCCTTGCCGGCGCGCTGTCGGCCGAGGCGGTGCAGAAGGGCCGATCGCTGTTCGCCTCGCTCGTCGGCGAACGCGTCGGCTCGGAGCTGTGCACGCTGGTCGACGATGGGCGGCTGTTGGACGGGCCCGCCGCGGCGCCGTTCGACGACGAGGGTGTCCCGACGGGCCGCACCGAGCTCTTCTCCGGCGGTGTGCTGAAGGGCTTCCTGCACAACACTCTCACGGCGCATCGCGGGGAGACGATGTCGACGGGCAATGCGCGCCGCGGCGGCTACAAGAGCCCGCCCGACGTCGGCACCTCGAACTTCTTCCTGGAGCCGGGTACTTCGCCGGTGGCGGACCTCCTCGCCCGTGCGGAGGGCGGCGTGCTGATCCAGGATGTGTCGGGCGTGCATTCGGGCGCGAACCCGATCAGCGGCGAGTTCAGCGTCGGGGCGACCGGTCTCCGGATCGAGGACGGCGCGCTCGGCGCCCCGCTGCGCGAGATGACCGTCGCGAGCACGCTCCCGGAGATGCTCGCCGGCATCGCCGCGGTGGGCGACGACCTGCGCTTCTTCACTTCGGTCGGCGTCCCGACCATCCTCATCGCCGAGATGACGGTCGCCGGCGTCTGAGAACAGAGTTCCTCAAGTTCCCTCGAGCTTCCGTTCGGGCTCGGCCAGACGACCGCGGCGGAGCTCAGAGCCCGCCGGCAGGGCGGATGCCCAGCGCGATAAGGCCGAACACCAGCGCGGCGACCGCGAGCCGGTACCACATGAAGATCGCGAAGTCGCGCCGTCGTAGGTAGCCGAGCAGGAACCAGATCACCAGGAACCCGCTGATCGCGCTGGCGAGCATGCCGGCGATGAACGGACCCGTCATGCCGGCAGGCAGGCCAGACCTGGCCACGTCGATCCCCTTGAACAACCCGGCGCCGGCGATGATCGGCAGCGACAGCAGGAACGAGAATCGGGCGGCGCGCGGTCGGTCGAGCCCAACGGCCCTGGCGGCGGTGATCGTGACGCCGGAACGAGAGACGCCGGGCTGCAGCGCAGCCGCCTGTGCGATGCCGAGGGTCAGGCCGTCGCGGACCGTAACGTCGTCGATGCTCCGCCGGATCGGCGCAAGGTGGTCGACGACGTATAGGACGACACCGAAAACTGCCAGCACCACCGCGATCAGCCACGGCTGTCCAAGTTTGTCGGTGATGAACCCCTCGAACAGCGCCCCCGCGAGCGCTCCCGGGATCGTGCCGATGACGAGCGCCCACGCAAGCCGCTCGTCGATACCGTGGATCGACCGCGAGCGGATCGAGCGGACCCATGCGCGGAGATATCGGATGACGTCGTGCCAGAAGTAGATCAGCGCGCCGACGAGTGTGCCGATGTGCAGCGCGACGTCGAACGTCTTGTTGAGCTCGGCGTTGTTGAGGATCGACCAGCCGAACAGCCACGGCACCAGGATCAGGTGGCCGGAGCTGGAGACGGGCGCGAACTCGGTGACTCCCTGGGTGATGCCGAGCACGATCGCTTGCAGGATGGACAGCCCGGGACCCTCCGTGGCGGGAAGCGGCGGCCATCCTACCCAGGGCCCCGAGTGTTCAGGCCGCCGGAACGACCTCTGTGTCTGCCGCCGGCCGAACGGTCACGCTCAGGGTGGCGAAGGCGGCCGCGTACGCGAGCCGTTGCGACAGCTCCGGGGTCGCCGCGAGGACCAGCGTCGGCGAGGCCGACGCGTCGAGGCCGCCGGAGGGGATCGACGACGCGCTGATGACGAGGAGCACCTGGACCGACTCGGCGACGGTCTCCGTGTGCGGACGGTGCCCGCCGAACGTTGCGAGCACGTCCACGAGGTCGCCCGGCCGGATCGCCCGTGCGGGAACGTCCACCGGCACCGGGAATCCGACGGTCCCCGGCGGCGCGACGGCGGCGATGGGACCGCCCGGCGGCGCGAGGCGTGTCGCCGTAACGGGCTCGCCTGCGCGGACGCCGGTGAGCGTGGTCCGGCCGACGACCTCGTCGACGTCCGCGAACCGCCCCGGCGGCGCGAACGACGACGGCACGGAGCGCACCCCGACCTGGCTCTCGGCGATCGTCGCCGCTCGCGCGATGTCCGCAGTCGCGACGACGACCCGGACGTCGGCGCCGATCGCCGGCCGAAGCCGTTCGAGCTGGCGCTCGTAGCCTCGGACGAGCGCGAACGCCGCGGCCGCGCTCACGACCGCGAGCACGAGCAGCGTCTTGGACGCGGTGGACCATCGGCGCCTCACGGACATCCCCTCGACGGCGCGACCGGGGGCCGCGCGCGGACGGCGGCGAGGAGGACGTGCGCGATGTTACGCGCGGCGGTTCGGCCGCGCCGTGACATCGCTCACGCCGAGGGGCGCTTCTTCTCCACGAGCGGCAGCTCCCGGACGCGGAACTCCTCGAGCGCCTCCCGGCCGGCGATCAACGCGGCCGATTCGCGGATGCGTTCGCCGAGCTGCTTGGGGTCCTCGGTCGTCCTGATGCGCATCTCGATCGTGACGAGCACCTGATCCGGCATGCCGCGATGGTACCCACCGGCTCCGCCCCGACGGCTCGGCGACGGCCCCCTGCGAGGCGGGGCGGTCAGGAGACCTCGAACCGGGCGCCCGACAGGGCGCTCGCGCAGGGGCAGTCGCGCTCGGCCGGTAGCGCCGGGATCAGCGCGAACAGCAGATCGCGCAGCCGCGCGTTGTTCTCCTCGAAGACGCGGATGACCTCCTCGTGGGTCACCGGCGGCACGTCCTCGATACCGACGTCGTAATCGGTGATGAGTGAAATGTTCGCGTAGCAGATCTCGAGCTCGCGGGCGAGGACCGCCTCGGGGTACTGGGTCATGTTGATGACCTCCCACCCCGCCGCCTTGAACCACGCCGACTCCGCGCGCGTCGAGAACCGCGGCCCCTCGATCACGACCACGGTCCCGCGTTGGTGCAAGGGGATGGAGAGCCTCCTGCCCTCGTCGACGGCCACGGCGCGCATCGTCGGGCAGTAGGGGTCGGCGAAGGAAATGTGGGTCGTGACGGGACCGTCGTAGAAGGTGTTCGGACGCTCGCGCGTGCGATCGACCAGCTGATCGCAGATCACGAACTCACCCGGCTTGACGTGGGGCTGGAGCGAGCCGCACGCGTTCGGCCCGACGATCCGCTGCACACCGAGCTCCCTCATCGCCCACAGGTTGGCCTTGTAGGGGATCCGGTGCGGCGGGAACTCGTGCTTCACACCGTGCCGCGGGATGAACGCGACCCGCCGCCCGCCGACCTCGCCGACCACCGGCGGCGCCGACGGCGTCCCGTACGGGGTCTCCACGTCGATCGTCTCGGTCCCGTCGAGGAACGAGTAGAACCCCGAGCCGCCGAAGACGCCGATCTCCGCGGAGCTCAGGAGGCCTTCTCCCCGCCGGACGGCGGCGCGCCTGCGCCGTCCGTGGACGACGAGGAGGAGGACGACGATGAGGAGGACGCGTCGGTCGACGTGCTCGAGGCCGCGGCGTCTTTCTTCTCGCCCCTCTTCTCGCCCCTCTTCTGGCCCTTCTTCTCGTCGTGCTTGCTGTCCGACGACGTCGGCGTGGGCTTCGATCGGCTGTCGGTCGCGTAGAACCCGGAGCCCTTGAAGACGATGCCGGCCGGGTGGAACACCTTGCGGAGCGGACCGCCGCAGGCGCCGCACGTCGTGAGCGGCTCCTCGGACAAGCGCTGGAACACCTCGACGTGCTGTCCGCACCGCGTGCACGCGTACTCGTAGGTCGGCATGACGCATCCATGGTAACGGCACTCCCGACGCCGGCCGTTTCCCGTCGCGCGAGCGGGGGAATCCTCCGCCGGCCGACGACCTGGAGGGGGACGCCATGAGGCGGGCCACGGCTGGAGCGCCCGGACGGGCTCCGGGTATGCTTCCGAACCCTTGTCCCGGAGTGCTCGCATGAAGGTCCGCAAGGCCGTCATCCCCGCCGCGGGACTCGGGACCCGCTTCCTGCCCGCGACCAAGGCGCAGCCCAAGGAGATGCTCCCCGTCGTCGACAAGCCGGCGATCCAATACGTGATCGAGGAGGCCGTTCGCGTCGGCATCGAGGACATCCTGATCGTCACGGGACGCGGCAAACGATCGATCGAGGACCACTTCGACCGCTCGATCGAGCTCGAGCACTACCTCGAGGCCAGGGGGAAGTTCGACGAGCTGAAGGAGGTCCGCGAGATCTCGGAGATGGCGACGATCCACTACATCCGCCAGGGCGATCCGCTCGGCCTCGGGCACGCCGTCGCCCTCGCGGAGGGGTTCGTCGCCGGCGAGGCCTTCGCCGTGCTACTCGGCGACGACATCATGGCGCCGGAGAGCACGCTCCTGCACGACATGCTCCGCGTCTACGAGCACTACGGCCGGAGCTGCCTGGCCGCGATGGAGGTCAGCCTCGATGAGATCAGCCTCTACGGGGCGATCACGCCCGAGTTCGTCGAGGACCGGCTCGCTCGCGTGAAGTCGATCGTGGAGAAGCCCTCGCCCGACGATGCGCCGTCCAACCTCGCGGCCATCGGCCGCTACGTCCTCACCTTCGAGATCTTCGACTGCCTGCGCGACACCGAGCCGGGCAAGGGCGGTGAGATCCAGCTCACCGACGCCATCAACCTGCTCGCCCAGGAGCAGGCCGTCTACGCGTGGACGTTCGACGAGGGCCGGTACGACACGGGCAACAAGCTCGACTACCTCAAGGCGACGATCGAGCTCGCGATCGATCGCGAGGACCTCGGCGAGGACCTGAGGCGGTACCTGGCCGACCTCGTGCAGCGCAAGAAGCTCGTCTAGTCTTCTTCATCCCCGAATCCCCGGCCTTCGGCGGCCGGTCGATACACTCCCGCGCATGGCGGTCCAGGTGCACGATCACGACAGCGGCGAGGGTCTGCTGTCGGTCGAGGAGGCGCGCGAACGCCTCCTGGCGTCGATCCATCCCCTCTCGCCGCTCGAGCTGCCGCTGCAGGAGGCGCACGGTTCTGTCCTCGCCCGGGACGTCGTCGCCGAGCGCGACATCCCCGACTTCGCCTCGTCGGCCATGGATGGCTTCGCGGTGCGCTCGACGGACGTCGCGCCCGCCACGCCCTCGGAGCCGGTCGTGCTTCGCGTCGTCGGCCGGGCGTTGATCGGGCATCGCCCGGAGGCGACCGTCGGCGGCGGGGAAGCCGTCCGGATCGCGACCGGCGCGCCGATCCCGGCCGGTGCCGACACGATCGTGCCGATCGAGAACGCGGACCTCGACGGGGACACCGTGCGGATCCGCGCAGGCAACCCGGAGGGCCGCCACGTCCGTCCGAGCGGCGAGGACGCGCGGACGGGCGAGCCGCTCGTTCGCGCGGGACGGCGCCTCGACGCGCCGGAGATGGGACTGCTCGCCACGGCCGGCGCCTCGCATCCGCTGGTCCATCCGCGGCCGCGCGTGGTCGTGCTCTCGACCGGCGACGAGCTGATCCCGCCGACGCAGTCACCCGAGTTCGGCCAGGTTCGCGACTCGAACGCGTACCTGTTGTTCGGTGCGCTCCGCGAGGCGGGCGCGGCCCCGGTGCTCGCCGGGATCGTTCCCGACGACGTGGACGCGTTCAGGGAGATGGTGTTGAACCACCTCGTCCAGGCCGACGCGTTCGTGTCGTCGGGCGGGGTCTCGGTGGGGGAGCGCGACGTCGTCAAGGCGGCGTTCTTCCGGCGCGGCGAGGTCGACTTCTACCGCGTCGCGATGCAGCCCGGGATGCCGCAGGCGTTCGGCCACGTCGAGGGCAAGCCGTACTTCGGCCTCCCGGGCAACCCGGTCAGCGTGTTCGTGAGCTTCGAGGTGTTCATCCGGCCGGCGCTGCTCAAGATGATGGGTCGCAAGCATCTGTTCCGGCCCGAGGTGCGCGCGCGCCTCACCGATGAGGTCGTCGGTCCGCGCGGCAAGGCCCAGTTCGCCCGCGTGGTCGTCCGGCCCGGCCACGATGGCGACTACGAGGCGACGCCCACGGGCGGGCGCGGCTCGAACCTCATCGCGACCGTCTCGCGCGCGAACGGTCTCGCGATCGTTCCCGCGGGCGTCGAGCGTGCCGCAGCCGGCGAGGACGTCCACGTGTGGCTGTTCCGATCGACCGATGGCTGACATGAGCCGGCCGCACACGCCGAACGTCGCCCGCATCGTCGACGTCGGCGCCAAGGACGAGACCGAGCGGGTCGCCGTGGCCGAGGTCGTCGTCACGATGCGGGGAGAGGCGATCGAGAACCTCGTCGCCGGGACCCGGAAGGGCGACCCGATCGAGGCGGCGCGTATCGCGGGCGTGATGGGCGTCAAGCGGACGCCGGACCTGCTGCCGTTCTGCCACCCGGTCGCGATCACCGGCGCCGAGGTCCGCGTCGAGCCCGATGCCGCGGCCGGCACGATCCGCGTCGAGACGACCGTCCGCGCAAAGGACCGTACCGGCGTCGAGATGGAGGCGCTCACGGCGGCCGCCGTCGCGGCGCTCTCCCTGTACGACACGGCCAAGGAGTTCGACCGCGCGGCGCGGATCGACGGCCTTCGGCTGCTCCGGAAATCCGGCGGCAAGTCGGGTGACTACACCGCTTCGTAGCCGTCCGGCCTCGGTCGAAGGCCATGGCCAAAGGGCCGAAAATCACACGGATGTGATTGGACCGCGCTACATGTAGTGGTACCGTCACGACCCAGCCCACATCTTGTGGAAAACCGGGGCGTCCACAGGCAGGAAGGGCTAAGGGATGGGTTGGCTGACGTTGGCGGCCTTGGGCATACTCTGGGTCGCGCTCCTCCTGGCAACGGGGAGGCGGAGGTCGCCGAACCGTAGCGTGGAGGACTTCGGACGGGGCATGGATCTGCTGGCGGAGACAGACTGGAGCGGTCAGGGCCGCTGGATCGTGACGCCGAAGAAAGGCGTCCCGCTCCTCGGACCCCGGGCTCGAGCCGAGGCCCGAGCACGCGACCGTCGACGCAAGGTCTTCGTCTTCTTCCTCGAGACCATCGGGTTGTCCTTCATGATCGGCCTCGTCCCGCCGCTCCGGCCCGTCTGGTACGTCACGGCGGTGCTCGCGACGCTGCTCGGCGCCTACGTGTGGATGCTGCTGTCGATGAAGCAGCGTCGAGAGACCCCCGTGCAGCGCGCCGACGCCGTGCAGCGCGTTCCGGAGCGGCCGCGGCCCGTGCGAGAGCGGTACGCCAGCGACGCGGCTGGCCGGACCCGGCCGTCGCTGAACGGCCTCGGCACGTTCGCCGCGGACGAGTTCGCCACGATCGTCGTACACCGCGCCACCGAACTCGGCGCCAACGCCTGACCGGCGCGTGGACCTCGACGAGCTCGCCGAGGGTTTCCGCGTTCGCTTCGATGCACGGATGCTGGCGCGCGAGCGCGCGCTCGCGGCGGCTCGACGTGGCGTCCGGTCTTGCGCCAACGCCATCCGA
>DATAEU010000021.1:0-8790 GCA_036257835.1 Actinomycetota bacterium | reverse complement strand
CACGCGAGGAACGACAGGATCCGGCTGGGCGAGATGTTCGTCGGCGTCGAGTAGACGATGACGGGCGCGAAGATGAGCCCGATGCCACCCTCGGCCAGCAGGAGCCACGCCGCGATCAGCTGGAAGGTGGACCCGCGTGGCACCTCGGCCGAATAGGCAGGAAGCCGGGATTCCCCGGCTCCCTGTCTCGTCTCGCTGATCGTGCGACCCACGCCCGGCCCCGAGTGGCTACCCGCTCGCGCTGCTGGAGCCGCTCGCCCCGCTCGCCGAGGTGCTCGTGAGGTCGGTGTGGTACCACTTCATCGACAGGTCGGTGAGGGTGCCGTCGCTGTGCATGTCGTCGACGATCGTGCTGACGGCGTCGACCAGGCTCTTGTTGTCGACGGGGTCGTTCTTGTCGAACGCCATGCAGAGCGGCTCGTAGTAGATCGGGTCGCCGACGCTCTTCACCTTGCCGCCGGCATCGACGTAGGCCTGGATCGTCGGCGTGGCCGTCATCGCCGCATCGCACCGCACGCCGTCCCCGAGCGCGAGCTCGTCGAGGGCGTCCGTGTCCGTGGTGAACGTGACGATGTCCGGGTTGTCGACCACGAACTGGAACGGCGGGGCCGTGCCGCCGAGGACCAGGTCGCCCTTCAGGTAGTCCTCGTACGTGGTCGAGACGCCGACGCAGATCTTCTTGCCGTCGAGATCCGTGGTGACGTCCTGGACGGACGTGTTCGTCTTGTACACCGCGAAGCCTGCCGGCGTGTAGTAGTAGGGCGGCGTGAACGAGAAGAGCTTCTCGCGCGGCACCGTGTCCGTCATCGACCCGACGCTGATGTCCCAGCGGTCGTTCCAGGATCCGGCCGTGATGACCTCCCAGTCCTGGTGGTTGATGTCGGCCGTCACGCCGAGGCGCTTGGCGACCTCGCGCGCGACGTCGACGTCGAAGCCCTTCCACTCGCCGGTCTTCACGTCGTACCACGACTGCGGCTTGTACTTCTGATCGGTTGCAACCCGGATCGCGCCCTGCTTGCAGATCCTCGCGAGCAGGTCCGTGCCCGAGGTGTCGACCGAGGCGCAGACGGTGTTGGCCGCAGGAGCGCTCGACGTCGAGCCGCCGCCCGAGGAGCCGCCGGTGTTGCTGTTGGCACACGCCGAGGCGATCAGCGTGAACGCCGACAGGCCGACGGCGATGAGCAGGAATCTCCCTCTGTGCATCTTCCCCTCCTTCGCCGAGGGCGAGATCGATCCCGCGCCCTCAGGGTCCGCACTATAGGAGGGTGGGTGTTTCTGGGCAATGCAGGAGCGCCCTCACCCGGAGGCGCGCGTGGGAAGACCGTCAACGATCCATCGGACGCCCTGGTCCCGGTAGACGCGGACCGCGCCCGCCTGGTCTTCGAGCGAGCCGTTCCGTGCGAACGAATAGCCGCGAGCGAGGCCGGAGAAGGTCGACGTGCGGGCCAGCGCCGCCCCCACCTCTCCCGGGGCGCTCGCGCCGCTCGAGATCGCGTCGAGGATCATGTGGGCGACGTCCCACCCCTCTGCCGCGAACGGCCCGGGCGGAACGCCGAACGAAGACTGGTAGTCCTGGATGAAGCGCTGCGCGCGCAGATCGGTCGAGGTCGACAGGTCGACGCATGGGCAGACGGCGATCGTCCCGCGGCCGCGCGGGCCCGCCGTCGTGATGTAGCTCGCGTCCTTGAGGCTCTCCCCGCCGAGGATCCGGACGGCGCGGAGTCCGTTCTCGACGAGCGCGACCCGAAGGAGGGCTGCCGCCGTCGGCGTCCCGCCCCACACGACCGAGCGGCAACCGGCACCCTTGATCGCGGCGATCACGCTGGGGTCGTCGGGAACGGTGTCCGGCAGCGCCAGCCGCAGCGCCGGACGCCGTTGAAGCGCGCCGACGACCGCGTGGATCAGGGCGATCGACGGGGGCGACCCGTCCCCGAGCAGGCACGTGCGCCGCTCTCCCATCACCTCGCGCAGCGCGTCGACGATGACCATCGCTTCGCGGTCGATGTCGGGGACGGCGCGGCGCCAATCCGTCCACCCCTGCTCCGGCAGCGCGGGGCC
The DNA here is from genome assembly GCA_036257835.1 of Actinomycetota bacterium. Lineage (GTDB taxonomy): Bacteria > Actinomycetota > UBA4738 > UBA4738 > HRBIN12 > DATAEU01. The sequence goes on along the minus strand of DATAEU010000021.1, from coordinate 6,732 downwards.
GAGGGTCGACAGGGAGATGGTCGGGACGCCCGCAGCGTCGAGCCGGTCGCCGAGGGCGACCTGCCCGGTGAGCTGCGGGGCGACGATGGCCGCGACGACCGTCGGATCGGCCGCGATCCGCGCGGCGACGGCGGCGATACCCTCGGCCGTCCCTGCCGTATCGAACGGGACGATACTCACGCCGGCCTTGAGCGCGCCGCGGAGCGCGGCGCCGTCGACGGCAAGCCTCGCCCCCTGGAACGCGGGCGCCACGCGCTGGGCGGCGCCGTCGGGCGCGAGGTTCTCGATGAACGCGATCGTGAGCTCGGACAGGACCGCCCGGGCGGGGCTCGTAGGCGGCGCCGTCGTCCGCTCCGGGGTCGTCCCGCCGGTGCATGCGGCGGCCACGAGGGCGAGCAGCACCGCGGCGGCGGTTCGGCGGGTCGGGACGGTCACGTGACTGGGATTCCCGGAGGAGGCGGCGACCAAGTGTACGAAGCGGTTTCCGGGACGCGGACGGGGCTCCGGCCGCCGTTAGACTCGGGCGCACGCCGGGGTGGAGGAACTGGCAGACTCGATGGCCTCAAAAGTCATTGCGCGAAAGCGCGTGCGGGTTCGAATCCCGCCCCCGGCACCGGGTTCGGTTCAGCCCTCACCCAGGTACGCCTTGCGCACGGCGTCGTTGCCGAGGAGCGCGTCGGCGCGGTCCTCGAGCACGATCTCGCCCGACTCGAGCACGTAGCCGCGATCCGCGAGCTGCAGGGCCATCTGTGCGTTCTGTTCGACGAGCAGGATCGTGATGCCCTGATCGCGGATCTCCCGCAACAGCTCGAAGATCCGCTCGACCATGATCGGGGCGAGGCCGAGCGACGGCTCGTCCAGCATCAGCAGCGAGGGGCGCGCCATCAGCGCCCGGCCGATCGCGAGCATCTGCTGCTCGCCGCCCGAGAGCGTCCCGCCCGGCTGGCGCCGGCGCTCGCGAAGCAACGGGAACAGCGCGAACACCCGGTCGAGATCCTGCTGCACCCCCCCGGGGTCCCGCCGCGTGAACGCCCCCATGTGGAGGTTCTCGAGAACGGTCATCCGCGGGAAGATCCGGCGTCCCTCGGGCACCTGGCACACGCCGAGGTCGACGATCTCGTCGGCCAGGAGGCCGTCGATCCGCTCGCCGTGGAGCGAGATGGCCCCGGTCGCCGGGCGCTTCACCCCGGAGATCGTCTTCAGCGTCGTCGTCTTCCCGGCGCCGTTGCCGCCGATCAGCGTCACCGTCTCGTGCTCACGGATCGAGAGCGAGATCCCCTTGACGGCCTCGATCCCGCCGTACCGGACTCGGACGTCCTCCAGCTCGAGGAGGGTGTCAGCCATCGGTCGCGCCGTCGTCGGTGGCGGCCTCGTCGTGGACGCCGTCGCCGTCGCCGTCCGCGCTCGGCGTGGCGCCGAGGTACGCCTCGACGACGGCCCGGTCGTGCTGCACCTCGGCCGGCGGCCCCTCCGCGATCTTGCGGCCGTAGTCCAGCACCACAACGCGGTTCGACATCCCCATCACGACCTTCATGTCGTGCTCGATGATCAGGATCGTCACGCCCTGGTTCCGGATCGTCGAGATCAGCTCGACGAGCGCGCGCTTCTCGGTGGGGTTCATGCCGGCCGCCGGCTCGTCGAGCAGCAGCAGCTTCGGCCGCGTCGCGAGCGCCCGCGCGATCTCGACGCGGCGCTGGTCGCCGTACGATAGGTTTCCTGCCAGCTCGTTGGCGAGGCGGTGGATGCCGACGAACTCCAGCAGCTCCTCGGCGCGCTGTTGGCCCTCACCCTCCTCGCGGCGATGACGCGGCGTCCGCAGGATCGCGTCGACGACCGACTGGCGGTGATGCGCGTCGACGCCCACCATCACGTTCTCGAGCGACGTCATGTTCGGGAAGAGCCGGATGTTCTGGAACGTCCTGCCGACGCCGGCGCGAGTGATCTCGAACGGCCGTCGACGCCGCCTCCGCAGGCCGCCGAGCCGCGATGCCGACAGGAGGTCGTGCCCCTCGAACAGCAGGTCGCCCGAGGTCGGCGGACTCATCCCGGTGGCCAGGTTGAAGAACGTCGTCTTGCCGGCGCCGTTGGGTCCGATCAGGCCGACGATCTCGCCCGTCGCGACCGTGAGGTCGATGTTCGCCAGCGCGAGCAGGCCGCCGAACGCCTTGGTGACCGAGCGGGCCTCGAGGAGCGCCGTCACGCGTCCGCTTCCTCGTCCTCGTCGGCCGTGATCAGGTCACCGAGCGAGTCCTCGCGCACGTGACCGGAGAGCTCGAGCTTCCGCCGCCGCGACGGGATCAGCCCCTGCGGCCGGAACGCCATCACGACGACGAGCGCGAAGCCGAACACGAAGAACCGGTAGTCGGAAAAGCTCCGGAACACCTCAGGCAGCAGCGCCACGAGGGCGGCACCGAGGATCGCGCCCGGGATCGACCCCATCCCGCCGATGACGACCATCGACAGGATCAGGATCGACTGGATCACCGTGAACGTCGGCGGGTTGATGAAGTTCACCTGTTCTGCGTAGATCACGCCGCCGACGCCCGCCGTGCACGCGCCGATCGCGAACGCCGCAAGCTTCATCCGGACGACGGGAACGCCCATCGCCCCCGCGGCGATCTCGTCCTCCCGGATGGCGACCCACGCGCGCCCGATCCGCGACCGGTCGAGCAGCGTGATCGCGACGATCCACAGGATCACGAAAAAGAGGAACAGCCAGTAGTACTTGTTGTCCGTGAAGATCCCCCACACGAGGTCCCGCCCGGGGAGGTACAGCGCGGGGTGCGGGATCGACTGGTTGCCGCGCGGGCCGTTGGTCAGGCTCGTCATGTTGTTCGCGAAGATCCGGACGATCTCGCCGAAACCGAGCGTGACGATCGCCAGGTAATCGCCGCGCAGGCGGAGCGTCGGCGAGCCGAGCACGACCCCCGCGATGACGGCGACGAGCAGCGCGACCGGGATGATGAACCACATCCACCCGGCCCACGTCGGCTTGTCGGCGAGGCTGGCCGTGCCGTTGCTCACGGCGATCGAGTACTTGGCGGCCCCGGTGAGCATCGCCGCCGTGTAGGCACCGATGGCCCAGAACGCCACGTAGCCCAGGTCGAGCAGCCCAGCGAACCCGACGACGACGTTCAGCCCGAGCGCGAACAGCGCGAAGAGCGCGAACCGCGCGAGCGCCGCTCCGTTCAACCCCTGCTCCATCCACAGCGGCAGGGTGAACCACGTGGGCAACAACGGGAGCACGGCTGCGACCGCGATCGCCGCGATGGCGAGCACCGGGTAGGTCCACCGCCGCCGGGCGCGGATCGCCGCTACGACGGCTCGGTAGCTCTCGATCGCCGGTTCGGTCATGTCGCGGATCGGGCGGGCGACGACCGCGCGCTGGCGAGCGAGGGTCGCCGACAGCTGCTGTCGCCGGGCACGAGCGGCCCGACGGCGTGCGACGCGGTGTTGACGCCGGTCCATCGCCGTGCGGACCCCCTCGTCCGGCATCTAGTTGTGCACCTGCTCGCCGAGGAGGCCGGTCGGCCGGAACAGCAGCACCAGGACCAGCACCGCGAACGCCGTCACGTCGATCCAGTCGGCGCCGAAGCACGGGACGGCGTACGCCTCGACCATGCCGAGCAGGATCCCGCCGAGCATCGCCCCGCGGATGTTGCCGATCCCGCCGAGCACCGCCGCCGTGAACGCCTTGATGCCCGGGATGAACCCGATGAACCAGAACGCGGGAACGCCGAGCACGAGCACGTACATCACGCCGGCCGCCCCCGCCATCAGGCCGCCGACGAAGAACGTCGTGACGACGATCCGGTCGATGTTCACGCCCATCATCGAGGCGACCTCGGGGTCCTGCGCCACGGCGCGGATCCCCCGGCCGAGGCGCGTGGTCCGGACGAACCGATCGAGCACGAACAGCATCGCGACGGCACCGAGGATCACGGAGAGCTGCTTGTTCGTCCAGTTCGTGCCGAACAGCGTGAAGACGGTGTGCGTCGTCCAGACGTCCGGGATCGGCGCCGGCGACGGCCCGAGGATCGCCGGGAGGCGGACGAACAGGATGTAGTGGTTACCGTCCATGAGGACGAACAGGTACTGGATGAACAGCGAAGCCCCGATGGCGCTGATCAGGAACGAGAGCCGCGGCGCGCCCCGCCGCCGCAGGGGCCGGTACGCCAGCCGCTCGAGCAGGACCGCCGCGCCGCCCGAGGCGAGCATCGCCGGGATCAGCACTCCGATGATGACGAGGACCAGCCCGATGCCGACGACGGGCTCGCTGAGGCCGAACCAGTTCCGGATCGCGTACAGCGTGACGACGGTTCCGATCATGAAGATCTCGGAGTGCGCGAAGTTGATCAGCTGCAGCACCCCGTAGACCATCGTGTAGCCGAGCGCGAGCATCGCGTAGATCGCGCCGAGCGTGAGCCCGTTGCGCGTCTGGTCCCAGAACTGGTCGACGACGTTGGTGACGCAGGTCATAGGCGGCTAGCGGTCCCTCGTGCGCGAACGGGGGCAGGCCCGTGGGCCCGCCCCCGTCCCGATCCGATCCGTTTTAGCCGCCGAGGATCGCTGCCGCGTCCCCGAGCTGCGTCACCTGTCCGTTCTTCACCTGGTAGAAGAACAGCAGGGTGTCCTCGTTCGCCGCCGTCAGCTCGTGCTCCGGCGTGAACGCGATGTCCTTGGCCGTGCCGTGGTACGGGCTGTCCACGGTCAGGCCGTCCAGATAATCCTTGATGCCCGAGCGGATCTCCTCCGGCGTAGTCGCACCGCCGTCGATCGCCGACTTGATGCCCGCGCCGATGATGCCCATGACGTCGTACCCCTCGGCCGCATACACGGGAACGGTCGAGGCCTTCGAGCCGTATGCCTGGTTGTACTTCTGCGCGAAGTCGCCGCCGAGGTTCGAGGCGATGCTCAGGTACACGCCATCGGAGGCCGAGCCGGCGCTGTCGAGGAACGTGCTCGAGACCGACCCGTCGCCGGACATCCAGTTGACGTTCAGGCCGCCGTCCTTGCCCTGCTTCACGAACTTCGCGAAGTCGGCGTCGTACCCACCGAAGAAGACGGTGTCGGCGCCCGAGGCCTTCACCTGCGAGATGACGGCCGACCAGTCGTCGGTGCCGCCCGCGACGCCCTCCTCGCCGACGATCTGCGCGCCGGCGGCCGTCGCGGTCTTCTTCACCTGGTCCGTCAGGCCCTGGCCGTACGCCTCCTTGTCGTTGACGAGGAACAGCTTCTTGGACTTCAGGACCTGTGCGATGAACTTGCCGTCGTCGCCGCCCTGCAGGATGTCACCGGCGACGGTGCGGTACCAGTAGGTCCATCCCTGCTTCGACAGGTCGGCGTTCGTCGCCGACTGCGTGACGAACGGGATGCCGGCCTGCTCGTAGCTGTCGCCCGAGGCGAAGCTCTCGCCGGAGAACGCCGGTCCGAGTACCGCGACCGTGTTCGGATCGCTGATCACGTTCTGGACGACGGGCGGTGCCTGGTCGCCGCTCCCCTGCGTGTCCGCCTGGCCGACCGTGATCGTCGCCGGGAACGACGGGTCGGCGTTCAGCTCCTTCGCCTTGAGCTTGCCGCCCTGGATCGACGGGATGACGAGGTAGTTGTACGGCCCCGTCCACGCGCCTTGTGCGTAGACCGTCACGTCGATCTTCTGCGCCGGCGCCGAACTGCCGCCGCCCCCTCCTCCGCCGCCGTTGTTGTTGTTGCTACATGCGGCGGTGATGACCGCCAGCACGGCCAGCGGAGCCAGCCACATCCGGATACGTCTGCCCGCCATGCGTCCCCCTCTCCGGGCCGGTCCTCGACCGGTCCGAACCTCACGTGCCTTGCGTCGCCCGAGCCCTACCGGGCCGGCGCACGGTGCTACCTATCACATCGAGGGCCGCGGGCGAAAGCCAGGGGTAACCACCGGCGAGCTCGAGGGCGCTCGATGACGCCGACGCGGAGGGTCCTCAGCCGGTCGGGATCGCGGCGCGGAACGCACCGGCCTCGGCGAGCGCAGCCGAGCGGTCCCCCTCAACCAGCCGGCGGACGAGCGCGCTCCCGACGATGACCCCGTCGGCGAACCGGCAGGTCGCGGCGGCGAGAGCCGGCGTGCCGATCCCGACGCCGACCAGCAGCGGCAGGTCGCAGAGCGGGCGGATCGCCGCCACCAGATCCTCCGCCGTGGTCGCGAGCCGCTCGCGCACGCCGGTCACGCCGTACGTCGCGACGCAGTAGACGAAGCCGCGCGAGGCCGTCGCGATGGCGCGGAGCCGGTCCTCCGACGATCCCGGCGCGGCGAGCATGACGGCGTCGACGCCGGCCTCGGCCGCGAGCGAACGCCACTCGTCCGACTCGTCGACGGGCAGGTCGGGGACGATCGCACCGCGCACGCCGGCCGCCGTCGCCTCGCCGAGGAACGCATCGAACCCGCGGCGATAGACCGGATTCAGATAGGTCATGACGGCGACGGGGATCGTGAGCCCCGACTCCTTGATGCTGCCGAGGACGCCCTCGAGCGTCGCCCCCGCCTCGAGCGCCAGGCGAGACGCCTCCTGGATCACGCCGCCGTCCATGACCGGATCCGAGAACGGGATGCCGACCTCGAGCGCATCGGCGCCGGCCGCCTCGAGGCCGCGCAGGAGCTCCGCGTCGACGCCCGGCAGGCCCCCGGTCACGTACGGGACGAACGCCCGGCCGCCGCCGTCACGCCTGGCGCGGAGCGCGCCCTCAAGCTCACCCACG